>JAKSKC010000019.1 GCA_024401945.1 Bacteroidales bacterium
GAGTGGTCACCCTGACGGAGATATCCCAGGAAGTCGGTTCCGCCGCCCACGTCGAATATTATATCAAGATTCTCAAGCAGAAGGCCATACAGAGGGATCTCATAACGGCATCCCACTCCATCATCAAGACCGCTTTCGATGACTCCGTCAATGTGGACGACCTTATCGACAAGGCCCAGACCAAGGTGTACGATGCCATCAGCAGCAACGTCAAGAAGGACGTGCAGGAGCTGAAGTCCGTCATCAACGAGGCCATGATATCCCTTGAGAAATCACAGAACATCACAGGTCTGACAGGTGTCCCGTCGGGATTCAGCCATATTGACAGCATCACGCAGGGATGGCAGCCTTCCGACCTTATAATCCTGGCCGCCCGTCCTTCCGTCGGAAAGACGGCCTTCTCGCTCAACCTTGCGAGGAACGCGGCCGTGGACCATCATATGCCGGTTGCCTTCTTCTCCCTGGAAATGTCCGCCATACAGCTTGCCAAGCGAATGATGACCTCTGAAACGGGTCTGAGCGCTGACAAGATCAAGGGTGGGACCAAACTGGAAGGATACGAATGGCAGCAGCTCGAATCAAGGTTGAAGAGCCTTGTCGATGCACCTATGTACATCGATGACACGCCAAGCATCCCTGTCATGGAGTTCCGCACGAAGCTGAAGTCCCTTGTAAAGAACAAGGGGGTGAGGCTTGTCATTGTGGATTACCTCCAGCTGATGCAGGGCCCGTCCGAACTCAAGGGAATGCGCGAGCAGGAGGTTGCCGCGATTTCCAGAACCCTCAAGGCTACGGCAAAGGAGCTCAATGTCCCTATCATCGCCCTTTCCCAGCTTTCCAGGAATGCCGTGCAGCGTACCGGAGGTACCGGAAAACCCCAGCTCAGTGACCTCCGCGAATCAGGAAGTATCGAGCAGGATGCCGATATGGTCATCTTCATCCACCGTCCCGATGCCAGCGGGCTTGCGGAGAATCCCGAGGACAGGGAGAAGACGGAGATCATGATTGCCAAGCATCGAAACGGAGAGACCGCCGACATCGATATGCTGTTCAAGGCCGGTCAGGTTAAGTTCATCGAGCCTGAGGATGCACTTGACGCCCGCGCGTCCCGGACCTTCGATTCGGCGATGAACAGTGAAATGGATGATATGCCGGTAAATGATCAGTTCTGACGACATAGTTCACGAGGGACGGGTCATTTCCGTGGATTCACAGTTCACCACTGTGGAGATAACAGCCGAGTCCGCCTGCAGCTCCTGCCACGCCAGAGGGTTGTGCGGAGTCTCGGAATCGAAAAGCAAGATAATAGAGATACCGACCGTCTGCATCGGGCTTGAGCCGGGGCAGACGGTCAATGTTTATCTGAAGAGAAGTATGGGACTGAAGGCCGTATGGCTGGCCTATGTGGTTCCGCTCATAGTGCTCATAGCCGTTCTCCTGACCCTTATGGCCACCGGCCTCGGGGAACTTGCGTCAGGACTCGGCGGAATAGCGGCCGTCGCAATGTACTACGCGGTGATATGGCTTTTCAGGAACAGACTCAGGAACGAATATTCATTTTATATTGACAAGAAATGACAAACACGATTATCTGGACCATCGTAATCCTTGCCGGTCTCGGTCTTGTGCTTTCCCTTCTGCTTTTCTTCGTCGCGAAGAAATTCAAGGTTGAGGAAGACCCGAGAATAGACGAGATTGAGAAGGTGATGCCCGGCGCCAACTGCGGCGGCTGCGGTTTTGCGGGCTGCAGGGCCTTTGCCGACGCGGCAGTCAAGGCACCCGATCTGGACAACAACTATTGCCCTGTGGGTGGAAATGAAGTGATGAAGAAAGTGGCCGCCATCCTGGGTTACGAGATCAAGGAGAAGAAGCCGCAGGTCGCAGTGGTCCGCTGCAACGGAAGCTGTGAGAACCGTCCCAAGGTCAACATCTATGACGGTGCCGCCTCCTGCAAGGTCAAGGCTGCTCTCTACAGCGGTGATACCGGATGCTCGTTCGGCTGTCTGGGATGCGGTGACTGTGCGGAGGCCTGTCAGTTCGGCGCCATGTCAATGGATCCCGAAACCGGACTTCCGGTGGTGGACGAATCTAAATGTACGGCCTGCGGTGCCTGTGTGAAGGCCTGCCCGAAGCATATCATCGAACTCAGGGACAAGGGTCCGCGCGGGATGCGGATGTTCGTCAGCTGCGTTAACAGGGACAAGGGTCCTGCAGCAAGGAAGGCCTGCAGCGCGGCCTGCATAGGATGCGGCCTCTGCGCGAAGACCTGCCAGCACGATGCAATCGTTCTCGAGAACAATGTGGCATACATAGACTTCGGTAAGTGCAGGCTGTGCCGCGAGTGCGAGGCTGTCTGTCCTACAGGAGCCATCCACGGAGTGAATTTCCCGAAGCCTCTCGACAAGGAGGCGGTCAAGGCACGCATAGCAGAGCGTAAGAAAAAGGAGGCAGCAAATGAATAAGATAACTTTCAGAATCGGAGGAGTCCATCCGGATGACAACAAGCGTTCCGCATCCTGCGGGATAGAGACACTGCCGCTTCCTCCGACAGTGTATGTGTCAATGGCGCAGCACCTCGGAGCTCCGGCCAAACCGCTGGTGGCTGCGGGTGACAAGGTCAGGACAGGTCAGGTCATAGCCGAGCCCGGAGGGTTCATTTCAGCGTTTGTCCATTCCCCTGTCACGGGAACCGTAAAATCCGTGGCTCCTCGCAAGGACCTTGCCGGCAACTGGATGACACACGTCGAGATAGAGGTCGCAGCTGACGAGTGGGCTGAAGGCATCGACACGTCGGATACCCTTGTCACGGAGATTCCGGAAGACCGCGAGGCCATGCTCAAGAAGATCCAGGCCTGTGGTGTCGTAGGACTGGGCGGAGCTACTTTCCCTGCTCACGTCAAGCTTAATCCGGCTCCCGGATGCAAGGCTGAATGCCTTATTATAAATGGTGCGGAGTGCGAACCTTTCCTCACCAGCGACAACCGTCTGATGATTGAGAGACCGAAGGAAATCATCATCGGGGCCGCAATCATGCAGAAGGTGCTCGGAGGATGTTCCTGTGTCATCGGCATAGAGGACAACAAGAAGGAGGCGATAAGCGTGATGCGTTCCGCGCTTGATTCCCTCGGATTTGGAGATATCAGAATACAGGTTCTCAGGAAGAAGTACCCTCAGGGTGGTGAAAAGCAGCTTATCGATGCTGTTATGCGCCGTCAGGTGAAATCCGGAGGCCTTCCTATAAGCGTCGGAGCCGTGGTTCAGAACGTTTCCACTGCCAAGGCGGTGTACGACGCCGTCCAGAAGAATATGCCTCTCATCACGAATGTACTCACCGTGACCGGAGACTGCCTTCCTGTGGAGAAGAATCACAATTATCTCTTCCGCATAGGTATTCCCCTTTCATACATCGCGGAATATGCCGGCGGTGTCCCTGAATCCGCCGCCAAGATAATAAGCGGAGGTCCTATGATGGGAAAGGCCATAGCCAATCTGGACGCAACCACCGTCAAGGGATCCTCTTCAATCCTTTACCTGAGCGAAAAGATGACCAGGCGTTCCGAAGAAGGGAACTGTATCCGTTGTGGAAAATGCTCCGATGCCTGTCCGATGGGTCTCGAGCCGTTCCTCCTCAACCGTCTTTACAAGGCGGGAGACGTGGCGGGACTTGAGCAGAATGCGGCTCAGGACTGCATAGAGTGCGGATGCTGTCTGTATACCTGCCCGGCCAACATCCCTCTGCTCGACAATATCCGCCTTGCGAAGGGCAGTGTAATGGGAGTCATCAAGGCGCGCGCCGCTGCAGCGAAGGCAGCTGCCGAAAAGAAATAAGATCCATATGGAAAAATATATCGTATCACCTTCACCACACATCCACTCGGCGGTTTCAACCAGGTCGCTGATGAGGGATGTGATAATCGCACTGCTTCCGGCCGTGACAGTCTCCGTAGTGTTCTACGGATGGAAGGAACTGCTGGTGCTTGCAGTCAGCGTCGTTTCCTGTGTTTCGTTGGAATATCTGATCACCAGATTCCTTCTCGGGAGACAGAGCACCATCGGTGACCTGTCAGCCGTGGTTACGGGCATCCTGTTGGCAATGAACCTACCGTACACCACACCGTGGTGGGTTGTTTTCATAGGTGCGCTTGTCGCTGTCGGAGTCGCGAAGATGACCTTCGGAGGACTCGGACAGAACGTCTTCAACCCTGCCCTCGTGGGGCGCGTCTTCCTTCTGGTGTCATTCCCTACCTATATGACCCATTGGGAGATGCCTCAGGGGCTTTTCGGAGTTGATGCCGTTTCAGGACCGACCCTCCTCGGAAAGGTTGCAGAAGAGGGGGCCGCCTCAGTGGAAGGCCTTGATTACTGGGACACCCTTTTCGTGAATATGGGAGGTTCCGCAGGTGAGATTTCGGCCATAGCCCTTCTCGCCGGTTTTGCATATCTGCTCATCCGCAGGGTCATCAAACCTTGGATCACCGTTTCAATCCTGGCCACCGTTGCCGTGATTGCCGCCGTTTTCCACTGCATCGACCCTGCAGTCTATACCGGAGCCGCATTCAACCTTCTTACAGGAGGTCTCATCCTGGGCGCCTGCTTCATGGCCACGGACTATGTGACTTCGCCTATGAGCAATCTTGGAGGAGTGATTTACGGTATTGGCATCGGTCTCATCCTTATGATGATACGTTACTTCGGGTCATATCCTGAAGGCGTTTCCTTCGCAATACTTATAATGAACATGGCAGTGCCTCTGATCAACAGATGCTGTCATCGTAAAAAATTCGGGAGGGACTGACTATGGCAGCACAATCAACATTAAGGAATATGGTTCTCTGCCTCACGGCCGTGTGTCTGGTCTGCGCGGCCATACTGGGAGGCGTGTATGTGATTACCCTGGACCCTATCAGCCAGGCTGGGAAAAAGGCTCTCAAGGAGTCCCTGGAGATGGTTCTTCCGACAGGGGGAGAGATATCCCCGGAGGCCCTCACGGCTGAGCTGGAAGGCGTTCAGTATGAATATTACCAGTCCGTGAAGGACGGTCAGGTGATAGCGTATGCCGTAAAGTCCACCTCCATCGGTTTCGGAGGTCCTCTTTCAATTATGGTAGGCCTGCTTCCGGACGGCACTGTCTACAACACTTCCGTGCTTTCTCACAGCGAAACCCCGGGTCTTGGAGCCAAATGCTCGACGGATCCGAAATTCCTTGCGAACTGGAGCTATGAGTCAAGGCAGGCGTGCGGAAAGAAGCTCGAAGACATAAGGGTCGCCAAGGACGGAGGGGATGTGGATGCCATCACAGCTTCCACAATAACTTCCAGGGCCTATTCCCTTGCTGTTTCCAACGCCGTAAAATTCGTAAAGATGATAGGAGGGCAGGAAAATGAGTAAACTATCTCTGATAACAAAGGGTTTCATCAAGGAGAACCCTACTTTCGTGCTGGTCCTCGGAATGTGTCCGACGCTGGCCACGACGACATCCGCGATGAACGGACTGGAAATGGGACTTGCCACGATGTTCGTGCTGGTTCTCAGCAACATCTTCATCTCCCTGATCGCCCCTGTCGTTCCGGACAAGGTGCATATTCCTGTCTATATCGTTGTCATCGCCACTTTCGTCACCGTGCTGCAGCTGCTGATGCAGGCTTATGTCCCTGATATCTACAAGACTCTCGGACTGTTCATTCCTCTCATCGTGGTGAACTGTATCGTACTCGGCAGGGCGGAAGCCTTCGCCAACAAGAATTCGGTCCTTGATTCTGCCTTGGACGGTATCGGCATAGGTATCGGATTCACCCTTTCTCTCACAGTGATAGGAATAATCCGCGAGATATTGGGAAGCGGTTCCGTCTTCAACTGGCATTTCATACCGGGTGACGGCATCCTGGCCTTTGTCATGGCCCCGGGTGCATTCATGGTGCTCGGCTATCTTATGGTTCTGTTTAACAAGTTGTCCAAGAAGTAGTTATGGAATTCTTTCTCATCATAATCTCAGCGATATTCGTAAATAATATCCTCCTGTCCCAGTTTCTTGGAATCTGCCCGTTCCTGGGTGTTTCCAACAAACTCGGAACTGCTGTGGGAATGTCCGGAGCGGTGTGCTTTGTCATCACCCTTGCCACTGTGGTAACTTATCTGATCAACCAGTTCCTTCTGGTTCCGTTCAATATGCAGTTCCTCCAGACCATAGCCTTCATCCTTGTCATCGCGGCCCTTGTACAGGTGGTCGAGATCGTTCTCAAGAAGATCAGCCCGTCCCTTTATCAGGCTCTTGGCATATTCCTTCCCCTGATCACCACCAACTGCGCCGTGCTCGGTGTAGCCATTACTGTGGTAACCAAGGAGTTCACTTTCGGTGGGACCGCACATCTGCTCAACCTGGGCGAGGCGACGGTATATGCCCTCGCCACTTCACTGGGTTACGGTCTTGCGATGATACTCTTCGCGGGACTCCGCGAGCATCTTGCGATGAACAACGTTCCGAAGTCATTCAGGGGGCTGCCTATCGCCTTGATAACGGTAAGCATAATGGCTATGGCCTTCCTCGGATTCGCAGGAATAGTCTAAAGAGTCAGAAGATAATCCTTTATGGCCCTGGCTGCGGTCCTTCCCGCTCCCATTGCCAGAATCACGGTGGCGGCGCCAGTTACGGCGTCGCCTCCTGCGTATACGCCCCTGCGTGTGGTCGCACCGGTCATATCAGCCGCGATACCGCCTCTCCTTGTAATCTGAAGGCCGTCGGTGGTGTTGCTGATGAGCGGGTTCGGGGATGTCCCCAGCGCCATGATGACCGTATCGGTGTCGATCTCGAATTCGGAACCGGGAACAGGCACGGGACTGCGTCTGCCGCTCTCGTCGCTCTCTCCCAGTTCCATCCTGATGCACTTGAGCGCACGTACCCATCCCTTTTCATCCGGAAGTACTTCCACAGGGTTGGTGAGCATATTGAAGATTATGCCCTCCTGCTCCGCGTGATGGACCTCCTCCCTTCTTGCGGGCAGTTCCGCTTCGGTCCTCCTGTAGATTATATGTACCTCCGCGCCCAGCCTCAGGGCCGTTCTTGCAGCATCCATAGCAACGTTCCCTCCGCCTACCACGCATACTTTCCTTCCGGTGTGGATGGGGGTGAGGTAGTCGTCCCTGTAGGCCTTCATCAGATTGTTCCTGGTGAGGAATTCGTTTGCCGAGAAAACTCCGCAGAGGTTCTCCCCGGGTATGCCCATAAATTTCGGAAGTCCTGCTCCGCTGCCTATGAAGACAGCCTGGAAGCCCTCCCTGTCCATAAGTTCGTCGATGGTGGTGGTCCTTCCGATGACGACGTCGGTCTCGATTCTGACCCCGAGGGCCCTTACTGCGTCAATCTCGTGTTCCAGCACCGTGTCTTTAGGGAGACGGAACTCCGGAATGCCGTACTGAAGCACTCCTCCGGCCTTGTGAAGGGCCTCGAAGATGGTGACTTCGCAGCCCCATTTGGCAAGGTCGCTCGCGCAGGCCAGACCTGCAGGGCCCGAACCTACCACCGCCACCCTGTGCCCGCGGAGGATTTCTTCCCTGTGCGGAGCCGTAGCTGCAGCCGGGTTGGCGCGCATCCAGTCGGCCACGTAGCGCTCGAGTTTTCCGATGGCCACAGCTTCACCCTTGACCCCGAGGATGCAGCTGCCCTCGCACTGGGTCTCCTGAGGACAGACCCTGCCGCAGACGGCCGGCAGCGACGAGTCCGCAGCTATCACCGAAGCCGCGGCCGGGATGTCACCGGCAACTATCTGCGCTATGAAATCGGGAATCTTCACGTTGACCGGACAGGCCGTCACGCAGCGCGGATTCCTGCAATGCAGGCATCTGCCCGCTTCGAGCGCAGCCTCCCTGTCATCATATCCGAAGCATACTTCCTCGAAATTGCCCGCGCGACGCCCGGCGTCCTGCTCGCGGACCTGAACTCTTGGTATTCTTTCAGGCATTGTCTTTCCTCCCTATTCTGCAGATATGATGTTCCTTTGCTTCAGCCTCCTCGGCTTTGTACTGCCCCTGACGGCGCATGGCCTCGTCGAAATCGACCTGGTATCCGTCGAATTCCGGTCCCTCGACGCAGGCGAACCGTGTCTTTCCTCCCACGGTGACCCTGCAGGCCCCGCACATTCCCGTGCCGTCCACCATCAATGTGTTGAGGCTGACCGTTATCGGGATGTTGAGTTTCATGCAGCAGAGGGTCGCGAACTTCATCATAATCATAGGCCCGATCGCCACGGCGCGGCTGTAGCGCTTCCCTTCGCCGACGAGTTTCTCGAGCATCGCCGTCCCCACTCCGTGGAATCCGGCCGAGCCGTCGTCGGTGCAGATATACAGATTGTCGGCCACCGCCCCGAGTTCCTCAGTGTAGATGAGGAGATTCTCCGTGCGCGCCCCCACGATGACATCCACGGGAACCCCGTGGTCGTGCAACCATTTCACCTGAGGATACACCGGCGCTGTCCCGACGCCCCCCGCTATGAATACGTAACGCTCACTGCGCAGTTTCTCCGGATCGGCGCCGACGAACTCCGAAGGGATGCCGAGTGGCCCGACAACGTCAGCGAAAGCCTCGCCGCATTCAAATGAGACGATGTCGGCGGACGACGCCCCTATGTTCTGGGTCACGATGGTCACCCAGCCCTCTTCAGCGTTGAAGTCGCTTATGGTAAGGGGGATTCTCTCTCCCTTCTCATCAGTGCGCACGATGAGGAACTGGCCCGGTTTTGCGGCCGCAGCCAGCCTCGGAGCATATACTTTCATCCTGCATATCGCTGGAGTGAGCATATCTTTCGTCAGAATTTTGAACATAGCATACCGATTAGGAACATAAAGATAATTAAAAAATGTATCTTTACGAAGATAAATACCGCATATGAAAAGAATAACGATTCTCCTTTGCTGCGCCCTGATGTTTTTCACCGCGCAGTTATCCTATTCCCAGATTCCCCACAGTGAATATCCGCGTCCCCAGATGGTCCGGTCCGACTGGCAGAGCCTTAACGGAAGCTGGTCGTACGCCATAACGGATGCCGGTGCGGACGATTTTACGGCGGAAGGTCAGATTACCGTGCCTTTCGCGGTGGAGTCAAAGCTTTCCGGTGTCCGGAAAACAGTGGGCAGTGACAAGGCCCTGTGGTATGAGAGGGAGTTCACCGTTCCTGCAAAGTGGCGCAAATCCCGCATCCTGCTGCATTTCGGGGCCGTTGACTGGAAGGCGGAGGTCTGGGTCAACGGGAAGAAGGCGGGGGAGCACACCGGAGGCTACACGCCGTTCACCTTCGACATAACCGATCTTCTCGCCGGCCGGGGAGCCCAGAAGCTGAGGGTCAAGGTATGGGACGGAACCGATATGGGTTTCCAGCCCCGCGGCAAGCAGGTGGCCAATCCCCGCGGGATATGGTACACATCGGTCACCGGCATATGGCAGAGTGTCTGGATGGAACCGGTAGGCGGATGCAGGGTTGAGAACTATGAGGTCGTGGCCGACCTGAAGAACAAGTCGTTCACGGTGCATACCGGAATATGTGGGGAAGCTGACGTTAAAGTCGAGCTCTTCGACAGGGAAAACGGAGGGATCATCGCTTCTTCCGAGGGGGCCGATGCCGTGCTGGACGTCCCTGATATGAAGCTCTGGAGTCCGGAATCACCGTATCTCTACGGTCTCAGGATAGTCCTTTCCAACGGGAAGAAGGTACTCGACAAGGTTGAGGGCTACGCTGCCGCCCGTGAGATCTCGGTTATGAGGGATTCCTCCCCGAACCATTACAAGAGGCTGGCCCTCAACGGAAAGATAGGTTTCCAGCTGGGACCTCTCGACCAGGGCTGGTGGCCTGTCGGACTCTATACGGCACCTTCAGACGAAGCTCTCCGTTCGGATATAGAGAGGATGAAGGCTTTCGGTTTCAACGCTGTCCGCAAACATATAAAGGTTGAACCGGCCCGCTGGTACTACTGGTGCGACGTGCTCGGACTTATGGTATGGCAGGATATGCCTTGTATCGCCGACCACAGCGGCGACGTCAACGCCTTCCGTCCGGAGGAGGTCTCAAGGATCAGCAGGAACGTATGGTCAAGGGACAGCTACATAGGCGGCACGGACTGCGCGATACCTCAGCAGTGGAAGGACAACTATTACAAGGAATGGGGTGAGATAATGGCATCGCTGAAGGGTTTCCAGTGCATCGTGATGTGGATTCCGTTCAATGAGGCCTGGGGACAGTTCGACACGGAGGAGGTTGTAAGATTCACCAGGGCCCAGGACCCTACCAGGCTTGTCAATGAATCATCAGGCGGGAATTTCCATTTCTGCGGGGATGTCCTCGATGTCCACCATTATCCTTGCCCGGCGATGAATGCCTTCGAATCGAAGTTCGTCAACGTGCTCGGGGAATACGGCGGAATAGGATTCCCTATCCCGGGGCATCTCTGGAAGGAGAATGACAACTGGGGATACGGCGGAGTCAAGAAGAGCGCGCAGGAGGTTCTGCAGCAGTACACCGAGTTCGCAAAGATGCTCGAACCGTTCATCCTGACAGGATGCTCTGCAGCCATCTACACCCAGCTTACGGATGTGGAGAACGAGGTCAACGTCTTTATGACCTATGACAGGATGATCAAGCTTCCTGTGGATGAACTCAGGAAGGTCAACGAGGGGATAATCTCGAATCTGAAGTAAGGTTTTCGGAAGACGCCTTTATTACTGACGGCTCAGAACCAGCTCTACGGGGCAGTGGTCTGAGCCGTAGATGTCGTTGCGTATGCCGCTTTCGACCATTCTGGACCGCAGGGCCTCGGAACAGAGCAGATAGTCGATGCGCCACCCCACGTTCCTTTCGCGGGCGGCCATCCTGTATGACCACCAGGAGTATTTTATCTCCTGTGGATGCATCTCTCTCCAACTGTCTATGAACCCCCAGTCCAGGAGCTGGCTGAAGTCGGACCTTTCCTCGTCGGTGAATCCCGGATTGAAGTGGTTGGTGGACGGATTCTTCAGGTCTATCTCATTGTGGGCCACGTTGAAATCCCCTCCAACGGTCACCGGTTTGATATCCGCCAGCCTTCCGAGGTATTCCCTGAACGCCTTGTCCCAGTTCTGGCGGTAGTCGAGCCGGCGCAGTCCGTCCTGGGAGTTGGGGACATATACGCAGACCACGAACATATCCTCCAGCTCAAGCGTGATGACCCTGCCTTCGTGGTCGAATTCGTCTATGCCCAGCCCGTAGCTCACGGACAGCGGCTTGATTCTCGAATAGATGGCTGTGCCGGAGTAACCCGGTCTGTCGGCGTAGTTCCAGAACGACTCATAGCCGGGGAATTCCAGATCGATCTGCCCCGCCTTGAGCTTGGTTTCCTGAATCATCACCATATCGGCGTCCAGAAGCTTGAAACTCTCGCGGAAGCACTTCTTCTCGACGGCCCTGAGGCCGTTCACGTTCCAGCTGACTATCTTTATTCCAGTGTCCATTCAACTCCGTCCTTTGTGTCCTTGACCACTATTCCCAGCGCCTTGAGGGAGTCGCGGATATGGTCGGATGCGGTCCAGTCCTTTGCCGCCTTCGCCGCAGCGCGCTGTTCCAGCACCATATCCATAAGTCCTCCGATTACCTTCGCGTTGTCGGATCCTGCGACGGTCTCGTCGTGAAGGCCCAGCACACCGAACACTATGTCGGTGAAGAGCTGGCAGAGCGCGTCAAGGTCCTTGCCGGACAGGGTGGCCTTGCCTTCCTTGGCCGTATTGATGAGTTTCACGGCATCGGATATCCTTGCCAGGGCCACAGGAGTGTTCATATCGTCGCAGAGGGCGTCGTATACAGCTTCCCAAATCTCCTTCACCTCGGCTGATCCGGCCGGGCAGCTATCCGGAGCAACGGCCTCCGAGAGTTCACCGTAGTGGTATTCAGGCATTTTCTTCCCTGCGAGCGCATAAAGGTCGCGGGCTGCCTGCATAAGCCTCTTCAATCCTTTCTCCGCTGCCAGAAGGGCATCGTCGGAGAAATCCAGCGTGCCCCTGTAGTGAGCCTGGAGAATGAAGAAGCGTATGGTCATCGGACTGTACTTCCTGTAAAGGTCGAACAGGGTGATGAAGTTCCCCAGACTCTTTCCCATCTTCTGTCCGTTGATGGTTATCATATTGTTGTGAACCCAGTAGTGCACTCCCTGCGTTCCCCTTGATGCCTGATTCTGGGCTATCTCGCATTCGTGATGCGGGAACATGAGGTCCATTCCGCCTCCGTGAATGTCGAATTCGTGGCCGAGATACTTCTCTCCCATCACCGAGCACTCGAGATGCCAGCCCGGGAAACCCTCTCCCCAAGGAGAAGGCCAGCGCATTATGTGCTGGGGTTCGGCCTTTTTCCAGAGTGCGAAATCGTAAGGAGCCCTCTTGTCCTCCTGACCGTCCAGAGTCCTGGTGCCTTCCTTGGTATCATCCAGGTTCCTTCCCGAGAGAATACCGTAATGATATGTGTCGTTGTACTTCCGGACATCGAAATAGATGCTTCCGTTGCTCTCGTAAGCCAGTCCCGCGTCAAGGATCTTCTTCACAGCCTCGATCTGCTCGATGATATGTCCGCTGGCCCTCGGCTCTATGGAAGGAGGATTGACTCCCAGCTCCCTCATCGCGTCGTGGTAGCGCTGCGTGTAGAACTGCACCACTTCCATCGGCTCCAGCTGCTCGAGCCTTGCCTTCTTCGCTATCTTGTCCTCCCCCTCGTCAGCGTCGTGTTCGAGATGCCCCACGTCCGTGATGTTCCTGACATAGCGCACCTTGTATCCCAGATGCCGCAGGAGCTTGAACAGCACGTCATAGGTGATTCCCGGGCGGGCGTGTCCCAGATGGGCGTCCCCGTAGACGGTAGGTCCGCACACGTACATCCCCACTCTTCCAGGATGGACCGGAACAAAAAGCTCTTTCCGGTGTGTCAGTGTATTGGTAAGTCTGAGTTCTCTCATTTCCCGAAGTTTTAATTCCCACGAAGATACGAATTTTATTGCTATCTTCGCCGTATGAAAAAATTACTGACATCCGTTTTCTGCATCTTCGCCTGCCTTGTCTGCGCGAATGCCCAGCTCATTTTCTCCGATGCACCGTCTTCCGGAGAATTCGGCGAGGCCCCTTCCGCCTGGAACATCCTGCAGGGAGGATCCTGCATCACAATACTCAACGGCGCCAAGGTCATCAGCCTGCCTCCTTATTCCACCCAGTTCGAGGCCAATACCTCGGTCATCACGCCGAAGATGGACGAAGCTCTCCCGCAGTCATATTCGATAGAATTCGATTTCTATATGTATGCGAAGAACTTCGATGCCAACAATGAGTTCTGGGTAGAACTTTTCGAAGGGGATGAGTGCGTACTCGATTTCGAGCACGCGATAGGGGCCATCAACGGAAAATGCTCGTTCTCCTGTGCCTGCATCCGTGAAAACGGCGAAGCGGATGAGTTCTCGGGATTCTATCTCGTCAACAAGGACGACTGGAACCATTTCAAGCTTTCGGTCAAGGGGAACTCGGCCCTGGTGCTCATCAACGGGAAGAAAGCGGCCACTGTTGCAAGTCTGAAGAAGGCTTCGGCGTTCGCATTGAAGTCGGAACAGAGATATATGGGAGAGGAGCGCAGCAACATGCGCGGCACCCAGTTCAGGAATTTCGAGATTTCCCGCGATTAGCCAGATGCTCGAGAACGATCACCAGGGCGCAGCCGGCCAGGAATGACAGCATGGCCCAGGGGATCTGGAGATCAATCACGTCCGCGGAGCCGGTCCTCAGTATCTGGGCCGCCTTCGCGGATTCGGTATCAGCCCAGGGCCATATCTTTACCAGGGATCCCAGCACGAAGCCTATCAGCGCGAGGAGGGTCTGCTTCTCCCAGCGGCCCAGCAGCCAGTGGAGGAACTTGGCGAAAGCCAGCACGCCCACAAGGCATCCGAGCCCGAAGGCAATCAGCACGGGCCAGTCCGGGGACTGGAAATCGATGGCACGGAAGATATATTCGTATTTACCGAGGAGCACGAGCACGAAACTGCCTGATATTCCCGGAAGTATCATCGTGCATATGCTTACTGCTCCGCAGATGAATATGAACCAGAGGTCATCCGGGGTCTGCGCAGGTGTAAGGGTGCATACAACCACGCCCGCAACCGCACCTGCAATCAGAGGAATTCTGTCTTTCCCCTTGAAATCGCGGATGCCCCTCAGCATATAGTAGGAAGAGGCCATTATGAGTCCGAAGAAGAACGCCCAGGTGAGGATGGGATACCTGCCGAGGATGAATACCATCAGTTTGGCGAATGCCACTATGCTCAGGAGTATCCCGAATCCGAGAGCGACCAGGAACCCTCCGTTGACCTTCTTCCAGAACTCCCTGAACCTGCCGTGCAGGAGGCTTCCCCAGGTATCCTTCTCCGTGAGGGAATTGACCGAATCGACGATTGTGGAATATATCCCGGTGAGCAGGGCTATGGTGCCGCCGGAGACTCCGGGAATGACATTCGCGATGCCCATCCCGAGACCCTTCAGCCCCGTTTTAAGATAGAATTCGCTGAACATCAGTACTGGATTTGCTCTACGAACTTCATTATGGCCTGGAACGCCTGCTGCTGGTTGAGGTTGAAATCGCCGTTCTCGCTTATCACAAGATCATAGATGTTGTCGCGGATCTGCCTGCGGCCTATCTTGAACCTCGCTCCGCTGCATCTGGCAAGATATTCCACCGTGTAGCTGTTGTCCGGGAAAAGGGAGAGGAAAAGGTCCTCGCCCAGCTTGAGGTCCGGATGGTCGTCGCCCTCGAGCGGCTTGCCGTACCAGTTAAGGTCGTCCTTGTGGATGAAGGTCGCATCGTACATCGATTCCCCGAAGATCATCTCCCCGGAGGTGATCGCTATTATCTGCACCTTTATGTCCCTGCTGCGGAAATAGTCGTGCACGGAGTTGATGACCGGTACCGCTCCGGGTACGTTCGCATCGATGAACACCGCCGCTGAACGTATGTTCGACAGGGGTTCGAGCCCGGTTCTCTTCGGATCGGAGTCAAGATGCCTGAGACTGATCCGTTGCACAATGGAGGTTATTTTTTCAAGGATGTTCATTTGTTTTCCGCTATCAATTTGCCGATTTCTATTTTTGCGTCCCTCCATCTCGGGATATCAACCTTGGGACCTATCACTTCAACAACCTTGGCGGCTATTATCGAACCCACTTCACCGCATACCTTGAGGGGCATGCCCAGGGAGTGCGCGTAGAGGAAACCCGCAGCATAGGTGTCGCCTGCTCCGGTAGCGTCGATGGCCTTGCCGGGCCACGGTTCGATGAAATGCACTTCTTCACCCTGTTTGACCCAGGATCCCTGCTTGCCGATCTTCACTACGGCTATGTCGCAGAGTTTGGAGATCTCGTCCAGAGCCTTGCGCGGATCGGCGAATTTGGTGAACGCCTTGGATTCGGTTTCGTTTGCGAAGACGATATCCACGTATTTCTCCACTATGTCGTGCAGGAATGCGTCGTTGGATTCAACGACGTTGTATGATGCCATATCTATGCTGATGATGCATCCGGCATCGCGCGCCATCTGCACTGCTTTCCTTATGAGCGCCTGATTCTGAACAAGGTATCCTTCTATGTGGAAATAATCATAGCCCTTGAACATCTCCGGTTTGAGATCTTCCGGAATGAGCTCCAGGGCTGCTCCCAGATAGACCGCGAAGGTGCGTTCCTGGTTGGCTCCCGAAACGAGCACCATCGAACGTCCCGAAGAGTTCTTTCCGGTCAGCATCGTGCACTTCACGCCGTACTGCTCCAGGTCGCTCTGATACAGATGACCCAGTTCGTCGTTTCCGATCTTGCCTATGAATCCTGATTCCATTCCGAAAATGGCGGTGCAGGTGATCGTGTTGGATGCAGAGCCTCCCGCAACGTAGTGTACATCCATCGTTCTGAGCCTTTTCCAGATCTCGTCGCCCGTCTCCATATCGACGTGCTGCATACTTCCTTTCGGAAGATGGAATGTTTTCAGAAGGGTGTCGTCCGGCAGAATCGCGAGGATGTCCGTCAGCGCGTTTCCTATGCCCAGTATAGATTTCATAGAAAGGTGGTTGTCAATCTGTCAGGAAACAAAAATAAGCATTTTTATCGGTATTTTTTATAAATTTGCGGCCGTGAATCAGAAACTTTCCAAAACCCTGAAGTATGTCCTGTCGGCGGCGCTGATGGTCGTTCTGCTGTATTTCGCGTTCAGGAGCGTCGAGTGGGATGCCTTCCTGAACGGAATCAGAAGCACCAATTTCCTTCTGGTTGCCGTGGCGATGTGTTTCGGATTCTCGGCCTTCGTTTTCAGGTCCATACGATGGAAAATGCTGCTGAAACCGCTTGATCCGGATATAAGCTTCTGGCGTGTTTTCAGCGGTGTCAACATAGGCAATTTCGCCAACTGCATGCTTCCGTTCGCGGGGGAGATAGCGCGTTGCGGCATCGTCTGCACGCCCAAGGCCAATTTCGAGAAGACATTCGGAACCATAGCGATGGAGCGCATCTGGGACTTCGTGTCCATTATGTTCATAATGCTCCTTGCCCTGGTGATAGAGGGCGGGGCTGTGTCCGAGTTCTTCAGCAGGAGCGTATGGACTCCGTTGGCGGAAAACTTCTATACCACCTGGTGGATATATGTCATCTTCCTTGCCGTATGTGCACTTGCGGTATGGGCCCTGTTCAAGTTCAGGAAGAAGGGGGGCGTGGCCGGCAAGGTCTATGACTTCTTCGCCGGCATAGGCAAAGGATTCATCTCCTTCTCCAAAATGGACCACAAGGGACTGTTCCTGACCTGCACGTTCTGCGTCTGGATAATGTACTGGCTTATGTGTGTGTGCATTGCCAAGGCATTCCCTCCGGCCAACTCGCTTGCCATCTCCGACACGCTCTTCATAATGGCTGTGGGCAATCTCGCATCGGTCATCCCCGTTCCGGGCGGCTTCGGCGCCTACCATGCAATCATCGCCCTAGCACTTTCCAGCATTTACGGTATGAGCTGGCAGAACGGCATTGTGTTCGCTACGCTTTCCCACGAATCCCAGGCGATAGTAATGATATCCTCCGGCGTTGTGAGCTATATCCTGAGAATGCTTGGATTCAAAAATAAATAAGCGTATATTTGCGTCCCCGGTTCCGTAGCTCAGCTGGATAGAGCAACAGCCTTCTAAGCTGTGGGTCACGCGTTCGAATCGCGTCGGAATCACGAGAAACAGCCCGCGGAAATTGTTCCCGCGGGCTGTTTCTATTGTGAGTTATCAGCGTAAATTCTGCCCGTCCGGAGAGATAATGCAGATTCCGTAATCCGCCGTCCTGCGACAGCTTCATGTCCTGATTATCCGAGCTTGCGGAAAACAGGATACAGATAGTCTGCAATCCTCTGGAAACCAAGGTCCGTAAGGTGACCTCCGTCCACCGTGCCTTCTGTGCTTCCGAAAGCCGAAGAACCGGTCAGTGTGTTCGACGCTGATTTCCGTGGCCCGTGCATATCGAGATATCTTACGTTGGTATAGCCTTCGGAGCGTAATTTCTCACACAGCCCACGTACGAACGCCTCCTTTTTCGGACCTTCGCTCTCCGGGTCCGTACCGCACCATTCGGTGACGTCGGCATAGCTGCTCATAACTATCAGCGGAGTTGAGGGATGAGCCTCCAGGATGGTTCTCAGAAACACCTCGGAACTGTCCTTCACCATCTGCAGATAGTTGTTTCCCAGACAGTCGAGGATGTACGCTCCCGCATCTATCCTGCACATTTCCTTGGCCATTATCGTGTACATCTGGCCGAAGCCGCTGAATCCGAGATTGATGCACTCCCTTTTCAGCATACGGCTGAGGATGCTTGTGTACACCATCCCGGGCCTGCTGGCGCATCCTCCCTGAAGACCGCTGTGACCGAAGAATACCAGAGGTTTCGTGGCGGTTCCCCCGAACGCGTTCATACCGTCGCATCCGGGTTTTTCAAGGACTGCTCCTTCATTTACCCCGATGGCAAGGCTGCTCACGCCGTCATATAGGGGCAGGAACAGTACGTATTCGCGCATCTTTCCGTCTATGCAGGAATTGATTATGGCCTTTGATTCCTTTCCGGAAGGCCTTGCCGTTCCCACATATTTCCATTCTCCGTTGTCCAAACCATACAGATCACAGCCACCGATACCGGTAGGGGCCATATGATTCATCTTGAAATCGTTGATAAGGGTCCATCTGGCTGCTATGGCTGTAGCGTTGCTGCGGAAGCGGACCGCGACTCCGGCATTGTTCCGGGCCAGATACCACACCATATCCCGGACCTGTCCCTCGAGTGACGAGGAAAGCCTGCCGTAGTAGCCTACAGCATCGTCGAAACCGTGGTTTACCAGGGGTAGTCCGCTCTCCTTGACATCGGTGTATTTTAAGTCATCGGGATTGAGCGCGGCAGCACCGGCAGGAAGCATAAGTGCCAGCGCAAGAAGGAGGAAAGTCAGTCGTTTCATCGGCTATGGGATAACTATTTCTTTTTTGCAGGGGAGTAGGACACGACTTCAGCCTTGTATCCGAGATGGCGGATGGCATTGCCGAGCTTGAGGGTGTCGGTCTTGGCGGAGTCGAAAGTGATTTCAACCTTCTTGCTTTCAATGTCGACGCGAAGGTCTTTGACTCCCTTTTCGAATGAGATGTTCTCTTCGATCTTCTTTTTGCAGTGACCGCATTCGAGGTTGGTAAGGAATACCACGTTGAAAAGGCCCGTGGCCAGCGCAAGGATGAGTAACTTCTTCATTTATTTATATTTTATTCTGTTTTCCATATTGTAAGACGGACACCGGCATATACCTTTATTCCGGCGAGCGGCCCCCACACACAGCTTGCGTCGAAGCGGCTGTCAAACGGGTCTGAAGCATAAAGGATAGGATCTTTCTGTCTGTAGTTGGTCAGGTTCTCCCCGCCGATGTAAACATCCACCCCCTTGAATCTCTTGGTAACCTGGGCGTAAAGGAGAGGATAGGCCTGTGATTCCCCGCCTCCCATAATGTCCCATAGCCTGCACGGACCGTTTATGGATGCCGTGAAATCGAAGATCCATTTCTGCAGGTTGGTTGCATATTGGAGATTGAGAACCCCCTTGTAGCGGCTTGTCATGGGTTTTATGTCGGATGTCTGTGAGAGCAGGGTCTGCCGTGCATCCGTGTAGCGCCCGGTGAG
>JAKSKC010000002.1 GCA_024401945.1 Bacteroidales bacterium
AGGATCATGCCTGTGACCATGAAGATCACGAGCAGCAAGACCGCGCAGATCGTCGGCGAATCGCAGAGCGGCGTGGATGCGCCCATCATGATGACGGTGCGCTATATGACCGGCGATTCCGCCAACAAACTCCCGAAAGAGGAGAGGCTCTCCGGCAAGACCGCTGTCGGGGCGTTGCTTTCTGACGGAAAGCGCGGTTCCACGCTGCATCTGGGATACTGCTGGAAACCCAGGACCGACGGTGATGCAAGCCGGATGATGGTGTCCGTCCCTAAAAAGAATTTCAAGCGCGCGGTAAAACGCAACCTTCTGAAAAGAAGGATAAGGGAGGGGTACAGGACCCAGAAGAACCTGCTGACAGGAGCTTACGATATCCTGTTCGTCTACAAGGACAAATCGGTAAGAGCTTCGGAAGAGATACATTCCGAGATAAGGGATATACTCGGGCAGATCGGCAATTCCGCGAAATGAGCTGGAGATCCATACTTTCCTTTCCGTTCATCCTGCTGATAAAATTCTATCAGCTGTGCATCTCGCCACTGAAGCCGCCTACCTGCCGTTTCACCCCGACCTGCTCGCAGTATGCGCTGACCGCATTCCGCAGATACGGTCCTTTCAAGGGATTCTACCTGAGCCTTAAAAGAATACTCCGCTGCCACCCGTGGGGCGGTAGCGGATATGATCCTGTGCCGTAAGACGGCGTATTCTACTTGCGTCCGATCACCTTTCTGGCGGCCTCGGCTATATGGACCGCATCCATCCCGTAGACCTTGAGCAGCTCGGCAGGAGAACCTGACTGACCGAACCTGTCCCCTCCGTTGATGAATTCCACAGGTATCGGCCTGCGGGCTGCAAGCGCTCCGCAGACGGCCTCTCCGAGTCCACCCGCCATATTGTGCTCCTCCGCGATGACGAAAGCCCCGGTCCTCGAAGCGGAATCCAGGAGACAGTCCACATCCAGAGGCTTGATCGAGGAGACATTGAGGACTTCCGCGCTGATGCCTTCATTCTCAAGGATTTCAGCAGCCTGGAGAGCCTCCCAGACAAGATGTCCGCAGGCAAGCAGGGACACATCGGTCCCGGGATTCATCACGTATATCTTCCCTATCTCGAAACTCTGGTCCGGATCGGTGAAATTCGGCATCGCAGGGCGTCCGAAACGCAGGTACACCGGTCCTTCGTATTTGGCGGCCGCAAGCGTGGCCTGCCTGGTCTGGTTGCAGTCGCAAGGCACAAGCACCGCCATTCCCGGAAGGGCGCGCATAAGGGCGATGTCCTCCATCGTCTGGTGTGTGGCCCCGTCCTCGCCGAGGGTTATCCCGGAATGCGACGATGCGAGTTTGACATTGGCGCGGGCATAGGCGACATCCATTCTGACCTGGTCATACACCCTGCCCGAGATGAATTCCGCGAAGGAACCGCAGAAAGGGATCTTCCCCGCTACGGACAATCCTGCCGCGGCGCTGATCATATTTGCTTCGGCGATACCGCACTGGATGAACCTCTCCGGGAATTCCCTGGCAAACGCATCTATTTTCACGGAAGCCGTTAGGTCGGCGGCCAGGGCCACTATCCTGGAGTCGGCGCGGCCGGCTTCGAGCAGACCTGCCCCGAATCCGCTGCGGGTATCTTTCTTACCTGTATCGATGTATTTCTTCATATCAATAATCTCCCAGAGTTTCAGGCAGCTGGGCCAGAGCTTTCTCACACAGTTCCACCGAAGGAGCCTTGCCGTGCCACTGGCAGTCTCCGGCCATGAAATCCACGCCGTGCCCCATCTCGGTCTTGAAAAGTATCATCTTAGGTTTGCCGTTCGCAGCCGTAGCCAGCGAGAATGCGCCCAGAACGGAATCGAAATCGTTGCCGTCAGCCTCTATGACATCCCATCCGAACGCCAGCCATTTCTCATTCAGGTCGGCAAGGGCGGTTATAGTTTCCGTCGCGCCGTCTATCTGCAGTCCGTTCACATCCGTGAAAGCCACGAGGTTGTCGAGTCTGCGATGGGCCGCGAACATTCCCGCCTCCCATATCTGGCCTTCTTCGGATTCACCGTCACCGCAGAGGACGTAGACCCTGCCGGGATCGCCGTCCATCTTCTTCGCTATCGCAAGTCCGGCAGCGGCGGAAAGACCCTGACCGAGGGAACCTGAAGGAAGAAGGATGCCCGGAAGACCGTCGCATACGCTGGGATGCCCCTGAAGCCTGCTGCCAAGCTTGCGGAGGGTCCCGAGTTCCTCAACCGGGAAATAGCCCGATCTGGCAAGGACTGAATAGTAAACGGGAGCGAGATGTCCGGCGGAGAGGATGAATGCGTCCTGTCCCGAAGCATCGGGCCTCCAGTTTGATGGGTCGTGGTGCATCACCTCGAAATAGAGGGCCGTCATCACGTCGGTTATGCCCAGGGAACCGCCCGGATGACCGGATCTGGCAGCGGTGACCATACGGAGTATGTCGCGCCGCACCTGGGTGGATATCTTAATCAGATGTTCAATTTCAGACATAATACAAAGGTAATCAAAATTAACTTATCTTTGCAATGTTTATGGAAATGAAACGCATCCGAAATTTTTGCATCATCGCGCACATCGACCACGGCAAAAGTACCCTGGCCGACCGTCTTCTCGAATTGACGAGCACCCTATCCCAGAGGGATATGGAGGCGCAGGTGCTGGACGATATGGATCTGGAGAAGGAGAAGGGCATAACCATCAAGAGCCACGCCATCCAGATGACTTACAGGTACAATGGAGAGGACTACCGTCTGAACCTCATCGACACTCCGGGCCACGTGGACTTCAGCTATGAGGTGTCAAGGAGCATCGCTTCCTGCGAGGGAGCGCTGCTTGTCGTGGACGCATCGCAGGGAGTGCAGGCACAGACCATATCCAACCTCTATCTTGCGATAGACCACGGACTGGAGATAATACCCGTCCTCAACAAGATAGATATGGAATCCGCACAGCCGGAGATCGTCGCCGACCAGATCTGCGACCTTCTGGGCTGCAGCCCAGAGGATATCTTCAAGGTATCGGCCCGCACGGGAGAAGGGGTACCTCCTATCCTTAACGCCATTGTCGAGAAGATTCCGGCACCGGAAGGAGATCCCGACGCCCCGGCCCAGGCCCTTATCTTCGATTCCGTTTTCAACCCTTTCCGCGGGGTCATAGGATATTTCAAGGTGAAGAACGGCTGCATCCGGAAGGGTGACAGGGTAAAATTCTTCCATACCGGGATGGAATATGTTGCGGAAGAGGTCGGCATCCTGAAAATGAAACTGATACCTTCCGACAGCGTGGGCTGCGGGGATGTAGGATATATAATCTCGGGCATCAAGAACGCCCTGGACGTAAAGGTTGGAGATACCATCACCCACGTCGGCAATCCGTGCGACAGTGCCATCGAGGGATTCGAGGAGGTCAAGCCTATGGTCTTCGCCGGTATGTACCCGGTCCAGGCGGACAAATTCGAGGAACTCAGGGCTGTACTCGAGAAGTTCCAGCTCAATGACGCCTCGTTCGTGTACGAACCGGAGAGTTCCCTTGCGCTGGGCTCGGGCTTCCGCTGCGGATTCCTGGGGCTGCTCCACCTGGAGATAGTTCAGGAAAGGCTTTTCAGGGAATTCGATATGGATGTGATCACAACCGTACCGAACGTATCGTACAAGGTATACACAACCCAGGGGGAGGTTCTCGACGTACACAATCCGTCGGGACTTCCGGCCCCTACCCTCATAGACCACATTGAAGAACCGTTCATACGCGCCCAGATAATCTCCAAGGCCGAATTCTTCGGGCCGATAATGAAACTCTGCCTCGACAAGAGGGGGATACTCGTGAGCCACCATTACATAACGGCGGACCGCGTCGAGCTGAACTACGACATGCCTCTGTCCGAGATCGTATTCGATTTCTACGACAAGCTCAAGTCCATTTCCAAGGGATATGCTTCATTCGACTACCATATGACGGGATTCCGCCAGGCGAGGCTGGTCAAGCTCGACATTCTGCTGAACGGAGAGCCGGCCGACGCCCTCAGCACCCTTATCCACGAGGACAACGCCTATGATTTCGGCAGGAAGATGTGCGTGAAGCTCAAGGACCTCATTCCCCGCCAGCAGTTCGACATACCCGTCCAGGCCGCAATCGGAGCCAAGATCATAGCCAGGGAAACGGTCAAGCAGGTGCGCAAGGACGTTACCGCCAAGTGCTATGGCGGTGACGTTACGAGAAAGCGGAAACTCCTTGAAAAACAGAAGGAGGGAAAGAAGAGGATGCGCCAGATCGGCACAGTCCAGGTCCCTCAGTCCGCATTCATGGCCGTGCTGAAGCTCGACTGATCACCAGCTAAGCGTCCTGCTGCCGTCCTGATTGACAGTTATGGTGACCTTCAGGGTGTCATCGGGGAGAAGCTCCTCGATGTTCTCCGGCCATTCTATAAGGCAGAGGCTGCCCGTGTCGATATAGTCATAGAATCCCAGGTCCAGCGCCTCGGCCAGTTTGGATATCCTGTAGAAATCAAAGTGAAAGACGGATTCCCCGTTGTTCCTCCTGTATTCGTTCACGATGGAGAACGTGGGGGAACTTATCGCATCATCTTTCACTCCGAGGCCTTTGCACAGCGCAGTGGTGAAAGTGGTCTTTCCCGCGCCCATAGGCGCATAGAAAGCCACTATCCTTTCACCTTCGGTTCTGTGCAGAAACTCCCTCGCCGCAGATTCGAGATCCCCGACAGAGCGTATCTCAAGAGTTTCCATTTACTTTACGTACACAATATTAGGTACCCTCCTGCCACCTTTGTGGTCGAAGGTCCTGTTGTCGCTCGGATGATTAAGAGTGCCCTGGAGCGAGGTCCAGATCAGGGATGAGCCGCCTCCGTCAAGATTGAGGGCGTCGTGCATACCGAGATAGCGGCAGAGGGCTGTGAGCTGGGTGATGGCCATTCCCTCGGCCTCGCCCTTGAACCTTCCGTCTACAACCATCATATAGACCGTTCCTTCGGCGTCCTTGCCTATCACGGTGCGGTTGTGATGTCCGGTATAGAATCCGGTCTGACGCAGGCATTCGCGGCTCTCACCTTCGTAGATGAGCATAGGTCCGGCTGAAAGCACGATATGGTTGACCTTGGATACAGTCTCGAGGGTGGTGGTGTCACAGAGCTTTATCTCTATTCTCTTTCCATCCTCCTCCGGTATGATCAGAAGTCCGTCGCTCCTGTGCAGTTCGGAAGGGTCGGTAACGCTCTTCACATCCCCGTCAATGGAGAAGAAGGTGCACGGGATGATGGGGCCCATATCGAAATAGCTTCCGTTGATGGCCCAGAGGGCATCCACTCTGCGGGCCAGTGAATCGGTTGAGTTGCAGAGCTGTGCAGGAGCATGCAGGACCTGCGTGTTGAACGAAGCCTCCGGATATTTCACTATGGAGATATACTGCGGATTTCCGAAAAGGTCGAGCCTTGCCGAGCCTGAGAAGGCCCCGTTTCCGAGGTCGGTCCAGTTCCAGTCGGCATTGACGACGGTAAGCGAGTCTTCAGCGCTCTGCGCGATGGCAAACAGCGGAAGAAGTGCAAGAAGTGCGATGAGAAGTGATTTTTTCATATCTGATGGGTTTTGATTTTTTCGGGATAGAATCTGTCGGAGGGATTGGGTTCCTGAAGGTTGATCTCCTCTTCGGAAAGTTCCGGATGCGACATCGAGGGGATGAACTCGGCGATGATGCGGCGTACAGGCTTCCCCGCAGCGGTCCTGATCCTGACAATCCTGAACGGATGGAGGGAATATGACGCCGCCGTGCGGAGCAGTTCCTTCTCGCAGTCGGAGGGAAGAATCAGGGAGAGACGTCCGTCCGTCGCCAGCCTTTTCTGCGCAAAGGAGCAGATCTCCCTGTAGGAGAGGCTTTCGGTATGTCTGGCGGTGCAGTCCCTCGGGTCCGGGTTCTTCAAGGACATATCGTAGTACGGAGGATTAGAGAAGATGCAGTCGTAAGTGGCATCAGTCCGATATGCCTGCAGCGGACTGTGCTCTGCACGGAGACGCCCGCTCCATTCCGATTCGCTGAAGTTGAGCGCCGCTTCGCCGGCGGAGTCAAGGTCAATGTCTATGGCCTCTATTCCGAAATCCGCTCCCAGTTCGGACAGCCGCTGGGCACACAACAGGCTGACAACCCCTGTTCCGGTGCCTATGTCGAGAAGAGTCCTGTCCGAGGAGTTGAGGGTCATACAGGCTCCCAGCAGCACTCCGTCGGTTCCGACCTTCATCGCAGACCTGCAGTTGTGAAGACTGAATTCCCTGAATCTAAACAAACTGTCCATCTTTCATCTGCAGGCTTCTGTCGCAAAGGGCGGCGAGTTCAGGATCGTGAGTGACTATTATTATCGTCTGGGAATGCTTGTCCCTCAATTCAAGGAATAGGTTGTGTATCTCCTGCTTGGTCACCGAATCGAGGTTTCCTGTAGGCTCATCGGCAAAAAGCACTGCCGGCGAATTGACCAGGGCCCTCGCGATGGCAACCCTCTGCTGTTCTCCCCCCGAAAGTTCTGACGGCTTGTTGCCGAGCCTTTCCCCAAGTCCCATCTCGCAGAGAAGGGCCTTCGCCCTGGAACGGGCTTCGGAGACAGGGGTCCCCGCAATCAGTGCGGGTATCATCACATTTTCGAGGGAATCGAACTCCGGAAGGAGATGATGGAACTGGAATACGAATCCTATCCTTCGGCCTCTGAATGCAGCAAGGGCATTCCCCTTGAGTTTCAGCACATCCTCTCCACCGATGACAAGACTTCCGGCATCGGGAGTGGAAAGCGTGCCCAGAATCTGCAGCAGAGTGGTCTTGCCTGCTCCGGATGCTCCGGTTATGGCTACGATCTCTCCTTTTTCCGCCGAGAAATCAACTCCTTTCAGGACCTCCAGGGTACCGAACGATTTGATTATGCCTTTTGCTTCCAGTATCATAATGCCAAAGATAGAAAAATTAGCTGATAATTTTGTTTTTTTTCAAAACTCCCTTATATTTGCAGTCCCTTTCGGGGGAATCCGGGGTGTGGCGCAGTTGGCTAGCGCATCTGGTTTGGGACCAGAGGGTCCTGTGTTCGAGTCACAGTACCCCGACAAACAAGGAAGATAACTCATTGCTAATCAGCAGTGAGTTATTTTTTTTCTGTGTCAAATCCAGTTCCTCTCCTCTGCCTGTCATCGCCTCCTTCATCGCAGCAATGGTAATCTCGTTCGGCTCATCATAGGCAACAGCCAGCAGACACGGAACTTTGCAGATGAGCCGTAACGGGTCAGCGTAAGGTCCTTATTGCCTTCAGCGGTGCCGGCAGGAACACCTATGCCTGGGTATATAAAGTCTCCGCTCCGACAGCGGCAACCAACGCAGGCATCAGGCCCGGGAAATGTCTGAAATCCAGCAGGACAAGATCGTCAGATACGGGATGACTATGACCACAAAGAAGGCCGACCCTTGTGAGGAGCCGGCCTTCTTTGATTTCCGTATATCCGCTAGAGGTTAGGATTGACCTCTTTCCAGTTTTCTACGGCAGGGATGATTCCAAGGCTGATGATTTCCTCGCGCATCTTGCAGAGGTGCTCGTATGAAGCCTTGAGAGCTGCCATCTCCTCCTCTGTTCCTGCAGGAGCGGTGAAATGAACACCGGTTGCATCGATTACTGAAGGCATAGCCATCATGACGTTCTTGTAACCGCATTTGTCGCAGTTTACGTAGCATCCTGCAGGCCAGGTGAACTTGTCACCTCCCATTGCGGCCTCGATCATCTTGACAGCCTGGTATGCAGGGCTCTGGAATGAGCTGCGGCCACGGAGCTTGATGATGTTGGAGCCACCCTGGATGGTATTGTGCTTGATCTCAGCCCAGCGCTCCTCTGAAAGATTGAGTCCTGCGAGAGGCTTGCCGTCGATGAGAGCCTTGCTTGCGAACACTGCCATTGCCTCGCCGTGTCCACCGTAGGTGTATGCTCCGGTAACCTTGCTCTGCTGTACTCCGAACTCGGCTGCAAGGGCCTCCTGCAGACGGGTTGAATCGAGAGCTGCGAGGGATGTGAGCTGCTCAGGCTTGAGACCTGAATGGATGAGGGCTGTGAGAGCGGTGACGTCTGCAGGGTTGAAGATAACTACAACGTGCTTTACGTCAGGACAGTACTTCCTGATGAGGTCACCGAACTCAGCGGCGATCTTACAGTTGCCCTTGAGAAGGTCTTCACGGGTCATACCCTCCTTGCGAGGTGCACCACCTGATGAGATGATGTACTTGGCATCCTTGAAAGCAACCTCAGGATCTGTTGTCCAGGTAACGTTGGCGCCTTCGAAGGCACAATGGTAGATTTCCTCTGCGACACCGTGAACGCCTGGTTCGAAGATGTCATAGAGACAAACGTTTGGAGTGAGACCGAGCATAAGGGCGGTCTGAGCCATATTGGAACCGATCATTCCGCCGGCACCAACAATGAGCAATTTTTCGTCTGTAAGATATTTCATATCGTTATTGATGAGATGTTTGGCATTTTGCAACGCAAATCTACGAAATTTCCGGCATTATTAAAATAATTACTATCTTTGCGCGTTGTAAACTTTTTTTATGGCACTTTTTCTAATCAAAGATCTGGACGACGACTACCACTCGAGGATAGGAGTCTGGCAGATTACGGAATCGGAAGATGAGCTCCGCTCGCTTTCATCCATCCCTTCAGATGAACTGGAGGAAATCTCTTACATCAGAAGCGCATCCCTCCGCAAGCAGAAGCTTGCAGTCCGCGCGTTGCTTGATACGATGTTCGACGAAAAGGTCTACCTGAGCCACCACGACAACGGAAAACCTTACATCGAGAACAATGCCATCAACATCAGCATCACCCATACCGAGAAGTATGTCGCCGTCATCCTTACCGATGACGAGGAGGTCGGCATCGACTGCGAGTCCCTCGACCGCGATTTCTCGGCTGTTGAGAAGAAGGCTCTTTCGGAAGAGGAGATCGACGACCTCGAGAACAATTCAAGGAACGAGCAGCTGGCCATCTACTGGTGCGCGAAGGAGGCCATCTACAAGAAGATGTCCCAGTACAGGGTGGATTTCGCAGAGCAGATTGAAATCGACGATTTCAATCCGAAGGAGGAAGGCGAACTTACCGCCACATTCACAGACAAGGACGGATACGAAGAGGAACTGGATCTCGAATACATGACCTTCGACCGTCACGTCCTCGTCTGGACATCGGCCCTCCGGTAATTATCTCAACCAGTTTTCAGGATTCTGGGGAGCGGTGTCTTTCCAGAGCTGGAAGTGTACCTGCGTCTCGCCCGCAATGGTGTCCACGGTTCCGAGCACCTGGCCTATGCCGACCTTGTCCCCGGATTTCACCGTCACCGACTTGAGCTTGCAATAGAAAGTATAGTAATTGCCGTGCTGCACCAGCACGCACTGGTTATATCCGGGCATTACGACTATCTGCTGCACGACCCCGTTGAATACGGCCTTTACTTTGGAGCCCGGTTCCACGGCTATGGTGACACCGTTGTTGAACGGAAGTTTCACCGAAGTATACACCGGATGATAGTGCTGTCCGAAGTGATCCACCACCGAACCGTTGACAGGCCACGGAAGCTTTCCCATATTGGCCTCGAATTCACCGGCAAGTTTCGTATCGTATTCCGTCGTGACGGCCCTGTTCCCGCTCTTCTGCTTCCCCGCCTCGCTTCCCTTCGAAGAGGATTTCTTTACTGCTGCGGCAATGAGTTTCTGAATCTCCCTGTTGAGGGCCTCCACCTGCTTCTTCTTCTGGGCCCGTTCCTTCTGGTAGGTCTGCTTGTCCTTCTTGAGTTTGTTGACCACGGCGGCGGACTGGCGTTCGTCCTTCTGGAGTTCCTTGAGTTCGCTTTCCCTGCGCGACTTCACCTTTCCTGCCTCCTCCTTCAACCCGTCAAGCTCATCCCTCTCCCCGGAAAGCCGGTTCTTCACGTTGATCATCACGGACGCCTGCTCCCTCATCTGCCCCGAGATCTTCTTCATATATGCGTATCTCCTGCTCGCCTGCGGGAGACTCCCCGATGCGAGTATGTAGGTGTACCATACCTGTGACTTGCGGAGTTTGTAGGCATTCCTGACAAGGTCGTTGTAATGCCCGTGCATCGACTCGAGCACAGACTGCAGGGAATCGATGCTGTGCTGCTTCAGGGCTATCCTGCTCTCGATATCATCTATCTCCTTCTGGCTCTCCTTCACCAGTTCCCTTCTGGCACTGACCTTCCTGCGGACCAGGTTGAGGTCCTTCTGGGCGCTCTTGCTCCTCTTCTCGTTGTCCTTGAGCTGCCTGTTGATGAGGGCAATCTCCTGTTCGAGCTTGTCCTTCTTTTTCTGCTGCTTGGAGGTGTCCTGCGCCGTTGCGGTGCAGACAGCAAGCAGCATGGCCAGCATACAGCTTATGACGAACCTACTTCCCATTCCTTTTCTTTTCCGCCAGTGACCTGTAGTATTCCGCCGCCTCCCTCTCCCCCAAAGCTTCGAGGACTACCGCATAGTGGTCCAGGACCACATCGCTGTCATGACCTCCGAAAACCATTGCCCGCTTGAACTGGACCTTCGCCTCCTCGGGACGTTTCAACAGGTAGAGTATCCACCCGTAGGTATCGAGGTAGGAAGAGTTCTCCGAATCGACCTTCACGCTGATAGCGCTCATCTTGAGGGCCTTGCGCATTGATTTCCCCTTCTGGCACAGATAGTATGCGTAGTTGTTCAGCACCGGTGCGTACTCCGGATCGATCTTGAGAGCCTTTTTATACGATGAGAAAGCCAGGGCCTCGTCCCCCAGTTCGTGATAGGTGTCCCCCGCAAGGCTGTAGAGCTCAAGGAGCTTTTCCTTGTCATCCCCCGCGAGTTCGAAAAGGCGGTCGAAACTGGCCGCGGCGTCCCTGGATCTCTTGTCAACCAGCGCGATCTGCATTACCGTAGCGTTGGCTTCGTAATCATCCGGGAATTTTTCCAGCCATCGGTTGAAATACTCATAGCCCTTCTCCTTGCGCTCGGTGCCGTAGAACCACTGCCCCGCGTATTTCAGGGCCTCGGGCCCTGCATCGGGGGCATCCGCAACAGTCTGCACGAGGTCATCCAGCTGCGCGGACCAGCTGAAGAAGAACGAACCGTCTATCTGGCTGATCATGTTGGAAAGGTATTCAACCTTGTCCGCGGAACCTACATCCCCGCTCGAGAGGAATCTCTTGAGGTTGGTGAGGAATGCCGGTATGTTGGAACTCCTTCCGTAGACTTCGGCAAGTCCGAGGATGGCGGGAGAATAGTTCTCGTCCATCTCCAGGGCCTCGTTGTACCTCTTGAGGGCGGTCTGGAGGTCGCCCTCAAGGAAGGCCTTCTCGGCGAGAAGGCTGTAGATGTATGGGGAGGCATACCTCGAAGGATATTCCTTGTAAAGACCTATCAGTATATCACGGCACTCGGCATACTTCCCGGCGGCCTGACAGGCCGTGGCCAGGACCTCACGGTACCAGGGATTGCCCGGATCGAGGGATGATGCCTTCCTGAGATATTCCAGCGCCGCCTCGTTGTCACCCTTGAGATAGTTGCAGTAACCTATGTAATACTGCACGGCATCGCTGGTGGAATCTATCTTCTCAAGCTGCTTCAGCAACCTTAGGGATTTGTCGTATTCCGAATTGTCGAGAAGGGTGACGGCGTCCATCAGAACATTGTCCAGACGTCTCTCCACGAACTTGTCCTGGGCGGAAAGAACAATGGAGACGAATAACAGTGCGAATATTACCGTACGGCGCATCATCGATTGCAAAATTAGTACAATTTAGCTATTTTCGTCAACTAAAAGTCAATGGATGATGCAACTTTTTGGCCAAAAGAATCATCTTTTAACTCGGGAAAACCAATTGCAACTCATTGATGAGTGCAAAAAGGGGGACCGGAGAGCGCAAAAGGCCCTGTATGATGCGCTGGCTCCCAAAATGTACGCGGTGTGTCTGCGTTACGTCGGGAACAGCGAACTGGCTGAAGATATCCTGCAGGACGGATTCGTGACTCTGTTCACCAAACTTGGCAGCTATTTGGGAGAAGGTTCTTTCGAAGGCTGGGCCCGCAAGATCTTTGTCAACACTGCACTGATGAGCCTTAGAAAGAATGACGTCCTGAAGCAGAGCGAAGACGTGGATGCGGCGTGGAACATAACCGCCCCCGACCCGTCCGCCCTGGACAGGATATCCCATTCAGAGCTGCTGAAACTGGTCTCCGAGCTTCCTGACGGATTCAGGACCGTCTTCAATATGTTTATCATAGAGGGTTATTCCCACAAGGAGATCGCCGCCAGTCTAGGCATTTCCGAGGCCACGTCACGCTCACAGCTTTTGAGGGCGAGAGCACTGTTGCAGGACAAGATTAAAAAGTTAATTGATGCAGACAAATAATTGGGAAGATTTCGATCTCAAGCTGAGATCAGAACTGGAGAATGCAGAGGTGAAAGCGCCCCGGCGCGTCTGGCGCGGCATAGAGAGCCGGCTGGACGCGGCAGCTCCGGCAACTCCTGTCTGGAAGTTCGCGGGATGGGGGGTCGCTGCCCTTGCAGCCCTTTCCGCCGCACTGTTCTTCATTTTCAATACCGGCAATTCTGAGCAATTGTATAAAGAAACGAACCCCGTGACTCTCGCAGAAAGCATCTGCGGGGTCACGGAAATTTCTTCTCTGGAGAGCACCTCCGAAGCGGTCAAGGCTGCATCGGAAGCCGTTTCCCCGGAAAAGCTTGAGAGGAAGGTGACAGGCGCCGCGCGGAGAAGTTCCGCCAGCGCGCAGGTGGAGACCGCTCCGGTAACGGCTGTGACGGCCACCCGGGGAGAGACGTATGTGCAGGAGGGGACGGCCGTGCGGGAAGAAGTGACCGTACATGAAGGCCCTGCTGCCGCCCCGGCGGAAAACACTCCGGTATATTCGGATTCACAGACTTATACGGACCCGTTCGCCGCAATGGCCGCCGAAGATGCCCGCAAGGCGAAATCAGGTGTAAGGGTCAGCTATTCCGCTTCAGGAACGCTGGGAAGCAACCTTGATGCCGGCAACAAGGCTCCGCTCCAGTCCAGGGCACCAGGAAAATTCGATGCCGGAAACGTGAAGAGTGGCGTCTATGAGGACGGTCCGTCCACATACGGGGTTCCGGTTACCTTCGGCCTGGGGGTCAAATTCCACATCACGGACAGATTCTCCGTGGGAACCGGTATCGACTACTCTTTCCTCACCAGGAAATTCAGCGGAATCTATCTTGATTTCGATGCTCTGGGGTCCGCAGCATACAGCGGAGATATCAACCACACGATGCATTACCTCGGAATCCCGCTCAACCTGTACTACGATGTCATCAGCGGAGAGAAGTTCCGTCTTTACCTGATGGGTGGTGGAGAAGCCGAATACTGTGTGGCCAACAACTACGACATACGCACGGAAAAGAAGAGATTCCATTACAACGAAGCCGTCAACGGACTTCAGTTCTCGGTTGGACTGGGCTTCGGTGCCGAAATGAACCTCACCCGCAACATGAGCCTCTTCCTCGACCCTACGGTAAGATATTACTTTGACAACAACCAGCCGAAGAGCATCAGGACGGACAAGCAGTTCATGATCGGGGTGGACCTCGGTCTGCGATTTGATTTCTAACGCCTGCCGCACGATAAAAAACAGGCTTGAAAACAGGCTGAAATAGAATTTTCCGTTTCGGATATTCCGGAACGGGATTTTTGTTTTTATTTGCGGAAAAACCGCGATTATGAAAACTTCGATTCCCCTATTGCTGACGCTCTTCACCATCTGTGCCGTCGGTTCGTGCGAATTCCCTGAATACGGGCCCTCCCTCGGCAGGACAAGATGGGAGGCTATGACACCTGCCCGGGACTCTTCAAAAGGCGGGGGCAATTCCGTCATTCCGGAAAGTGCCGACACAACCTTCTTCTTTTCAGCCGTCGATTTCCCTGCGGACTATGACTGGGTCAGGGACAGCTGCGGAGGAAGGTCCCCGGCCCATATAACTCTGTACCGCAATTTCGAGCCGGTTCTCAGCATTCCGAGCGGGAAGGACTTCTGTATAAGCAACGATCCTGACAGCCACCATATCGCAGGCGGGCATCTCTTCACCGAATACTCCACGACATCCGAAACCATAGTGAAGTGCGACGGAGAGGAACTTTTCAGGTACGCCGGCAGGGAGTTCCTTAAAGGGCTGGTAGTCGAAGGCGATGACGTATGGACCCTCGCTCAGGACCGCTCGGGAAAAGGATTCTCGCTCAGGAGGAACGGAGAGGCCATCATGCTGAAAAGCGACGGCAGCATATTCGGGGACCTCTCCCTGCGGCCGCAGGGAGCCCTGTACAGGGATGGAGGGGATATGTGCTTCTGCTACTGCGCCACTGTCAACGGCAGACAAGTGGTCCGTTCCGTAAGGGGCAACGACGAGACGGAATACACCTCCGGAAACGGTGAAGTGATTGACGCCATAATGGATAACGGGGTCTGCACCCTCCTTCTCTCCGGCAGGGATGGATCCTTGCCGGCGATCGTGCACGGTGATGTCACCACCAGAATCATGGACGGATACAGCGGGAGCATTTCGGAAGGATACCTTTTCTCCGGTGTTTCGGGGACAGGAGCGGCAGGCTTTTATTCGGGATACATCTCCGAATCTCCGTTTATCACCGAAAACGGGGAATCCAGGCTTCTGGGCAGCTGCGGAAACTTCTACATCTATCCGGGAGTGACCGGCACAGCCGCCGTCAGCCTGACCAGAGGGACAATGAGGATACTCCATCCCGACGGGACCGAGCTCTCCCCCACCGGCAATTTCCTTTTCTTCGACAGAAACTGCGCCGCAGCCGTCGGGAACGGGATGGTCGTGGCCCTGAACCGCACGGATACGGGGAAGCATCCCGAACTCCTGTCGGGAAAGGGATCCAGACAGGTCGATGTCAACGGTTATATATCCTGTATTGCACAATGATATGCTGGTACACGTCAAATCAGCCAAATGCACAGGCATCGAGGCCGTCAAGGTTACGGTTGAGATCGATATCGTCCCCGGCATAGGCACATACATTGTCGGGCTTGCGGATACCGCCGTCAAGGAGAGTCTGCTGAGGACCTGCACCGCCCTGGGGAGCATCGGATTCAGGATTCCGGGTAAGAAAATCATCATCAACCTGGATCCCGCCAACCTGCACAAGAAGGGCAGCGGGTATGACGCACCCATTGCAGTGGGGATAATCGCGGCTTCCGGGCAGTTGGAGCTGCCGCTTATGGACAGCTTCATAATTCTGGGGGAACTGGGGCTGAACGGTGAACTGAGAGCCATCCCGGGGGCGATCTGCTTTGCGGAACTCGCCGCAGCCGAAGGATGCAAAGGCATAATCCTTCCCGCCGAATCTGCAACGGAAGCGGCCGGAATCGAAGGGACGGCCATCTACGGAGCACACAATCTGAAGGATATACTGAAAATCCTTTCGGGAGAGGAGGACTGCGGGGATCTGCTCGCAGGAAAGACGGCTGATCCGGCAATCCCTCCGGCCGGGAACGACAGTTTCCCGGACTTCTCGGATATGCTGGGACAGGAAGGCGCCAAAAGGGGTATGGAGATAGCGGCGGCAGGGAATCACAATGTAATCCTCATAGGCCCGCCGGGCTCGGGGAAAACCTCCCTGGCCAGGGCACTATCCGGCATACTGCCGCCCCCGACTAAAGAAGAATCGCTGATGATCAGCAAGATATGGTCGATATCAGGCAAGAAACCATCCGGCACCGGATTCATTTCGCAGAGACCGTTCCGGGCACCGCACTACTCCATCTCGGCAGGGGGTCTCATAGGAGGAGGGGGCGCTGACTTCATAATCCCCGGTGAAGTCAGTCTGGCACACAACGGAGTTCTTTTCCTCGATGAATTCGGGCAGATGCCGAAAAGCATGATGGAGGCGCTCAGGGGGCCGCTTGAAGACAGGAAAGTCACCGTGTCAAGGATCAGGTCAAAGAACGAGTATCCTGCATCTTTTATGTTCGTGGCCGCCTCAAATCCCTGTCCCTGCGGTTATTACGGGCAGGATGACAGGTGCTGCTGCACCGTTGCGCAGAGGCTCAATTACCTCGCGAGGCTCAGCGGGCCTGTCCAGGACCGCATCGACCTCCATCTATGGATGAGCGCAGCTACCCCATCGGCCCTGGGCAGGAACGAACGGGGCGAAAGCAGCGCCGTCATTGCAGAAAGGGTCAGAAGGGCCCGTGAGATACAGCAGAAGCGCTTCGCTTCGGAAGATATCCTCACAAACTCGCAGATGAACAACCGGCAGATTGAGAGGTTCTGCCCTCTTTCAAGGGAATGTTCGGAACTGCTCGGAAGGCTTATGGAGTCCCAGGGACTGTCAATGAGGGCTTATTTCAGAATCATAAGGGTGGCCAGGACCATCGCCGACATTGCCGGGGAGGAAAAAATAAGCCCGCAACACCTTGCTGAGGCTGCGGGCTATCGCTTTCTGGATAAAGCCAAATTATGATTACTCCTCAATGAAATACTTGTTCATCAAGGCTATGGCACCGTGAAGGATATTCTTTCCCTCGTATGTTGCGTGCCTGCAGCCGTTGCTGATAACTATGAACCCGTACTTCTCGGCAGGATTGAAGAACATCGCGCTGCGAAGACCGTATGCTCCTCCGGTGTGTCCTACAAGTTCCACCGGAGTGTAGCTTGTATCCCTCCAGAGGGCCAGCCCGTAGTGTTCCGGAGTGGAACGTTCCTCCTGCATATCCCTGGAATCCCAGCTCTTTATTATCCTTTTTCCGTTGACCGGGGATTTGCCGTAATTCATATGCATCATCATATATCTGGCGAGGTCGAGAGCTGAGATCTTCATTCCTCCCGTAGGTGAGAACAACGGTGTGTCATAGCCGAAGCGGTATGCGGCGATAGCGGCGCTGCGCGGTTCATAGGCCTCCTTCTGCTCGGCCATCTCGGTCCCGTTCCATTCATACAGCCTGGCGAACCTGCGGATATCGAGAGAGTCTACACAGTAACCTCCGTAAAGCCCCAGAGGTTCAAGGATGTGATGCACCACGTACTGGTCGAACCTCTCCCCTGACAGCTTCTCGATGAAAGATCCCGTAAGATTGAAATTGAGATTGCAGTATTCGTATCCCTCGCCAGGCTTGTAATCGTTGTAGCACCCGGCCCAGTCCGGGTTGGTGGCGGGGTTGATGACGTCCAGCGAGAAGTATCCTTCGTTATCATTGAGACTGGACGTATGGGACATAAGCATCTCAAGGGTGATTACCGTATCAGGATATTTGGGATTCCTTATCCTGAATCCGGCCAGGTCGCTGACGTCAGTGTCAAGGGTGACCTTGCCTTTTTCAATAAGCTGCATCATTGACGTCGCACTGAAGGACTTTGAAATGGAGGCTATCCTGAACATTGTCTCGTCCCTCACAGGCGTCTTTTCGGCAAGATTGCTGTAACCGAAATTATGATTGTATATTATTCTGTTGTCCTTTACGACGACAACGCTGAGACCGACATTGCCTATCCCCCCGTTGAAAGCCGCCATCTCCTTTTCGAATTCCGATTCCACCGTATTCTGCTGGGCTGCGGCAGGGAGCAACGCCAGAACAATGGCAGCAAGTGCCAGAATCATCCTTTTCATATTGATTGCAATTCTGTTGTTAAAATATCTTCTTCTTGAAATCAGAGGTGTGATCCTCAGAACTGAAGGAATCCCCTTCCCTGATTATCCGGTAGAAACGCTGGTTCGTGGTCTCACTGTCGAGCGACCCGCACTCATCGATGTAAGGGCCGACCTTCAGAAAATCCAGAGCCTCGACTACAGGCGAGGCATTCTCCAGCGAACGTCCTGAATACCAGCAGGTTTTCATCCCGGGGAAAGTGGAACGGACCCAGAGCGCCAGTTCTCTGATATACATCGGGTCCGCATCCCCGCCCATAAAGGACACGCAGGTTATCCCACGGATGTCACGGATCATTCTACACAGAGAGTCCTTGTCCAGTATCTCTCCAATGTCCTGTGACAGATAGGAAGAATGGCATCCAGGGCACTTGACCGGACACCCGCTGATGTTTATGGCCAGCGCTATCTCGTCAGGGACTTCCCTGAACACTACTCTGGTATCAACGAATTTCACTATTTGATCTCCTTGGCATAGAAGCGCTTGAGAGCTTCCGCCTTGCGGTATTTGTCGAAATCGTCAACAGGACGGAGGAAGCCGATGACCCTGGTCCACTGACGCATAGGCGATCCGCACTTAGGGCATACGTCAAGAGGCTGCTTGACAATATGATGACACTCCTCGTTGGTGCACTCGCTGTTAGGGACGTTGAATGTGAAATAGGAAGTCCCCTGCTCGATGGCGTAGTCGATGAGCATCATATACTGATGCTTGCTGAGATGCTCTGAAAGGTTGCAGTGCAGACCGACTCCTCCGTCAAGAAGTTCGGTGAACTCCCTTCCGTGGAGCTTGAACTTGTCGAGGACGGATGTTTCCGGGTCATCCGCAAGATAGAAATATGAATTGTAGAGAACCCTGTCCTCAGGCACCCAGTATCCTTCAGCCTTGTCCCAGTTGTAGTTCTTTGAGCTGAGGCCTTCGGCCGGAACGAATTCCTGGTTGAAAAGGAAGTTCTTCTCGCTGTGGAGCTTGTTCTGCTCGCTGATGGTTCCCGTCACAAGACGGCAGAAGGCCATATAGTCCTTGTTGTAGCTGCACTTGAGTCCGACGAATTCGGCCGCCTCGTTGATACCGTTCTCCCCGATGGTGCTGTACAGCTTGTTCATCTTGATGTATCCCGCCTTTGAGGCGTTGAGCATCCCGGCCTTCTCGGTTTCATAGAGAAGGGTCTTGTATGCCTTATGGTACTTGTAAACCCTTTCAAGGATAGCCACCAGATACTGCTTGAAGTCTCCTGAGAGCTCATTCCAGTTCTCCTGGACAAAAGTTCTATCAAGCTCCTTGGACTTCGCCCAGTCCTGGATGATGCGGTTCAGGTTCAAAGTGATCACGTTCGCACTTCCCGTCTGGACTCCGGTAAGTCCGTTGGTGAAGGTGAACACGTTCTCCGTTATCTCGTTGCGCAGACGGCAGCAGCTGGCAAGACCGTTCGGGTTGTCAGATATGTAGGTGAAGAACGAATGTCCCTCCGCGTACATCTCCGCCGTGAAATTCTTGTAATCCTGGTCGAGTATGTCACTGCCGTTGGAAAGAAGCGCCATTGTCTCCACCGGGAAGGTGAGAAGGGTCTTGGAACGCTCCTTGTTGAACCATTTCATGAACGTCTTCTGGAGGAATGAGACCCTCTCCCAGCTCGGCTTGCTGCCGTCAGGGAAGCAGAAATCGTCAAACAGCGCGTGCCAGTAATTGCAGTCATAATAGCTGATGTTGGTGAACGGGGACTGGTAGCTGCGGTTTCCTGCCGGCTGGTTGATGCCGTATACGATCTGCTGGAATGACTGCTGGAGAGTCTGGAGGATGTTCCGCTCCGGCATAAGTGAAACAACTTCGTCACAACGCAGATGGTAATCCTCTCCGAAATCCTTTACGCAGTAGTAGTCCATCACATTGAAGAACTCTCCGAAAGCCACGGCACCCTTGCACTGTGCGGAAAGCAGGAAGGCGAGGTTGCAGAACTGCCCGCAGAAGCTGCTGATATTCTTCGGAGCCGTTGCTCCGAGACCGTCCAGTCCGGAAGTTCCGTCAAGCACAAACGGATACAGGGACACTGCCTCGCAATAGTTCTTCACGGCCGGTGAGGAAGCCTCGTCGTGAACATAGATGCAATGATGGAGAAGGTCGGCTTCGTACTGGTCGGCGACCTCAGGATAAATCTCCTTGAGTTTCTTCTTCATCCTGTAGCGCTGGATCTGCCTGTTGAGCGTCTTGTAGACCTCACCGTCCAGATTGGCCACGTTCTTTATGGCAACGTTCGCGTTGGCATCCGTCTCGGAAGACGTCGCCGCGTTGTCACAGGACTTGGCGTAATTGTCCATATAGTCCACCCTTTCCTTGATGAAACGGAGATCCTTATGCTTGTCACGGTAGATGATGTAAGCCCTGGCCTCGCTGAAATACTTGTCGTACATCAGCTGGTTCTCAACTATGTCCTGGAGCTGTTCGACACGGAAGGTGTAATCCTGGTTGAACATGCTCAACATGTGGAGAAGGTTCTCAAGGAACGAATCCGGAGCTTGTGTCTTGCCACAGGCAACGAAGGCAGAATTGACAGCCTTTTCTATTTTCGAGAAATCGAAATTCTGGATTTCCCCGTTTCTTTTGATTACTTTCATGGAAAGGTTGTGTGCTTTGTGTTATACTTCCAACATGGTAAATGGGTGGCTAATTTAGTGCAATTTGTGCTTACGAATGAAATAAACTTATCAACAAAAAGCCTTCACTTTTCCACAATCGCGAGCGCAGACCGATACCTTGCGGATTTAAATTTTGACGCCTGTTTTTATGAAACAAAACTGTTGCAAAGGGTGGTGATAAAAAATCAAAATAAATTTGGGATTTTATCAAAATAATACCTACCTTTGCAATCTCGAAAACGGGGGTATAGCTCAGTTGGTAGAGCACCTGCTTTGCAAGCAGGGGGTCAAGAGTTCGAATCTCTTTATCTCCACAAACCAAAAAAACTCGTCATCACAGATGACGGGTTTTTTGTTTGTATGCGGTAGAATCCGTATTCCCCTACCTCGGTTCGATGTGCTCCGGAGTTCTGAGGTATGGGCGGTCACCCGCATTGGCACTTGAATCGGTTTTGTAGGAATAATATGCCTGCGCAACGGCATTGCCGCCTCCCAAAACTTTCCAACCTGCAGGGATATAGCTGTCGCCATGCTTGATTTCCAGGCCTTCCGGACACTCGAAAGTACCCTCAGCATTTACACCTGCAAGCCATTCATCGGGCCGATGAATTCTATTGACAGCATCGTGATATCATCATTCTGCTCCGCACCGGATGTATGGATCCTGACGGAATCATATACATTTTCCACATATCCCTTCGCACCGGTAACGGACTGTTTGATCGACCGTTCAAATGCTTCACGGGTTGCATCGTCACCAAAGAGATCCTTGTTTGCATTCTCAGCCTCAGTGACTCCATCCGTATAAAGGAGGATGACGTCCCCGGGATCAAGGTCGATGCTCTCGCTCATATATGGGAAGTCTTCCATGACTCCTATCGCCAGGTTTCTTTTCATAACGTGAGCAAAATGGACATCGAATGTACCATCCGGCTTCGTCCTTTTGACCAGAGGGGTGTTGTGACCGCCATTGCAATACTCAAGATGCCCGGTCGTAAGGTCAAGTATGCCGAGGAAATAAGTGCAGAACATATTGTTTACATTTCCTTCAGCTATGGTATTGTTGATAGAGCCGACAATTTCGTCAGGCTCATCCTTCTGCATGGCCACATTCCGGAAGAGAGAACGGATGACGGCCATATACAACGCCGCAGGGACTCCCTTGCCCGATACGTCACCGAGGCAGAAGAAGAGTTTTCCATCACGGATGAAATAATCATACAGGTCTCCTCCGACACTCTTCGCTGACTTCTGGAAACCATAAATATCCAGGTCACTTCGGTCAGGGAATGCAGGATAGGACTTCGGAAGCATATCCATCTGTATGGCGGAAGCTACCTTCAGCTCATTCTCCATTCCTGCCTTGGCAATGCTCACGCTCTGAAGGTTCCTGAAAATCAGAAGGAGGCTCAGTACCATGACAAGAATACTGATAAGCGCGATGATTGTGGTGCTGTGCTTCATCCTGTTCACTCCACCATAGACCTCTTTCTCCGGGCACTGGATTGTAACCATCCAGCCCGTGCGTTCAATCGGGGCGAAATAGAAAAGTGACTTCTCCCCGTTTGCCACGATTCGGAAACATCGATTTCCTGACGTTTTCATCAAAGACACAATCCTCTGATTCATTCACCTCATCCGGTGTCCGCAAAAGATAGGAATCATTGGGATGGGAGATAAATCTGAAGGAATTGTCAAGCATCGTCACCGTTGCCCCCGGATATGGCGAAACCTCCTTGGACTTGGAGCTGAAAGCCTCTGTGTCTATATCCACTGCTATGACAGCGAACTTATTCCCACCGACAAATATGGGAATGGTGTAGGACGCTATGACGTGACCTATGCTGGAATCGCGGAAAGGACTGACCCAGCAGGCCCGTTTCAATTTATTCGGAACAATGTACCACTCCCACTCAAAGCTGTTTGTAATCATTCCCAGGTCCAGTTGTTCGAAGTCTCCGGACAGACGGGTCACATATGGCGTAAATCCGTATGTGCTTTCAATATCGGAATACACGCTGGGTTCGAATTCAATGGCAATACCGCAGATTAGAGGATTGGCCTCCATGAATTGATGGATATAAAGGAAGCACTCCTCAGGAGTAGGGCGGATAAACACAGGGTCAAGTTCGACATACGAGCCATAGATGTCATCGCTCACACATTTGCCGAACATATTGCTGCAGAAAGCAAATCCCGCATCTTCTATGCGCTGGAGATGACCGTCAACATAAGCTTCGAGGTAGTTTATCTGGCTTTGGACCTTTGCATCCACTTCTTTGGTGACTTCCTGCCTTGCAATAGTCAGACTCAAGCCGAAGCCCAATGTAAACACAACTCCACCAAGGAGCATGATCCACAGGGCCACATTGGCTATTGCCTTGAAACTTAGTATTCTGTTTTTAGCCATATCAATATTCCATTTCCTTTACGGAAGAACACATCACGCAAAAATAAAAAAACTTTCTGAAAGATGCAGAGGGAGGAACTGAATATCCCCGCATCTGACGGTGCGGGGATATATCTTAGGATTTATGTAACCTTCTGATTACTTGTTCATAGCCTGGGCAACTGCAACGGCGACTGCCACTGAGCAGCCGACCATAGGGTTGTTGCCCATTCCCATGAAGCCCATCATCTCAACGTGTGCAGGAACTGAAGAAGAACCTGCGAACTGGGCGTCGGAATGCATGCGTCCGAGGGTATCGGTCATACCGTAGGATGCAGGACCGGCCGCCATATTGTCCGGGTGAAGGGTACGTCCGGTACCGCCACCTGATGCAACTGAGAAGTAAGGCTTGCCTGCGAGGACGCGCTCCTTCTTGTAAGTACCTGCAACAGGATGCTGGAAGCGGGTAGGGTTGGTTGAATTACCGGTGATGGAAACGTCAACTCCCTCCTTCCACATTATGGCAACACCTTCGCGGACGTCGTTTGCGCCGTAGCAGCGGACACCACCGCGGACACCTTCGGAATACCTGGTCTCGTTGACAACCTTCACCTCGCCGGTGTAGAAGTCAAACTCGGTCTCAACATATGTGAAACCGTTGATGCGGCTGATGATCTTGGCTGCATCCTTTCCGAGTCCGTTAAGGATGACACGGAGAGGTTTCTGACGAACCTTGTTTGCCATTTCGGCAATCTTGATGGCGCCTTCGGCAGCAGCATAGGATTCGTGTCCTGCAAGGAATGCGAAGCACTCGGTCTCCTCGCGGAGAAGTCTTGCAGCGAGGTTTCCGTGGCCAAGGCCGACCTTGCGGTCATCAGCTACAGAACCCGGGATACAGAATGCCTGGAGACCCTCTCCGATAGCTTCGGCAGCATCTGCGGCGTTCTTGCAACCCTTCTTGATAGCGATGGCTGCACCTACTACATAAGCCCACTTTGCATTCTCAAAGCAGATCTTCTGGGTGTCTTCACACATCTTGTATGGATCGATGCCCTTCTGGGTGCATATTGCCTTTGCCTCATCAAGATCCTTGATACCGTATTTTGCGAGAGCAGCATTGATCTGATCAATACGACGCTCATAACTTTCGAAAAGTGCCATAATCTCTTACTCTTTGCGTGGATCGATATATTTAACTGCTTCAGCGAAACGGCCGTATGTTCCCTTTGCCTTCTCGATAGCCTCAGGACCTGTAGCGCCACCCTTGAGTGCATCCATAAGCTTTCCGAGATTTACAAATTCGTAACCGATAACCTCATTGTTGGCATCAAGGGCCATCTTCGTGCAATAACCCTCGGTCATCTCGAGATAACGGCTTCCCTTGGCCTTCGTTCCGTACATTGTACCTACCTGGCTGCGGAGGTTCTTTCCAAGATCCTCAAGGGATCCTCCGACTGGAAGACCGCCCTCCGAGAAGGCCGACTGTGTACGTCCGTATACGATCTGAAGGAAGAGCTCGCGCATTGCAGTGTTGATTGCATCGCAGACAAGGTCGGTGTTGAGGGCCTCAAGAAGAGTCTTTCCTGGAAGGATCTCAGATGCCATTGCAGCCGAGTGTGTCATACCGGAGCAACCGAGTGTCTCCACGAGAGCCTCCTCGATGATGCCATCCTTGACATTGAGAGTAAGTTTACAGCAACCCTGCTGAGGAGCACACCAGCCGATACCGTGGGTAAGGCCGGAAATGTCCTTGATTTCTTTTGCATGCACCCATTTTCCCTCCTCAGGAATAGGGGCATTGGCGTGATTTGCGCCCTTTGATACGCAGCACATCTGCTGCACTTCTTTTGTGTAAATCATATTTTTAAACAGTATAGAGTCTTCTCGCTTTGTTAAATCTTACAAATTTAAGAAATAATCCAGACAAATTATTCGAATACGAGTTCTCCGTTGTAGTTCATAGGGGATTTGTTCATACAGGTACAGCTTACGACGGCACCGCCGTTGTCCTGAACCCTGATATTGCCCTCCCATCTGTTGGAATCCTCCGTCTTGAAGGAAACCGTGTAAACAGTACCCTTTTTCTTCGATTTTGATTTTATGGTGACCGGGGTGCCGTCAAGGACGATGGCAGGGTCCTCGGAGCCCAGGACGGCCACGTAACTGGTCCCTCTGAAAGGCAGACGCCCGTCAGCCTTCCCGTCGACCACCCTGATGGAATATTCGCCGGAACACTGCTCCACAGGACCGCTCTGCGGAATGATGGTCATTATATTTATTGTGAAGGTCTTTGAATTCATAGCCTCGGCGACCTTGGCTGCAGTCCCGTCATCCTTGGAAGCGGCATACGCACTGAAAGCGGACGCCGCGAGTACCATAATCAATAATGCAACAACCTTTTTCATAACTTTCTATTTTACAAGACTTCCGAGAATACTGCGCGCGAGTGTGCGGATGGCCGAGGAAGTAGCGTTGCTGATGGCCTTTCCGGCAATATTCTTGCCCGAAGTGGTCTTGCTCTTCTTTCCTGTCACCGCATTGGCCGCAGCCGTACCTATGCTGCGGGTGACACTGGTCATAGCCGCCCCTGCAGCAGCGGTGAGAACGGTGGCGCCTATGCTTTTCGCCGTCTTGGACGACCTTCCCGGAGTCTTCTTCTCCTTTTCAACTGCACGTGCGGCCTTCTGTTCCTCAACCGCCTGCTGCTCTGCCTCGGCGCGCTGACGGTCCTCCAGAAGGATCTCGAATGCAGATTCCCTGTCAATAGGGGTATCGTATTTCCCTCCCAGTCCGGACCATTCCACTATCTCCTTGCGCTGGGCCCCATCGATTGCACCGATCTGGCTGAGCGGGAAAAGGATGCGGGCGCGCTCCACGACGGCAGGGGCTCCCTTGGCATCAAGGAAAGACACCAGCGCCTCGCCCGTCTCAAGGTTCATTATTGCGTCGGCTGTATCGAACGCCGGATTGGCGCGGAAGGTTTCAGCGGCCGTCCTGACGGCCTTCTGGTCCTTCGGTGTATATGCGCGGAGCGCGTGCTGGACCCTGTTTCCAAGCTGTCCGAGAATATTCTCGGGAATGTCAGCCGGGCTCTGGGTTATGAAGTAGATGCCTACGCCCTTGCTGCGGATGAGTCTGACAACCTGCTCGATCTTGTCCACGAGGGCCTTGGGGGTATCGGTGAAAAGGGTATGCGCTTCATCGAAGAAGAACACCAGTTTCGGAAGATCGGAGTCTCCGACCTCCGGGAGAGTGGCATACAGATCCGAAATGAGCCAGAGGAGGAATGTCGAATAGAGTTTCGGATTCTGCATCAGCCTGTCGGCTGCAAGAACGCTCATGACACCCTTTCCTTCCCTGGTACGGAAGAGGTCGTTGATATCGAACGCCGGTTCACCGAAGAAGCGGTCGGCACCCTGGGACTCAAGGGCCAGGAGGGCTCTCTGGATAGCTCCTACCGAGGCCGGGGTGACGTTTCCGTAATTCTGTCTGTACTGGTCCGCGTGGTCGCTGACATAGTTCAGCATGGCGCGGAGGTCCTTGAGGTCCAGGAGAAGGAGGTTGTTGTCATCCGCAACACGGAAAACGATGTCAAGGACTCCGCTCTGCGTGTCGTTCAGCCCCATCAGACGTGACAGGAGCTGAGGTCCCATATTCGAGATTGTGGTGCGCATAGGATGTCCCTGCTCCCCGAACACATCGAAGAACTGGACAGGACAACCGCAGAACTGCGGATTCTCTATTCCGAATTCAGCGCATCTCTTTTCTATGAAACCGCTCATGGCGCCCTTCTGGCTGATACCTGACAGGTCACCTTTCATATCGGCCATGAAACACGGGACACCTGCCTGACAGAAAGTCTCGGCAAGCACCTGCAGAGTCACAGTCTTTCCTGTTCCAGTGGCTCCGGCGATGAGACCGTGCCTGTTGGCCATCCTTCCCGTTATGCAGACGGGACCCTGCGGACCGTGGGCGACATACAGCCCTTTCTCTGAATCGAACATATGCTTCCTTTTATTTTAGAAACCGAGGGACTCCCCGTTAAGGATACGGCTGAACCAGCCTACGTGATATTCCAGGGCATAAGGCCAGTATTTCCAGTTGTGCTTTCCAGGGGAATACATGGAAATGCACGGAACTCCGGCCTCGTGGCACACTTCCTCGAATGCGCGTGCCTGTCTGACGAGAGAATCCTCCGTCCCGCAGGTCACGATACAGAACTTGCCGGTACCCTTGATGTTGTCCACCATTGAGACTGCGGAATGGTCATAAAGGACGTGTCCCTCGACGCTTGTTCCCAGCTGGGCGGCAATCTTTTCGCGGTTGCGGATATCCAGCACGCCGCTCATCGAGCCTCCTGCACGGAACCATTCCTGATGTGAGAGGAAGATGGTCATTGCACCGTGTCCTCCCATTGAAAGCCCGGTGATGAAGGTCTTCTGGGGATCGAGGCCGTATTCCTTGTCCATCCCCGGATAGAGTTCCTTCTCGAAGAATGTCATCCACTGCATCTTTGACTTGTCAGCATCATCGATGTACCAGCTGCCGATGAATCCGTCAGGGCAGATGATGCGGAAACCCGTGCGGTCCGCAAAGCTCTGGAGGTCCATCCTCCTGCTCCAGTTCCTGTAGTCTCCACCGTATCCGTGGAGAACCATCACTGTAGGGAGATTCCTCACCTTCGCTGCCTTTGAAGGTGAGAAAACCAGCACGCTGTCGTTGCAATGCAGATTTTCGGATTCAAACACGTGCAGGTCCTGTGCACAGAGGGCCGCTGACAGGAGCAGCAGCGCAAACAATGTCGAAATTCTTTTCATATCAGTATGCTATTTTATTCTCATCTTCACGAGCCTTTCGCTGTCCTCCTGTATCTCCTCGATGCTGTCGCAGTATCCCTTGACTATCGTCACGGAGAGTTCATCGGCCTTGTCGCTCTCCAGTATCGGATTGATGCAGTTCTCCTGGACAACCTCCATATACAGATTATAGTTCTTCTCGCTGTAGTCGAAACGTATGCGGGCTGTTCCCGTAAGCGGGAGCACACCGGCGAGCATCTCCTCCAGAATAAGCTGGGCGGCGGTGCATTTCTCCTTTGAGAGGGAATATTTCTGACAGAACTGTTCGATACGTCCGTTCATTCCATAAAGGTCGTAGTCCCTGCTGGTCACGTTGAACTCGAGGGAGCGTATCCTGTTGATGAAAGCCTGCGTGGCCGGTTTGGACGGATGCTCGAATATCTGCTCCGGAGTGCCCTCCTCGTAGATGATTCCCTCATTCATAAAGAATATCCTGGTGCTGACGTCCCTGGCGAACTTCATCTCGTGGGTTACTATGGCCATCGTCATGCCCTGCTTTGCGAGCTGGCGGATAACGGCGAGAACCTCGCTCACCATAGTAGGGTCAAGGGCGGAGGTAGGCTCGTCAAAGAGGATTATGTCCGGTTTCATCGAAAGGCAGCGTGCAATCGCAACCCTCTGCTTCTGTCCTCCGGAAAGTTCGGAAGGGTACGCATCCGCCTTTTCCGCCATACCGACCATCCTGAGCAGGTCCATGGACTGCGCGTTGGCCTCCGTTTTTGACATCCCGAGGAGTTTTACCGGTCCGACGGATACGTTCTCGAGGATGGTGAGATGATTGAACAGGTTGAATCCCTGGAACACCATTCCCATCTTGCGTCTCAATCTCGCAAGGTTGGCCTTGCTGTCGAGGATGTTCTCCCCGTCGATCAGGATCGCTCCCGTCGTCGGGGTCTCAAGTCTGTTGATACAGCGCAGAAACGTGCTCTTGCCTGTACCGGAGGGACCGATTATAGAGATAACCTCCCCCTTCTTTATGTCGCAGTTGACATCGCGGAGGACCTTGAGCGGCTCCCCGTAGTTGGAATATACCTTTGAAAGATGATTAACGGTTATCATACTCTATATCTTTTCGGATAATCTGTCCAGCAACCTGCCAAGAAGCCAGGCAAGGATGAAATATATGATTGAGACAATGATCAGAGGGAAGAACGCGTCGAACGTCCTTGAACGGATGAGGTCACTCACACGCGTCAGGTCGGTGATTGCGATGTATCCTACGATCGAGGTGTTCTTGATGAGCGATATGGCCTCCCCCTTGTACACCGGAACGATCTTCTTGACGGCCTGCGGGAGGATGAAGTTGGCGAAGGTGCTCGCCGGACTGAATCCCATTGCGAGGCCGGCTTCGGTCTGTCCCTTGTCGATGCTCTCTATTCCGGTGCGGAACATCTCGCTGGTATAGGCTCCGAAATTGATAGCGAAAGCAATTACCGCAACCCATCTTCCGGCCAGTCCGGACGAGGCGAACACGATGTAGAACATTATCATAAGGAACACCAGCATAGGCACTCCCCTGACAATCTCGATGACGAACCTGGCCGTGGCGTCCAGGGCCTTTACCCCGGAAAGTCTCATTCCGCACAGTCCGGCCCCGATGACCGTTCCGAGGAGGATGGAGAAGAAGGATATTACGAGGGTCTCCCAGAGTCCCTGGAGTATCATCTTCCATCTGTCCTCGACTATGAGGTTCACCCTGAAACTTTCCCTGATGTCCTTGAAGAACGAGGTTTCGCCACCGCGCTGGGCTTTCTTGGTCACAGCCTTTATATTGATATCGAAAAGCTTGTCAGAGAACAGGAACGACCTGGCACGTTCCTTTGTGACCGTGCCTGAACTGCATATCATATCCAGCTTTCCTGATTCAAGGTTGGCAAGAAGATTGGAGAACGGCGCGTCGACAAATTCAACCGGCCGGCCTACCGCCTTGGCGAAAAGGCAGGCAAGTTCCACACTGAAACCGCAATATCTGCCGTCCTTCTCAAAACAGAAGGCCGAGGTACCGGTCTGGATACCCACTTTCAGAGGATTGATGCCGCCCGGCATTATGAATTCGGGCATTTCTGCATTGACTCCGTCATTGTTCCACCGCTGTACCATTCTTTCGTATTCTCCGGAAGCCCTGAGTGATGACAGCAAATCGTTGAAATCCTTCCAGAGCCTGGCTCCGTTCGGAGAGAACAGGGCGGATATCGAATCCGAATAGAGCACCTTGTCAATAACGACGAAATCCGAATGGCCTCCGAGCATCTCCACGCTCAGCTTGTCCATAACCAGGATTGCCTCGACCTGGTCGGTTTCAAGGGATCTGACAAGGCTTTCTATCCCATCGGCCCTGAAAATTTCCGACTTGTTGAAATTCTCCTTTGCGTATACCTCCATCGAGGACCCGGTAAGGACTCCTATGCTGTGTCCGTTGAGTTCTTCCAGCGAAACTGCAGGCACGCTGCCCCTGTTCAGGTCGCGGCCGATGCAGACGGTCCCGGAATAAAAGTGCGGGTCGGAGAACAGCACCTGCTTGGCACGTTCCTCGGTCACGAACATATCGGAGCAGATGAGATCTATCTTATCCGTCATCAGCGCCGCGGTGATGGCATTGAAATCATAGTTCACGAAACGGACAGGCCTGCCGAGATGGGCGGCGAAACGCTTTATGATCTCCACCTCGAATCCCGACCACTCCCCGTTCTGGACGAACTCGAACGGAAAAGCATTGGAGACTCCCACCATAAGGGGATCGCCGCTGTCCGGTATCGGAATGTCCGGCATTTCCGCAGACTCTATGTCGCCCTTGGTCCAGCGGTCTTCAATCTCCTGGAATATTCCGCTCTCCTTCAGACCGGACAGGAAACTGTTGTACGTATCGACCAGACTCTTCTCGTCATAGCGGAAGCCGAATGCGATATCCCCGCCCATCGGCAGGGAGAAGTAATACTTCAATCCCCTTGCAGGCAGGTCGATGCCTATGAAGGACGCACTGTCCAGTATCAGATAGTCTGCATTTCCGCTTTCCACGGCAGCTAGCAGTTCCGCAGGACTGTTCAGGTTCAGATTCTTGTAATCGGGATATCTGCGGGATATCTCCACATCCTGAAGGGAACCCAGGATCGTAACAAGCCTGGCTTCGGACAGGTCCTCCATACTATGCGGTTCACTGACCTGTGCCACGGATGATTTTCCGGAGCAGGAAGACAAAACCGTCAGGAGTACTGCCAGTAATAAAATTTTGATTTTCATTAAATTACACTTTCGCTATCGCCGGAAACCCGCCATGATGCTTTCCATCCTGGCCTTTATTTCAGCATTGCAGAGACGGTTTACCGAACCTTCGTGCGTATGGTTCAGGGTGCCGTGATACTCGAACGTGCCGTTCTCCACGGACATCCCGACCTGCCTGTATGCATCCCTGAACGGGACTCCTTCGGCAACAAGACGGTTGACCTCCTCGACGCTGAATGCAAGCCTGTATTTCGGATCATCCATAAGATTACCGGAAACAGCAATATTTTCTATTGCAAAGGTAGCAATATCCAGACAATCGCAAAGCTCTTCGAATACAGGAATGAAGATTTCCTTAAGAATCTGCATATCCCTGAAATATCCGGAAGGAAGATTGGCGGTGATATTGCGGATTGCCTCCGGAGTGGAGATGATATGGTTGCAACGGGCTCTGATAAGCTCGAACACGTCAGGGTTCTTCTTGTGCGGCATAATGCTCGAACCTGTCGTCATCTCTTTCGGAAGCTTTATGAACGCGAAGTTCTGGCTGTTGTAGAGGCAGCAGTCGCAGGCCAGGCGGCAGAGCGTCTCGGCGACACAGGAAAGCGCGAAGCAAACCGACCTCTCCATCTTTCCCCTGCACATCTGTGCAAAGACAGAATTATAATCGAGATCCTCGAAATCAAGGAGTTCAGTGGTCATACGCCTGTTCAGCGGCGCGGAGGAACCATAACCGGCGGCCGAACCGAGAGGGTTGGTGTTGGTGAGCTTCCAGGCCGCCAGGAGCATCTGCATATCGAAAGCAAGACTCTCGGCATAGGCCCCGAACCAGAGTCCGAAGGAAGACGGCATAGCCACCTGCAGATGGGTATAACCGGGCATAAGGATATCCTTGCACTCCTCGCTGCGCTTCTGGAGGGTGTCGAAGAGTGTACGCACCCTGTCCGCGACCTTGAGCACGCCGGCGCGGGCGAAGAGTTTGAGATCCACCATAATCTGGTCATTGCGGGAGCGTCCCGTATGGACCTTCTTCCCCAGATCCCCCAACCTGGAGGTGAGAAGGAATTCCACCTGGGAGTGCACATCCTCCACATCGTCATCGATATGGAAGTTCCCTCCGAGGGCCTCCTTCCTGAGTTTTTCAAGTTCCGGCAGCAGGAGATCCAACTCGCTCTTTTCCAGGAGCCCGACGCTTTCAAGCATCCTTATGTGGGCCATAGTGCCCTCGATGTCATAAGGCGCGAGCAACACGTCCAGTTCCCTGTCCCTGCCAACCGTGAATTTCTCTATCCTGGAATCTATTCCGAAACCCTTGTCCCAAAGCTTAGCCATATATCTCAAGTTTGTCAAGCAGTGATACGTAGATGCCTACTGCATCCTCTATCTCGCTTATTTTTACGAATTCATCCGCCGAATGTGACCTGGAGGACTCTCCCGGGCCTATTTTGAGCGTAGTGAACGGACATACCGACTGGTTGCTGGTGGTAGGTGAGGCGAACATCTCCAATCCGAGGGAAAAACCCCTGCGGACGACAGGGTGACTGACGTCGATGGAGGCTCCGTTGTGCCTTGTCGAGCGCGCCCTGACCTCGCATTTCACGTTTTCCCTGACAATATCGAGTATTTCCGTATTCCTGTAAAGGCCGTTTCCGCGGACATCCACCACGAAGGTGCAGACATCCGGAATGACGTTGTGCTGGGATCCGGCGTTTATCTGGGTTACCGTCATCTTGACCTCCCCGGATATCTCCGACACCTTCGAGAAACGGTAGTCCCTGAACCATTCTATGTCCTTCAGGGCCTTGTAGAGAGCATTGACACCCTCGTTCCTGGCAGCGTGCCCGCTCTTTCCGAAAGCGGTGCAGTCCAGCACCATGAGCCCTTTCTCGGCAACCGCCATCCTCATTCCCGTAGGTTCCCCTATTATCCCGAGGTCTATCCTCCCGAGTTCCGGAATCATAGCCTCGATGCCGCCATTCCCTCCGACTTCCTCCTCCCCGGACACACTGTATATCAGCCTGTAGGGCTGGGGAACGGAAGAGAGTTTCCTGTAGGCCTCAAGGAGAGCCACCAGCGACGCACCGTCGTCATTGCTGCCGAGCCCGTAGAGCACATCCCCGCATATCTCCGGAGTGAACGGATCCCTGGTATAGCCTGCGGACGGTCTGACCGTATCGATGTGGGCGTTGAGGAGTATTGTGGGCTTGGAGGATTCCTTTTCGGACTCGCACCACAGGTTGCTTCCCTTGCGTCTGACGTCCAGCCCGAGGCCCTCCATCCATTTCTGAAGGAAATCGACAGCCTCGCCCTCCTCCCTGCTGAAGGATGGTATCGATATCAGTTTTTCCAGCAGTTCTATCATTTTATCGTCGTTCCGCAGCCCTTGGAGAGGGACTCCGCATTGGTTATTATCACTTTGCCCACCCCGGCGTCCACTGCCTTGAACGCATTCTCAAGTTTGGGAATCATTCCCTCGCTTACCGTTCCGTCGGCCTTGAGTTTCCTGAATGTTTCCCTGTCGATTGTCTCTATCACGCTGTCCTCGTCGTCGGGATCGGAGAGCACTCCCTTCTTCTCAAAGCAGAAGATCAGGTTCACGTCATAGAATCCGGCGAGTGCTGTTGCGGCGGCCGAAGCCATGGTGTCGGCGTTGGTATTGAGCAGCTGCCCCTTCCCATCGTGGGTCACGGGACAGAGCACAGGCACCGCACCGGCCTCGATAAGAGTCCTGAGAGCCTCGGCATTGACCTTCCTCACGTCACCTGCAAACCCGTAATCTACAGGTTCCGGAGACCTTTTCTCGCAACGGACCACATCCATGTCGGCTCCGGAAAGACCTATCGCATTCACGCCCCGCGCCTGCATCCTGGCCACCACGTCCTTGCCGACAAGGCCGGCATATACCATAGTCACGACCTTGAGCATCTGCCCGTCGGTGACCCTGCGTCCGTCTATCATCCTGGTCTTGATGCCGAGTTCGGAGGCGACGGCCGTCGCCGTCCTTCCACCTCCGGTAACCAGCATCCTGCGGCCCTCAATCCCGCAGAAGGCATCCAGAAGGAGGTCCAGGGAAGCGGAGTCCTCCAGAACTTTCCCTCCGACCTTGATTATGTTGAGAACCTCTTTCATTCGCTTTCCAGAATCCTCTTCATCACCAGCTGCGCACTGTAAACCCTGTTCGCAGCCTCAGGGATGACGAGACTGCGCGGAGAATCTATGACCTCGTCGGTCACTATCATATTCCTTCTGACAGGGAGGCAGTGGAGGAAATAGGCGTTGTCTGTCAGGTCCATATCCTCCTTCTTCACCGTCCAGGACTTGTCCATGCTGAGTATCCTGCCGTAATCCGATACCGCAGACCAGTTCTTGGCATATACAAAATCGGCACCCTCGAAGGCCTTCTTCCTGTCATATTCTATCCTGGCTCCGCGGGTGAAGCGCGGGTCAAGCTCATATCCTTCCGGATGGGTTATCACGAAATCGACGTCAGCTGCGCTCATCCATTCGGCGAATGAGTTGGGCACGGCCTGGGGAAGCGCCTTCGGGTGGGGGGCCCAGGTCATTACAACCTTCGGACGGTCCTTCTTCCTGTATTCCTCAATGGTGATCAGGTCCGCCAGGGCCTGGCAGGGATGCACGGTGGCCGACTCCAGGCTGATGACAGGCTTGCCGGAATATTCGATGAACTGCTTGAGGATGGTCTCGTTGTAGTCGAACTCCCTGTCGGTAAGTCCGGCGAACGAACGTACACCTATCATATCGCAGTAGCTTCCTATCACCGGAATGGCCTCGCGGAGATGCTCCGTCGTATCTCCGTCCATGACGACCCCGAGTCTTGTCTCCAGTTTCCAGCTGTCACCGTTTACATTCAGTACGAGAGGGTCCATTCCAAGGTTCAGGGCAGCTTTCTGGCTGCTGAGCCTTGTACGCAGGCTGCTGTTGAAGAAGACCAGAATGATGGTCTTGTTCTGCCCCAGATGCTTCCATCCATAAGGATTGGCCTTCAGTTCAAGGGCTTCCCTGACGGCGATATCAAGAGGACCTATGTCCTCGACGTGGAAAAAAGTTTTCATAATCAGACAAGTTGCTTGAAGGCTGCGATGAATTCATCCACCTCGGCCTTTCCGATACACAGAGGAGGGAGAAGGCGGATGATGTTGCTGCCGGCCACTCCCGTGAATATATGACTGTCGTAGAGAAGGGAGGAACGTATCTGCGCTACGGGTTCATTGAACTCGATTCCTATCATCAGGCCCCTTCCTCTGACTTCCCTGATCTTCGGGGAAGAAGGAAGTACGCTCATTATGTATTCGCCCATGTTGAGGGCGTTTTCCACCAGCTTCCCGTCCTGGATGACGTCAAGGACGGCACAGGCGGCCGCCATTGCCAGATAATTGCCTCCGAACGTGGTCCCGAGCATTCCCTTTGCCGCTTTGATGTGCGGAGCTATCAGGATGCCCCCGCAGGGGAAACCGTTGGCGATACCCTTCCCCATGGTTATTATATCGGCGCTTACGCCGCTCCACTGGTGCGCGAAGAACCTGCCGGAACGTCCGTATCCGCTCTGGACCTCGTCAAGGATGAGACAGGCCCCGGATTTCGTGCAGAGGGCACGGAGTTCCTTCATGAAGTCAGCGGACGGAATATTTATTCCGCCGCATCCCTGGATACCCTCGATGATGACTCCGGCCACATCCCCTTTCGAAAGTTCCGCCTCAACGGACGCACTGTCGCCGAGCTCGCAGAACGTGACCTTGTGACTGGCGTTGAAAGGAGATACTATCTTCGGATTGTCCGTCACTGCCACTGCTCCGGAAGTACGGCCGTGGAAGCTCCTGCGGAATGCGATCATCCTGTCCCTGCCCGTGTGGAAGGAAGCGAGTTTCATCGCATTCTCGTTGGATTCGGCGCCGCTGTTGTCCAGGAAGAGGGAGTAGTCGGGATACCCGCTCACGCGGGCGAGTTTCTCCGCAAGGGCCTGCTGCATCGGATTCTTCACGCTGTTGGAATAGAATCCTATCTTCTCCACCTGATTTTTCAGGGCCTCGACATAATGAGGATGGGAGTGTCCGATGGAAATGACCGCGTGACCGCCGTACAGGTCAAGATATTCCTGACCCTTTTCATCATATATCCTGCAACCGCACGCCCTTACCGGCGTTACGTCAAACAGGGAATAAACGTCAAAAAGCTGCATAATATTCAGAATCTTGAAGCCTTAAGTTTCAAACCTGCGGTCCTTGGGAGACCGAACATCAGGTTCATATTCTCCACAGCCTGCCCCACAGCTCCCTTCAGGAGATTGTCTATCATACTGACTATGTGGAGTTTGCTGCCATATTTGCGTGGATAGACCACCGCCTTGTTGGTGTTGACCACCATCTTCAGCTCAGGGTTGGAATCGACTACCGTTACAAACGGGGACGAAGCGTAGAAATCCTTGTACAGGGCAATGCACTCGTCCTCCGTCATATCGGTATCGAAATACACCGAAGCCATTATCCCCCTGGTGAAATCTCCCCTTACCGGGACAAAATTGATTTCTCCGTTCCAGGACGGGGCGAGGGATGAGAGTGTCTCCCTTATCTCGCCCAGATGCTGGTGGGTGAAGGCCTTGTAAACTGAGAGGTTGTTGTCCCTTACACTGAAATGGGAGGTTTCCTGGAGTTTCTGTCCGGCACCGGTGGAACCCGTGATAGCGGTAACGTGCACCGCAGCCAGCCTGTCGGCGCGGGCCGCAGGCAGAAGCGCAAGCTGGATGGCCGTGGCGAAACATCCCGGATTGGCCAGGTGCCTTGCCCCGCGTATCCTGTCACTGAACGCATCGTTCAGGCCGTATACGAAATCCCCCGCATCGGCGGAGAGCCTGAAATCGTTGGCCATATCTATTATCGCCCCTCCGTAGCCTTCCGGGAAGCTTGCTATCATATCCTTTGACTTTCCGTGCCCTCCGCACAGGAAGACTACATCCACATCCATCACCGGAGCCCCGGCCGAGAACAGCATATCCGTCTCCCCCACCAGGTCCTGATGAGCCTTGTACAACGGTTCCCCGGCGTGGCTTTCGCTCTGCGCGAACACAAGCTCGACATCAGGATGGTTGAGCAGAAGCCTTATCAGCTCCCCTCCGGTATATCCCGCAGCCCCTATTATTCCGGCCCTTACCATTCTACAGTTCCTTTTCTATAGCCGCACCCTCATCGGTGTGGTTGGCGTAATACACCCTCAGGGCCGTCGAGCTGACCTTGATGAAGCCCTTCGCATCCTCGCTGGTCCAGCCCTTCTGCATCTCGCCGTATTCCCCGAGCTTGGTCTTGACCAGATCGTTGGCGGAATCAACCCCCACAGCAGAGAAGCTGTACGGACGCAGTTCCATCACAACCGTGCCGCTCACGTTGCGCTGGCTGCTCTCCAGCATCGCCTCGATGTCACGCATCACAGGCTCCAGATACTGGCTCTCGTGCAGGAACATCCCGTACCAGTTGGCCACCTGGTCCTTCCAGTACTGCTGCCACTTGCTCAAAGTGAACTTCTCCAGGAACTTGTGTGCAGCTATTATGAGCATAGGCGCAGCCGCCTCGAAACCCACGCGTCCCTTGATGCCGATGATGGTGTCACCCACGTGCATATCCCTTCCTATCCCGAAAGGGGAAGCTATCTTCTCCAGTTCGCGGATAGCCTCTATCCTGTCCTCATACTGTTTGCCGTCGATGCTGCACAGCTCTCCGTTGGAGAAGCCGATACTTACCTTGAGACTGCCCTCCGCGGTCTTCTGCTTCAGATAGGCCGATTCCGGAAGACCCTGCTTCGAATCGAGGATCTCCCCTCCGCAGATCGAGGTTCCCCAGAGACCCACATTGTAGGAATATTTGAGTTTCTCGAAATCCGCCGGGAATCCGTGGCTGTTGAGATAATCTATTTCATACTGGCGTGAGAGCGCCATATCCCTCGTGAGGGTGATGATCTCGATGCCGGGAGCCATCACCAGGAAGGTCATGTCGAAACGGACCTGGTCGTTACCGGCACCGGTGGACCCGTGTGCGATGGCATCGGCTCCGATCTCCTTGGCGTAGCGCGCGATGGCCATAGCCTGGAAGATACGCTCGGAGGACACGGATATCGGATAGGTGCCGTTCCTCAGGACGTTTCCGTAAACCATATATTTGATGCTCTTCGCATAATATTCCTTTGTAACGTCCAGAGTCACGTACGCCTTCGCCCCAAGCTTGTAGGCATTCTCCTCGTTCTTCTTCAACTGCTCCGGCGAGAAGCCGCCCGTATCGGCGCAGGCTGCATAGACTTCATAACCTTTTTCCTTGGAAAGGTACATTACGGTGAACGAAGTATCCAGTCCGCCGCTGTATGCCACAACTACTTTCTTCATATTCAGATATTCTTGTTCTTGATTTTTTCC
>JAKSKC010000020.1 GCA_024401945.1 Bacteroidales bacterium
TGATGAGGCTTGAAAATGTTTCAATCGCTCAGGAACTGCTGTTGAAATGGGCTGGAATGCCTATAAATACAAACAAGTAATCAAATATAAACCAAAATACGAAACAGAAGTCAGTATAGTACCAGCCATACAAACATTCCGCTCATTTGAAATCCTCAGACATCAGAATTTGTTTGTATAAAATTCTATCAAAATCACTTAACTAATTGATAATCAATCACACATTTTATCTTCAACGAGGAGGAGTATTAGCAACTTAATTGCTTAATAATCAGCATTTTAGTATAGTGATACGGTACAGCTTTTCGGTTGTACCGTATCATTTTTGTATATTAAAGTAGCACAGAATAGCAGGTTTTTTGTACCATTTCTGAGGCCATCGGTACTCTTAAAAGTCAGAGGAGGAAGAATAGTAAATACAGACAATGCTGTATTATTATAACATATTGTTATTTAATATGTTATGCTTTGTAGTATTTAAGGTCGAGCTACTTTAAAACCAGGGTGTTGATGTTGACATTGCTGGCTTTGAGAATGTCATTGTCGTGGTCTGAAAGAAAGATAGCATCGTGTAAAGGAAATGGGGTGCCTTTATTTTATAGCTTCGGTTATCTTTTTGAGAGTCGTAAGGAAACTTCGCAACTCTTTTTCGTCTATATCCTTGAGTAACTCGTCGAGCATCGAGACGCCGAACTGTTTTGTCTCATCCTTGATTTTTTCAGCCTTTTCCGTGAGTACAACCGTGTTTGAACGGCGGTCGTTCCTGTCTCGGACCCTTAGAACAAGCCCCTTGCTTTCCAAAGCATCCACAAGTTGTGTGATGCAATTCTTGTCCTTCTGCATCTGAGCGGCCAGGGAAGTCTGGGACATGGCTCCCTGATTCCACAGGATGTCTATTGTCAGGAACTGTTCCGGAGTCAGGTTTATATTGTTTTTCCTCAAAAGGTTAGACGTGTATTGTTTGACTCTGCAGCCGGCAAGGTTAAGATAAACAACGATTTCTTTGGAAAGCAACATATTGGATATGCACATATTCGTTACTTCCACAAATATACGATTAATCGGGATATTTATGCAAATTAGTAAAAACTTATACTATATTTGCAGATACTAATACGTGAAAACTATATGCTAAAACCTGTAAGAATATGAAAAGGATACTGATCATTTCGATTGCCCTTTTGGCAACTGTGTCTCTTTATGCCGGTGTAGAGACTGGCCCTGATGGACAAATTATCAAGACAGGGTACAATATCGGACCTTTGCCGGCTATTGCCTATGACGCTGACAAGGGATTGCAGCTGGGCGCTGTTCTCCAACTCTTCAACTATGGGGACGGACACAATTATCCAGGATATAATTCAAAAATTTATCTGGAATATTCTTATTTCACCAAGGGATCACAACTGATACAGCTCAGATACGATAACAAGGAATTGATCCCGGGTGTCCGCTGGAGTTCTTCTTTGAGAGTCAATCTGGACAGGGCCATGGATTTCTATGGTTTCAACGGATATGGCTCGTATTATGATTACTCAAAAATCCTGTCAGGTAAGGACAAGGCCAGCAGTGACCCGATCTTTACTCCATTCTACAAGTACCAGAGAAATGAAGCGAGATTCAAAACCGATTTCCTTGGTGAGATTACTGATGGGTTGAGGTGGGAAGCCGGATTGTTCTTTGATTATTACAAACTCGGCAGCATTGACTACAACAATATCAACAAAGGCAAGAGTGACGCGAAGAAGTATCCCGAGACTTACCCGACCCTCTATGACTATTATAAAAAGGCCGGCATCATCTCGGAGGCCGAGCGCGATGGCGGATACGCAGGAGGAGTGCGTGCAGGTTTTGTGTACGATACACGTGACAAGGAAGGTGCCCCTTCACGCGGTATCTGGGCCGATGCCCACGTCATCGCTGCACTCCCTGGCATTTCAAAGATGCCGTACTACAAGTATTCTTTGACCTGGAGACACTATGTGCCTATTGTCAGTGATGATGTACTTACCTTTGCCTATCGTCTGAACTACGAAGGGACCTTCGGAAAATCAATCCCGTTCTATGCACTGTCATACATAACGAATATGGGTGAAAAGTGCGACTTTGAAGGAATGGGAGGGTACCAGACAGTCAGAGGTATCGTCAGGAACAGGGTCGTAGGTCTGGATATGGCTACCTATACAGCTGAAATGCGATGGCGCTTTGTAAAGTTCCACATCGGGAAGCAGAACATCGCCCTTGCCCTGAATGTATTCAGTGACGGTTCTATGGTTACCAGAGGTGTCGATATCTCCAAATTGAATGGAATGACCGGAACCATTTCTCCTGTCGTGGGGCAGGCGAAAGAAGTTCCTCATATTACCTTTGGAGGTGGCTTCCGCTTCATTATGAACGAAAACTTCATTGTGGCAGCAGAATATGGTATGCCTGTCACTCATTTGATGAAGAAGAGCCCTCTGTACAATCAGGATGGCACAGGGGCCTTCTATGTCAATATCGGCTATCTGTTCTAGAAGCGTCCCTCCTGCCGTTGCCGGATCAGTCCAGGTCCTTGGCCTTGCCCTTGTATTGCGGAGCCCTCTTCTCGAGGAAGGATTGGATACCTTCCGGATAATCAGGGCCACGGTAGACCTTCTCGCGGTAGGCATTTATGCGCTCGAAACTTTCTGAGGAGATGACGGTATCCTCCCTTGTGAGAATCCTGAACTGGCGCTTGATGGCGCTGATCGAGAGTATCGAGTTCCTTCTCAGCGGATTCAGAATGCGTTCTTCAAGTGTCTTCTCCAGTTCGTCCGACGGTGCGACGTGATTGACGAAACCTACGTTGTTGGCATCCTGTGCCGTGATAGGAGTTGCCGTGAAGAACATCTCACGTGCCTTGTTGAGGCTGAGCTGCCTTATGAAATGTGTTATTCCGGAGGCATTGTAAGGAATACCGATCTTGGCCGGGGTTATGGCGAAGGTGGATGACTCTGAGGCGACAATCATATCGCAGGAAACGCAGAGGTCACATGCTCCGCCCCATACCGTTCCATCCACGCAGGCAATTACCGGGACAGGGACATCCTGAACCTTGCGGAGGAGCTTTTCCATCGGGACGCTGAATGAGAGCGGATCCTGCCCTTCGACAGGAAGTTCCTTGATGTCGTGCCCTGCGCTCCAGACGTTCCTTCTTGTCTCAGCCTTGATGACAATTCCGACACACTCTTCCCTGTATGCCCTGTCAATGGCATCCATAAGCTGATTGCACATCTCGTTGCTGAGGCAGTTGAAATGGTCAGCATCATTCATTGTTATGAAACATATTTTGTCGTTGCAGACAATTTTAAGCAAGTCAGGTTTATCCATAGTCCTAATTTTTTCCAAAATTAATAATTTGCCGGGTATAATGCCTATCTTTGTGAAATATTATTTTCAATACAATGTCAAACAAATTCATCATTGCTGCAATGGCAACAATCACTTTAATTTCCTGCACACCCAAGATTGCATCCAAGCATGCAAAGGACACATTCAAGGCTGAAGACGGTACTGAAATCACCTTTACCTACTACGGTCACGCTTCCATAGGAATAGAGGCGCTCGGAAAGCATATCTACGTGGATCCTCTGGGAGAGAATGTCGATTGGGACGCTGAGCCGGAAGCCGACCTCGTCCTTATCACGCATGACCATTATGACCATCTCGACACCAATGTCGTCAGAATCCTCACGGGAGAGGCTGACGGATATACAAAGCTGGCCGTCGGTGAGACGGTGGAGCCTTTTGACAGAATTACTGTAGAAGGCGTCCCTGCCTACAACATCAGTCCGGACCAGCTCGACTTCCATCCTAGGGAGAGGGGGGACGTCGGCTACATAATCACCATTGCAGGCAAGCGCATTTATGTCTCAGGAGACACTGAAGACAATGAAGATGTTCTTGCCATCAGAGATATCGACATAGCCTTCGTATGCTGCAACAAGCCTTATACGATGACTGTCGGGCAATGCGTGAACGTGGTGAAGGCTATCCGTCCGACGGTTTTCATACCGTACCATTACGGAGGAACCGATATCCCGACCGACCTTACGGCGCTTCAGGATTCACTGAAGGATGTGACGGAGGTTCTTATACGGCCGCTGGAATAATTGCGGCCTTATTCCCTGATTTTCGAGTCGATTATTATTGTCACGGGGCCGTCATTGACGAGCGCACACTTCATGTCGGCTCCAAAAACCCCTTTCTGCACCGGTCTGGACGCTATTTCGGAAAGACGGGTGCAGAATTTGTCATACAGGGGCACAGCGAGGTCGTGACCTGCGGCACGGATGTATGAAGGACGGTTTCCCTTCTTCGTTGAAGCGGTGAGGGTGAACTGGGATACGGCGAGCAACTGACCGTCGATGTCCACTACGCTGCGGTTCATCACTCCGTCTGCGTCATTGAAAATCCTCAGCCCCGCGGCCTTGGACGCCAGCCATTCCATATCTGCCCCGGAATCGCCGTTTTCCACCCCTACGAGTATGAACAGCCCCTGTCCGATAGCGGACACGACAGTGCCGTCAATGGTGACGGACGCCTCCTTAACTCTCTGAATGACCAGTCTCATATCTTCCTGAATTAATCGGACGGAGTGTACACGCAGTCCGCAATCTCCTCCAGCCATCTTGCGTCCGCATCGTCGCACTTGCCGCGTTCGCGGCTGTCGATGTCCAGTACTGCCACTGTCCGCCCGCCGGCTCTGACGGGTACAACGATTTCGCTCCTCGATTCAGCGGAGCAGGCGATGTGCCCCGGGAATTCTGACACGTCCGGAACGACCACTGTCCTGTCTTCGGCCCATGCGGTACCGCAGACACCCTTCCCGCGGCGTATCCTTGTGCAGGCGACAGGTCCCTGGAACGGTCCCAGGACAAGGACGTCCTCATCCTCAACACGGTAGAATCCCGTCCACCAGAATCCGAATTCATTGTGGAGAAGGGCTGCGAGATTCGCCATCCTGGCTATCCAGTCTTTCTCTCCGTCCATAAGCGAGCGCACTGCCGGGAGCAGCGCCGTGTATTTTTCCTCTTTTGTTCCCATATTTTCCGGATTGCGCAAAAATACATAAAAACCGGTCTTGTGACAAGATATGGTGAAACACATTTTTTTTACTAAATTTGCAATCAAGCAAATATGTAGTTGTATATGAAGGATACTTATATCGTGCCGTCCGCAAGAGTTCTTGCGCTTCTGTCGCAGGGAATCCTCTGCGCATCCTCTGATGACTATCCTGCCGCCTATGGCGAAGACCCGGATGAAGATGATTTTTAAATCCCCCTGCATTATGAAGAAGGCATTCCTGATGGCGCTTGGTGCCGCGCTGCTCTTCACGCCTGCCTGTACAAGGATCAATGATGCCGCTGCCGGGGCATCCGGGGGCGTCAGTGCCGTGGTGGCGGATCCTGAAGCTGATTATGAACCGCTTTCAAAGGCATTGTCACCGGAATTCAAGTTCTCCTTCTCCGAGGGGGACAGGATCAAGGTCTTCCCTGTGCCGGAGGACAACACCGTTCTCACCTATACCATCAATCCGGACGTGGATAATCCTTCGAAGGCCTTGTTCGCAACCGGTGCGGTAAGGCTTGAGGACCGCAGCTACTGCGCAGTGTACCCGTCATTCTCCGAAGATTATTCAACCGAACTGAAATTTACGGACCAGAGGCAGGACGGCAACGGGACCACAGCGCATCTGAGCGGATATGACTATAGCTGGGCCATGACGGAAATCAGGAACAACACCGGAGCGTTCCAGCTTGCGCACAAGGTGAGCTGGATCAAGGTGACGATAGTTCCGGATGTCCTGACGAGCTTCTCCTCAATCGTCGTTTCCGCCGACGACGGCGTCGCGAATACCGCTGTCCTGAATGTCATCACGGGCGAGGTGTCCCCGACCAGGAAAAGCACGGATACGATAACCCTGCAGCTGGCCGGTGAATCTGAAGATTACATCGAGGTGGAGGGAAGTGACGCCCTTGTCGCTTATATAACCATCCCGAGTGACTCCTATACCAATCTCTGCATCAAGGCGGTTGACGATTCAGGCGTTGAATGGCGCTTCAGGACCCGCAAGACTTCCATCCTGAAGGAAGGGAAGTACTATCAGGCCAGGCTGCTTGTCGAGGACCCTGCCGAGGATACGCCTTTCACCCGTCAATCCGCGCTCGGCGTTTATTCCGCAACGACCTCCGATTCCCCGCAGGCCCTGCGTTACTATGATGAGCTCTCGGATTATCTGGTTTACGGTACCACTGAGGATTCGAGGACTTTCAAGTTCTGCAGTGTCCGGGACAACAACTTCGTCATTGTCACCGTGACCCCGAAGGAACTTGTCACCGGGGATGATTATTCAATCACCTATGACAACGGGACGACGAAGGTCAGCGGTATGTATACAATTGTCAGGAAGGACGGAGGAAAGGTCTGGTTCGACAACAAGACCGAAAATTCCGGATATGTGATTCCAATTGAATAGCGGCTTATGAAAAAGATACTGTTATCCGTCATATCCCTTTGTCTCGGCATCCTCTCTTATGCCGAGGTCGTGACCCTGCAGGAGGCCCGGAAGTTCGCAGGAAACTATTTCTCATCCTCCAGCGTCGACTTCGTCTGGAACGGAAAGGACCCTGATGCCAGGGAGACACCCGAGAATCCCGCATTCTACGTTTTCAACGGTCCGGAAGGATGGGCTGTCATAGCCGGTGACGACTGCGCCACTCCCGTCCTGATGCACGGTGACGGCAAGTTCGACCCGGACAATATGCCGGACAATATGCGCGGCCTTCTCGATGATATCGCATACAACATCCTCGATGCGCGGAAAAGGCACTACACTGCACCTGCTGAAGTTGCCCTGCAGTGGAAGAACGTGGTCACAAAGGCTTCCTCGACGAGCACCGCCGAAAAGACCGTACTGCTTGAGACGGCGAAATGGAATCAGAACAGTCCGTTCAACAAGTTCGTGCCCGCCTATGAAGGCAATCAGTGTTATGCGGGCTGCGTTGCAACAGCAATGGCGATAGTAATAAGGTACAATGAGTGGCCGAAGGTGGGAAAGGGCGTGATACCCGGATATGTCAGTGACTATCACAGCCAGAAGACACAGGTGGCGGAACACGACATAGAAGGAATGGAATTCGATTATTCCAAGATGCCTCTCACCTACAGTGCAAGGACCTGGAAGACGGAGAACGTGGATGCCGTGGCGCATCTCATCGAAATATGCGGCGCGATGGTCAAGATGGGATACAGTACGGTAGGTTCCGGAGCCGTGTCGGCGAATATCCCACCCGCGCTTGTGAAATATATGAGATATGCTTCCACTGCAAGCGAGATTGCACATAGGAACTTTGACAACGCGGGCTGGTTCCAGCTCCTCAAAAGGGAGATCGACTACGATCATCCGGTCATTTACGGAGGTTCCGATACCGGAGGTGCAGGTGGTCACCAGTTCGTATGCGACGGATATAATTCCAATAATGAGATACATATAAACTGGGGTTGGGGCGGAAGCTCCAATGCCTGGTATGCCGTGAATTATCTCGGAGGGAACATGGATTATGTGTTCAGCAGGAGCGATGTCGCCATAGTGGGCCTGGTGCCTGACCTGGGGGATGATACCGTGAATGACCCGCTCTTGATCCAGATCGGGGCTACAAGCCTCGTTAGCGGTACCATAGGGACAGGGGAGTCATTCAAAGTCTCATTCTCGAGGGTGGCGAACCTGGGTGAAGTAAAATATACAAAACTGATCAGGCCGGCCCTGGTCGGGATGGACGGAGCAGTCAAGGAGTTCATAGGCAGCGGCTATCCCCTTGATCTCGATAATGGGTATTCAAAGACAATAACCTTCAAGTGCAGGATAACGGGTCCGGTTGCCGTTGGGGACCGCATAGCCCTCTTCTATGACAAGTCCGATGACGAATGGGTCCCTGTTGACATGAAAAATGTCGTAAGCGGCCCGCTGGGCGTTTACGACATTCCGTTCATAGATGTGGCCTCGGAAGTTAAGAAGGGCTATATCTTCTATCCGAGGATAGTTTTCGGACTCAAGCGACCGTCAGATTCCGCCGGTGTCAGCTGGACCGTCAACGGAGAACCGCTGCCGAACGATTCATTCACTTTTTCTTCAAAAGGGAACTACACGATCAAGGCCGTCGTGACGAATTCCGACGGATCGACGGATACACTCGTGAAGACCGTCGTGGCGAAGTAGAACCGGAGCACGGAGCTATCTTACCACGAATTCCGCTTCCGGAAGCAGATTCATCAGGTCCTCCGAACTTGATTCGAGGCTGAAAGCACCGCCGCACTTGCAAGGATCAATAACTATTTCATATCCGGAATCTATGTTGAATTGTTCTAGTGAATGGTGCAGCCGAACGGCACCAGGGAGTATTTGGCCAGTTTGAAATGCTGCTTTCCGAAAGGTATGCCGATGATCGTGATGCACAGGATGAGCCCGAATATGACGTGTACCAGAGCTATCTCCCACCATCCGAAAACCACCCAAAGCACATTGAACGCCGTCGTGAGGCATCCTGAGGTGGGGTTCATCGTAACCTCCTTCCCGAACGGGCACAGGGCCAGCACTCCAAGTTTCATGATCTGCAGTCCGAACGGGATGCCTATTATGGTGATGCACAGAATCAGACCTCCGAGAAAATACATGATCGAAGTGAGAAGGCCCCCGAGGAGGATCCAGACGATGTTACCCAGAAAGTTCATATGTCATTGTTTTTTTGCGAATTTACTGAATAAAAACTAACTTGCAGTGATAAACCGAATATTTTTCAACACAGGATATGGACGTAGGAGACAGAATTCCGGAGGTGCTCGGAACCGACCAGCACGGCAACACAATCAAGGCAAGTGATTACAAGGGGCGCAGGATAGTCCTTTACAGCTATCCGAAGGCCAATACAAGCGGATGCACGGCGGAGGCCTGTTCGCTGCAGGCCCACAAGGCGGAGCTCGAGGCGGAAGGCTATGCCATAATAGGCGTCAGCAAGGACAGGCAGGAATCGCAGGCGAAGTTCGCGGAGAACTACAATCTCGAGTTCCCGCTCATCGCCGATACTTCAACGGAGCTTCTCCAGACCCTGGGATGCTGGGGTGAGAAGGTCGCCTGCGGCCACAGGACCGTAGGAATACTCCGCACGACCTACCTCGTCAATGAGGAGGGGATAATCGAGCGCATCATGGGCCCGAAGGAAATCAAGACCAAAATCCACGCTGAACAGATTCTTGAAATAATTAAAAATAAATAAAATGAGAATACCGGCCTGTTTTTCAGCCGTTGCGGCTGTGATCCTTTCCCTGTCCTCCTGCACACCGGAGGGACATTCCCCGTATGAATCTCAAATCCGTGCGAAGCTTGCGGACATGACTCTCGAGCAGAAGGCCGGGCAGATGATCCAGATTACGATCGACGTGCTGTTCGATCCGGCCACGGGCGAGATTGACAATGAGAAACTGGACTATGTCATAGGCCAATACAAGGCCGGCTCAATACTCAACGTGTACGCGGGCCATGCACCTACGGCAAAATGGATGACAAAGACGGTGGAGGCCATCCAGGCCAAATCGATGGAGGCGGGAGGCATCCCCTGCATCTACGGCCTGGACATGATACACGGAGCCACCTATCTGGACAGAGGTACGTTCTTCCCTCAGGAAGTGAACCTGGCGGCGACATTCAATCCTGTCCACGCGCAGAATATGGGAAGGATACTGGCATATGAGACCCGCTCGATGCAGGTCCCTTGGGTGTTCTCGCCGGTGATGGACCTGGGCCGCGACCCGAGATGGTCGCGTCAGTGGGAGAGCTGGGGTGAGGACCCTTATGTCCAGACCGTAATGGCGGAAACGGAAACAAGGGCCAGCCAGGGCGCTGACCGGGACAGGGTGGGCCTCGAGAACGTGGCGGTCTGCCTCAAGCACGATATGGGATACGGTGTCCCGGTTTCCGGAAAGGACCGTACCCCTGCCTTTATTCCCGATTATGAACTCAGGGAACGTTATTTCCGTCCGTTCAAGGCCTGCATAGAGGCCGGCGCACTCACCCTTATGGTCAATTCGGCCTCGATAAACGGGAATCCTGTCCACTCCAGCCACAAGCTTCTGACAGAGTGGGTGAAGGATGAACTCGACTGGGACGGAATGATAGTGACCGACTGGGCGGATATAGACAACCTCTGCAACGTCTACCACATCGCGGCGGACAGGAAGGAGGCGCTGGAGCTCGGAATCAATGCCGGAATCGATATGATAATGGATCCGTATCACGCTGATGCGGCCCTCGACATATGCGAACTTGTACGCGAAGGCAGGATTTCTGAAAAGCGTCTGGACGACGCTGTGGCCAGGATCCTCAGGCTCAAGTACCGTCTCGGCCTGTTCGACGACCCTACCTGGGAGCACGACTATCCGGATGTCAACTGCAAGGAATTCGAGGATATGGCGCTTGCGGCGGCCATAGAGAGCGAAGTGCTGCTCAAGAACAACGGAGTGCTTCCTCTCAAGCCGGATACAAAGGTGCTGGTAACGGGCCCTAACGGAAATTCGATGCGCTCCCTCAGCGGAGGATGGTCGTATACGTGGCAGGGCTGCAATGAACCTCACTATGTGGAAAGGTTCAATACCATATTCGAGGCTGTAAGGAACGAATTCCCTTCAACTTCATACGTCGCAGGCGTGAGCTACAACGACGGCGGAGAATGGTGGGAGGAGAAGGATATCGACATCGCGGCCGCAGTGAATGCCGCCCGCCGCTCCGACGTGATACTTGCCTGCATAGGGGAGAATTCCTATTGTGAGACTCCGGGAAACCTCAATGACCTCACGCTTTCCCGCAACCAGCTTGACCTGGTCAAGGCCCTCTCTTCAACCGGAAAGCCTCTGGTGCTGATTCTCAACGAGGGACGTCCCCGTGTCATATCGGAGATAGAACCGCTTGCGGACGCGGTCGTGGACATAATGCTTCCTTCCAACTATGGAGCCGACGCCCTTGCGAAACTGCTCTGCGGCAAGGAGAACTTCAGCGGCAGACTCCCGTTCACCTATCCTAAATATGTGAACTCACTCCATACTTACGACTACAAGGTGTCCGAGAACCGCGCGACTATGGACGGAGCCTATAATTATGATGCTGTCATGGATGTCCAGTGGCCTTTCGGTACAGGTCTGAGCTACACGTCTTTCGAATATTCGGACTTCAGTGTCTCTCCGGCCGAGTTCGGCAAGGACGACACCATCAAGGTCAGCCTTACCGTCAGCAATACGGGTGAAAGGGACGGACAGGAAAGTGTCATAGTCTATTCCAGCGACCTCGTGGCTACCATGATCCCCGATGTGAGGAGGGTCAGGGCTTTCCAGAAGATAGCGCTCAAGGCGGGCGAGAGCGGGACAGTCAGCTTCGAGATTCCTGCGAAGGAGCTCGCTTTCGCTTCAGACGACGGCAAATGGCATCTGGAGGAGGGGGATTTCAGAATCTCCGCCGGGAACTGCAGCGGCATCGTCCACTGCAATTCCACGGAGACATTCAAATAGAAGCCCTTTCTTGCGAGTCGATGCGGATGAATTCCTCCATAAGTTCCTTCATCCTGTCTTCGAGCATCTTTGTCTGCTGTCCTATGTAATCCACATTCATTCCGCCGGCAGGAGGGTCCAGCCTGAAAGGCGGGGCCACGATCAGCCGCGACCTGTGGAAGAATCTGTGGGGACCGTCGATATAGACCATTATTATCGGTACTCCGGCCATCGTTGTAAGCATAGTAACCCCCGGATGGAACGGAAGCTGGCTGCGGTGGGTCCCGTGGCGGCCTTCCGGATATATCGCGATATTCTCCCTGTCCCTGTGCAGCGTGCTTATGGCCTGATGCACCCAGGCGGTGTCCGCATTCTTCCTGTCGATCGGGATGCATCCCGTATGTCTCAGAAAGAATCCGAAGCCCTTCTGTTCGAAACGGTCCTTGGCCGCGAGCGAATGGATCCTGTTCTTGCGGAATACGGTGTTCACGACAGGACCGTCGAGGTGGCTTGTATGGTTGCAGACCACGATTGACGGCTCCTTTATCCTGTCTCCCTGCCTGGAACGGTCCAGATAATATACTTCGGGGTAAAGGAGCACGCGGACAAGAAAGGATGTCGCGTGCTCTACAATGAAATCAACAGCGCCCATCAGTCTTCCGTGCAACAAAGTTCACAACGTCTCCGACGCTGTTGAATGACGGCGTGCCGTCAAAAGTGAAGCCGAACCTGTTCTCCATAGCCAGGCTGAGGAGAAGGAAGGAGAGGGAGTCCAGTCCCAGACCGTATATCAGGTTTGTATCCCTGTCGACCCCGGAAAGGTCCAGGGACGGTTTGATGGTGGAAAGTATTCCCTTGAGTTCTGTCAATATTTCGTTCTCTGTCATATTCTAGTTCCTTGATACCTTCATTGCCCCCGTGCGCTTGAAATCCTCCTTGCGCACCGTTACCTTCGAGATCCTGTGCGTGCTTGGCAGCCCCGCGTTGATCTCTCCCGTCAGTTTGGTGAAGTATTCCTCCCCCCCGCTCCACGGAACGTCCTTGAACTCATCCGCCCGCGGAAGTATCTCGATTGCGATTATTGGGGTGCCCTCCACGTTGTCCTCCCTGACGATGCAGTCCTTGAGTTTCGGACAGGCGTAGAATTTCTCCTCTATCTCTTCAGGACTGACATTCTCTCCGTTAGGAAGGATGATCAGGTTCTTTATCCTTCCGACGATGTACATATATCCCTGCTCGTCGAACCTTACGAGGTCGCCGGTCCTGAGCCATCCGTCAGGAGTCAGCACCTGGGCGGTCTTCTCCGGGTCCCCGTAGTATCCCAGGAACAGGTTGTCCCCCCTGAACCAGAGTTCCCCGTCAACGACCTTCGTCTCCTGGCCGGGGTAGATCATTCCCACCGAGGTCGGTTTGGCCTTGACATCTATGTTCCCGGAGGTCAGGTTGGCACCTTCCGTCATCCCGTATCCCGCGAAGAGCTTGATACCTATCCGGTCGTATTCTTCAATGAGCTTCGGAGGGACGTTGGCTGCGCCGGATATGATTGTGTCGAGCCTTCCGCCGAGGAACTGCCTGCCGTTCATCTTCACGAGGCCCATCAGGATCTCGCATATCCCGGGTACGATCACCAGTATGGTAGGACGTATCTTTGGAATGCTCCCTATGGTTGCCTTGATGTTGTCGGCGGCCACCCACTCGGAACCGGTATAGAGTGCGGACATCATTCCGCGGATCAGTCCGAAAACGTGGGAGAGCGGAAGGAGCTGGGCATAGACGTGACGGCCGAGCTGGCTTCCGGGGGCGTAGCATCCGTTGAGCGAACCTCGCATTATAGCCCTGTGCGGAAGGACCGCTCCCTTGGGCGCTCCCGTTGTTCCACCCGTGAAGAAGATTGCGGCCGGGTCTTCCTTGTCGACAACTGCAACCGGGTCCGGGGTCTCCGCCCTGTCCGATACCGAGAGCAGCTTGCGGGGAACCTCGTAGGGGGAGGCAGGGAAGTCTTTTCCGAGGGCCAGAACCTTGATCCTGGATTTCTGACAGCATCCTGCGACAGCCTGTGCGGGCAGCTGTGCAGGCAGCATTATTGCCGTATATCCTGCGGAAGTGATGGCCAGGAACATCTCCAGTGCGTTTACTGTGGCATTGTCAAGCACCGCTACAGTATCACCCTTTGAAAGCCCTGCCGCGTTGAGCAGTGCGCGCTTCCGGCCTATGCTTCCGCACATTTCCCTGTAAGTCCAGGTGTTCACCGTATCCGACACTGCAGGCAGCGCTGACCACTTCTCCTCTATCCACTCCACGAACTGCGGGATGGTGGGGATGTAATTCAGCTGTTCCAATTCCTCCCTTGGGAGCATCTTCTCAAAATAGTTCATATTCCTTTCTTTGTTTTTATGCAAAATTATATACTTTTGTGATACCAATGTCTCACAAAATGCAATCGAATAAGAAGTGAGACTCAAGAGTGACAATATGTATCATATCCCTGACGACAAGAGAGCGAAAAGATCTGCCGGGCTTATATTCCAGGCACTTATCAAATGCATGAAGACGAAAAGGATTTCCGACATCACCGCGCGTGACATCCAGGAAGTCAGCGGCGTCAGCCGCGCGACCTATTACAGGTTGTTCGGAAACAATATAGAAGTCCTTGAATACGGCTGCCGTGTCCTTTCCGACAGGATAATCGAGGAATGTCCGGAGTTCCCGAGCGACGAGAACACCCTGGAGAGATTCTGCATGTATGTCCTCAAGACATTGATGGCGAATTCCGAAATACTCGAGGCCCTGGATATGTGCGGGCGGAGCGGAATGCTTCTTCAGTCCGTCAAGATGAACGGGACACAGCTCAAGAGGATCCGGATGCTCTACGGGGTCGGGGAGGTGGCATTCGAGTATTTCATCAATACGCTCTACAATATGCTTCTGGGAGTCCTTACCACCTGGATACAGCGGGGCAGGAAGGAAAGCGCGGAGGAAATCACGGCGATTTTCCTCAAACTCACGGGGATATACATGAACATGTACAAAGATTCGGCGAAAAATGCTGGTTATTGAATTTTAAATTCATAACTTTATCGTAAATTGTTAATAACACAAACTCACTATTATGATAATCGGTGTTCCAAAAGAGATCATGCACGACGAGGCTCGTGTAGCTGCCATTCCTGAAACCGTCAAGAAAATGATTGACGCGGGAAACGTAGTTCTTTTTGAAAAAGGGGCCGGAGAAGGCTCCTTCTATTTTGACAGCCAGTATTCAGAGGCTGGCGCCACTATCGTTGAGGATCCTCAGGAGATCTATGACAAGGCGGACGTTATACTCAAGGTGAAGGAACCTCTCTATAACGAAGCCAAGGGAAAGCACGAGATTGACATGATGCACAGCGGCCAGTACATCATCACCTTCATCCATCCTGCCGCACCGGTCAATCACGAGATGGTGAAGAAGATGGCCGCGAACGGGATAATCGGCCTTACGCTTGACGGCGTGCCGCGCATTTCACGCGCCCAGTCTATGGATGCCCTTTCCTCAATGAGCACCTGTGCCGGATACAAGGGAATACTGATGGGTGCCAGCGATGTCCCTAAATTCTGCCCTATGATCGGTTCCGCCGTGGGTGTCGTCAAGCCTTCCAACGTGCTTGTAATCGGTACCGGAGTCGCCGGTCTCCGTGCGGTGGCTACTGCCAAGGGTCTCGGCGCGAAGGTCTTTGCCGCCGATATCCGTCCTTCCGCCTGTGAACAGGCCATGTCACTCGGCGCCAAGATCGTGGACTGCGGAGTCCCTGAGGAGATTGCAGTCCGCAAGGTGGGTGTAGTAGAGTTCGCCAAGAGGCTTCCGGAGGAATGGCTTGCCAAGGAGCGCGAGAACCTCGCCGCTGCAGTCAAGGAGGCCGACATCATCTTCTGCTCAGCCCTGCTTCAGGGACAGCTTGCTCCTGTGCTGCTGACCGACGAGATGGTCGCTTCAATGAAACCGGGATCCGCAATCGTCGATATCTCGATCGACCAGGGAGGAAACTGCGCCATCACCACCCCTGGTGTCAGGGATGTGAAACACGGCGTCACCATCGAGGGTATCAAGAATATCCCGGGACAGCTTCCTACGTCTTCAACCTGGCTTTTCGCACACAATATCTGCAATCTGCTGCTCTTCCTCGCAAAGGACGGCAGGATGGCTCCGGACTGGGATGATGAGATCGTACAGAAGATCCTTGTCACCAAGGAGGGCAGGATTGTGCATTCAGGTACGCTCGAGGCAATGGGACTCGCTTAATACCTCCGTATTATGTTAGGTCTTTCAACAATAGCATGGCAGCTGATACTTCTGGGAGTCCTGGTGGTGTCGACTGTCGTCGGTTATCTGCTTATCAACACGGTTCCGCCTACGCTCCATACGCCTCTTATGAGCGGAATGAATGCGTTGTCGGGTGTGACGGTCCTCGGCGCCCTTGCCGCTACGGCGGCCGGGTTCTTCGGGGAATCCGTCCAGGTAAGGATAATCGTATCAATTCTCGGTGCGGTGGCCGTGGCTCTCGCCATGGTGAACGTTGCCGGAGGTTTCGCCGTCACGGACAGGATGCTTGCAATGATTGCACGTAAGTCCGCCAGGGGGCAGAAAACCATTTATACGGCAATCATCGTGATTGCAGCCGTACTGCTGGCGGCAATCTGCTGCGTAGGTGGGGAAACACTGTCCTTCATTGTGTCCGCTGTCCTCGTACTCGGCGTACTCTGCGGCATCGCGATGATGAGCAGGATCGACTACTCCCGTCTTGGTAACCGCCTCAGTGCGGTATGCATGCTTGTCGCCATCGTGGTCACGATGGTATACAGCGGCAGGATATATGCCGCCTGGCCTGTATATGCCGGCCTTGCAGCCGGTATCCTTGCCGGTCTTGTACTTTCCGTGAAGGTGTCAATGCTCCAGATGCCTCAGATGGTCGCTCTCCTGAACGGCCTTGGAGGCTGCGCTTCCGCGCTTGTGGGGGCATTCGCGATGTTCGGGATCGGAGCCGGTTCGGGTGTGTTCGAGAAAGTCACATCCTCAATTGCGCTTGCGGTCGGTGCCGTGACTTTTGCGGGCAGTCTCGTGGCTGCCGGGAAACTTCACAGGGTGCTGCCCCAGAAGCCTGTATATGTCAGGAATCATTTCCTCTGGCAGACACTGGCCCTGGCTGCACTGCTGATAGGCATCATACTTTATGTCGCCCTCAGCGCAGGTGTCCCTTGCCTGTTCTGCTTGGTACTTGCAGCTTCGCTGGCGTTCGGCCTTCTGTTCTCACTCAAGGTCGGAGGCGCTGATATGCCTATAACCATCTCGCTGCTCAATTCATTGAGCGGTGTCGCAGGCGCCATCGCCGGTCTTGCGATCGGTGACTTCCTGCTTGTAGCCATCGGAGGAATCGTAGGCGCGTCCGGTCTGCTGCTCACCAGGATAATGTGCAAGGCGATGAACCGCAGTCTCGGTGCCATCCTTTCCGGAAGGACAACCACTGCCGCCCCTGCCGCCGAAGCTGCTCCTGCTGCTGCATCGTCCGAGCCTGCTGCCGAAGAGGATACTCCTGCTGCAGAGGAACCCGTTGTAGCTGAAGAAGCCGCTCCTGCACCGGATGAGGCCGTTCCGGCCCCTGCTGCGGACCCGACGGCATGCCTGAAGGCTGCGAAGGAGGTTATCATCGTTCCGGGATACGGTATGGCCATAGCCCAGGCGCAGCATGTCGTCAAGCAGCTTGCCGACCGTCTGAAGGCCAATGGTACGACTGTCAAATATGCTGTTCACCCGGTTGCGGGACGTATGCCGGGACATATGAACGTGCTGCTCTGCGAGGCCGATGTGGACTACGAGGACCTCTTTGAGATGGATGACATCAATCCTGAATTCAAGACGGCGGATGCAACCTTCGTGATCGGTGCGAACGATGTCACCAATCCTGCCGCATCCACAGCCGTGGGCACTCCTATTTACGGGATGCCCGTGCTGGCCGTCAACGACTGCAGCAATATCTTTGTCTTCAATTTCGACCTCAAGCCCGGCTATGCCGGAGTGGAGAACCCTATCTATACAAGAAAGGAAGGGGTGAACCTCTATCTCGGCAATGCGGCCGAGACGCTGTCGGCCTTTCTGGCGAAACTCGAAATCTGATAATCGAAAGAGGGTGACTAAAAAGTCCAATAGGGCTTAGAGGTCACTCTCTTTTTTGTTTTACCAGCCTCCGAGCGTCGGCTGCTCTCCTCCGGAGACCTTCCGCTTCGCTCCATCCCTCCCACTGCGCTTCGCTTGTGGGCCCCTCCCTCTAACGTGCCCGAGGGTGGGCACGGGTCCCGAAGGAGACAGCCGAACGCATCTGCGGCGAATGTAAAATAAAATAGCTATTCTTTTGATAATCAAAGGTAGTCTTTGAATCCTATAATCCCAACGATAATCTGCTGCTTCCTCCGTGTCTTGGCGATTATCTTCCCCAGAATCACCCAGTAAGAGTCGTAAGTGCAATCATTGACCGCCTTGACATCAGCGAAATCGAGGCCGGATATGCCGGCGGCGGCACCAGCAGCTACAATCCCAGGATGCTTCTTAAGATCATCGTTTACGCATATCTCAACAACGTGTACTCTGGTCGTCAGATGGAGAAACTTCTCGTCGAGAACATATCCTACATGTGGCTCAGCGGCATGCAGACGCCCGACTTCAGGACTATCAACATCTTCCGCAGCAAGCGTCTTGCAAACAAGTTCGATGACATCTTCACACAGATAGTGCTTCTGCTCCACGATGAAGGACTGGTGTCACTCAAGGTCCAGTACATTGACGGCACGAAGATAGAGTCGGTAGCGAACAAGTACACCTTCGTATGGAAAGGCAGCACGGAGAAGAACAAGGCGAAACTTGAAGCAAATGTCAGATCTGTCCTTGAGGCGGCCGATATGGGATGCAAAGTGCTGAAGTGTGCGCTGACTCCGGCTACGGCAGCGAGCAGAACTATGCACATATGTTCGGCATGGGCATCGTGCCATATGTGAAGT
>JAKSKC010000021.1 GCA_024401945.1 Bacteroidales bacterium
ACCGAAGGGCGTAGTCTACGACCATCGCGGCCTCCCGTGCATTCTGAATCTTGATTTCTTCCCGGATGCGGACGGATCGATGGTCACTGCCGTCTTCGCCAGTTTTACGTTCGTAGCCTCGTTCCTGTTCCTGGTCACTCCGCTCCTCAAGGGCGGTGCGACTTATATCGTATCCGAAAACAACCGTACCGACATCCCGAATCTGGTCAGGAGCCTGAGACAGTTCGGAGTCACCCATATGTTCCTGCCGTCAAGTCTGGGAGCCTTCATTGCGGAGCACTATGACCTGAGCGGGATTTATGTCGGACTCGCCGGAGAAAAGGTGCCTAAATTCACGCCCGTATCATCCTGCGTGTTCTTCAGTATGTACGGAAGTACCGAGGGCGCACCTATAATCATCGGCAGGATAGATGATTACGAAAGCAACATCCCTCTGGGACAGCCTGTCGGTCACGCGGAGTGCCTGCTTGTCGATGACAAACTGTGTCCGGTAGGCGGAGGCGAGGCGGGCGAGCTTATATATCATTCCGAACTGGGAGCTAAGGAATACCTCAACAAACCGGAACTGACTGCCGAAAAGTGGGTATTCATCAACGGGAAGCGATATTTCCGCACGGGAGACCGTATGACACGCGACGCAAACGGCACATACTACTTCGTAGGGCGCACGGATTTCCTTCTCAAAATCAGAGGAAACCGCGTGGAGCCGGGCGAGGTTGAGAACAACATTCTCGAATCCGGTTCATCCAAGGGACTGAAAAGGGTCGTATGCGTTCAGCGCACAGTGGACGGAGCGGACAATCTGTGCTGTTTCTACGAGTCTGAAGGAGAACTGGACATTAACGCCGTCAAGGCTGACATTTCAGCCAGACTTCCGGAATATATGGTTCCTTCCGTCTGGGTCAGGGTATCCGAATGGCCTCTCAACGACAACGGGAAGGTGATAAGGGACAGGCTGACCGTGTCCGAGGGGAAGTCCGAAAGTTCCGAGCTTACCTCCATCCAGGCGATGAGGATCGTGTCGGACATCTATCACAAACGGGGCATCCGCCTGAAATTCACCGACGTGATGAAGGTACGTTCCGAAGAGGAGCTCGAGCAGTTGATAGGCTGTGCGGAGCAGGAAGCCCGACCGGAGGATGAACAGACAGTCCGTCCCAAGGTCAGCGTTTCTCAGTTGTCATTCCCCCAGAGGGGAATATTCGCCGATTGCATCGCCAATCCCGATTCCGTATCCTATAATCTCCCATCTCTTGTACATATTCCCGAAGGTATTGATACTGAGAAGCTTTGCAAGGCCCTCAGGGACCTTGTGGAGGCGCATCCGGGTATCAACGTCGAACTGTTCACGGATGAGAAGGGACAAACCTGCCTGAAAGAAAGGATACTGAAGGGGAATGAAATCCCTATTGAAATAAAGAGGATAGGGAAGTCCGGACTCGAGGACTGCAAGGCAGGGCTCGTGCGTCCTTTCAACCTGACCGACGGATCGTTGCTGTACCGCTTCGAGATCATTCTGACCGACGAGGGAAGACAGTATCTGTTCGTGGACTTCCACCATCTGGTCTTCGACGGATCATCATTCAACGTCTTCCTGACCGGACTGGCTTCCCTTCTCGAAGGGAAGACCTGCAGGCCGGAGACATATTCGTATCTGCAGTTTGCTCATTCACAGGAGCTTTTTGAAGATACGGAGGAATGGAACAGCGAAAGGGAATGGTGGATTGAGCAGGTGGGCAGGATTGAATCCTCAAGTGAACTGATTCCCGACATATACGGGAAAGGCGAGACTCCGGGGGATGAAAAAAGGGTATCTGTCCCTGTTGACGACAGGCTTCTGAAAAAGGCCCTGCAGAAATACGACACCCACAGGAGCACCGTTTTCCTTGCCAGCGCCCTGTACGCGATAAAAGCCTACACGGCCAATCCGGAGGTGGGTATAGCCACTATCTCGAGCGGAAGGCAGAATCCGGACATAGCGGGCAATCTGGGCATGTTCGTGAACACCCTGCCCTTCACCATAAAGATCGAGGACACTCCGATAAAGGATTATCTGGACCTTGTCCAGAACAGAATGCTGGATTGCATAGGTCACGACCAGTTCCCGTTCTACAAGACCGTGGCGGAAACCGGATACCAGCTGCGGATAATGTTCGCATTCCAGGATTCCGTCATCGAGGACGTCAGCATATCCGGAAGCAGACTGGTCTATGACAATATGGAGCAGGGCAGCGCCAAATTCCCTGTCTATATCATAGCAACCTCCGAGGAAGGGAAACCGAAGATTGAAATCAGATATGACGGAAACCTTTATTCGGAGCAGATGATGCAGGGACTGTGCGACTGCATGGCACATATAATCGCCCAGCTGCCGGAACGTTCCTCCCTCTCCGAACTGGAATACTGCACTCCGGAGATGACCGGACTTCTTGATTCCTTCAATCCGGATACACCTTCCGACTATACGGACAATGCCACCGTCGTAAGCATGTTCCGCGAAGCCGCAAGCAGGTTCCCTGACAACACGGCGGCGGTATTCAAGGACAGGAAATACAGCTACCGCGAGCTTGACGCACTGACGGACAGGCTTGCTGTCGCCATCAATGACAGAATAAAGGGCACAGACCGCCCGGAGCCTGTGGTTTCCATACTCATACACAGGAACGAATATATGTTCATAGCATCCGTCGCCGCACTCAAGGCCGGATGCGCATATCAGCCGCTGGATCCGTCATACCCGTCGGACAGGTTGAACTATATGATGGAGGACGCGCAGGCCAGCCTGCTCATCGCGGATGAAGACCTCTGTCACCTGGTTGACGGATACAAGGGCGGGACCCTGCTGACAAAGGACATCCCGGAGATACTCAAGGACGCCGGAGAGATATCCCTCGAAGGTCTCAGGGAACCGGAGCCGGAGAGCCTCTTCATCCTGCTCTATACCTCGGGCTCGACCGGAAAGCCGAAGGGAGTGATGCTCGAGCATCAGAATCTGGTGGCCTTCTGCCACTGGCACCACCGTTATTACGGGCTGACACCCGCAGACAATGTGGCCGCATACGCCTCATTCGGTTTCGACGCCTGTATGATGGACCTTTACCCGGCCCTGACCTGCGGTGCCACGGTACATATCATCCCCGAGGAAATACGTCTTGACCTTGACGCCATCAACAATTACTTCGAGCAGAATGCCATAAGCGTCAGCTTCATCACAACCCAGGTCGGCGTCCAGTTCCTGCAGTGCGTGAAGAACCATTCGCTCAGGCATCTGAGCGTTGGAGGCGAGAAGCTCGTCAGCGTGAACCCGGCGGAGGGATATACCTTCCACAACGGTTACGGCCCTACCGAATGTACGATTTTCACCACCACCTTCCCGGTTCTGAAAAAGGAGCCTAACATACCTGTCGGCAGACCTGTGGACTCGCTTAAGTGCATTGTTGCGGACAAAAACCTCCACAGACTCCCTGTCGGGGCCGCCGGAGAGCTGATAATAATGGGCAAACAGGTGTCCAGGGGCTATCTTAACCAGAAGGAAAAGACGGCCGAGGCCTTCTTCACCTACCGGGGGATGAGGGCGTACCATTCCGGGGATATCGTGCGCTACAGGAACGACGGCAACATCGAGTTCGTGGGAAGAAAGGACGGGCAGGTCAAGATAAGGGGCTTCCGCATAGAATTGAAGGAGGTCGAGGCTGTGTTCCGTGAATGTCCAGGCATCAGGGACGTCACCGTGCAGGCGTTCGACAATCCGGCCGGAGGCAAATTCATCGCCGCATACTATGTAAGCGACTCCGAATTGGAAATCTCCGATATCCAGACCTTCATCAAGGAGAGAAAACCGGCATATATGGTCCCTGCCGTCATTATCCGTATTGACCACATCCCTTTGAATATCAATCAGAAGGTCGACAAGAAGGCCCTTCCTGAGCCTGTTGTGGCCAACTCTGTGGCATTCGTGGAGCCTGAAGGCCGGATGGAGACGGAGATAGCCTCCGCGTTCCAGGCCGTCCTGGGAATCGAGCAGCCTGTAAGTGCCCTTGACGATTTTGCAGAACTCGGAGGGGACTCCATCAAGGCCATACGTCTCACATCCGTCCTCAGACAGAAAAAGATATCCGTCCTTGTTTCCCAGATACTGCAGCGCGGCAGCGTCAGGAGCATCGCCCAGGTGGCTTCATTCCAGGAAGAGACGCTCACTTTCAGCCAGGAAGCGTTCGAAGGCATCGTGGAGGACGCTCCTCTGCTGCATTATTTCAACGCCCTCGATATGCCGTTGCCGGGTTATTTCAACCAGGCGTTCATATTCTCCGCCGCCAGGCGGATTGACAGGACTGCCCTGGAAACGGCCCTTACGGCGCTGGCAGTCCACCACGATATGCTGCGCGCAGTTATGCAGGACGGACATCTGACGGTTCGTCCTGCAGACTCGGAGAATCTTTACTCGCTCGAGGAATCGGACGGCAGTGATATAACCGGACAATCCGTCAGGGTCCAGGCATCCATTGACCTTGAGAAGGGTCCTCTGATGAAATGCGTCATCTTCAGGACAGAAAAATCCGATCTCCTGCTCATCGCCATCCACCACCTGGTCGTTGACGGCATCTCCTGGAGAATCCTGGGCGAAGACCTCAATACCGCCTACAGTCAGGCACAGCAGGGCAGGAAGATAGAGCTCCAGCCGAAAACCGCGTCATTCGACCTTTATGCAAGGACACTGGTCAAATACCGTCAGAGCCATATCCTGCTTCATCAGCGTGAATACTGGAACACCGTTCTCGGGAAGAAGAAGCTCCACACCCTGTCCTGGCCGAAAGAGAAAGGATTCACAGTCAGGACCCTGAACGCGGTTCTGGACGAAAGGCAGACCTCACTGCTGATGAAGAAATCCTTCAAGGCATACAACACGCAGCCCGATGACCTGTTCCTGACGGCAATAGGGATGGCTTACCACAAATTCAGCGGAGAGGACGCCCTCACCGTCCAGCTTGAAAGCCACGGGCGTGAGGTTTTCGACTCCGACATCGCGATAGACCGTACCGTAGGATGGTTCACCGCCATATTCCCGGTTGTCCTGGAAGACCTGTCGGGCGATGTGCATACAATGATAAGACAGGTGAAGCAGACCCGCCACAGCATTCCGAACAAGGGCTTCGGCTGCCAGCAGCTCTTCGGTGTCGACACTGTCGATCAACCTCTCCTGACATTCAACTATCTCGGTGAGTTGAACGAACATCAGGAAGGATTGATGTTCGAGATCGACCAGAAATATTCCGCAGGGAAAATGATAGCCCCTGAAAACTGTTACGGCACCGATATAACCATCAACTGCCTGCAGCAGGACGGACGGATAATCTTCGTCATTGACTACAACGGACGCCGCTTCTCCGATGAGCAGATGCAGGATTTCGTGAATCTGATAATGGAATCCATCGGCAGGATCATCGAGCACACGTCAAACATAACCATTCCTGAAAGCACCGCCTCGGATTTCGGGGAATTCGAATGGACGGACAAGGAATTCAAGGAACTTCAGGATGACTATCTCTTCAGGAACGAACATATAAAGTGCATCCGCAACCTGACCCCTCTGCAGTTGAGGAAACTGCACAGCTACATACTGGATCCGGACAGCCTTGTGGACATACGGACCTTCTTCCTCGAACTGTCGGCGGATTTCGACCGCACACGTTTCGGGAACGCGCTTGCACATCTGTTCCAGAGACACGAGTGCCTGAGAAGCACCATATCGCTATACGGCACCGACAAACCGAGGATGATCGTAACTGACAGGCGTCCTATGATTTCATACTATGATTACTCGGACCTTGAGAATCCGTATGAGAGCCTCAACCGTCTGAAAGACCTTCTGAAACGATTCCCGTTCGACCTGCAGATGGAGCCGCCTCTCAGAATAGTTGCAGCCAGGACTGCGGCACAGCAGACATTCATCCTGATGTACTGCCAGACAGCCCTTATGAATATAAGGACGGTAAGACAGCTGACGATCGACTTCCTCGACCGGCTCGGGGATGGTATGGAGGACAGCGGTAACCTGAATGAATGGAAGGAACTCCTGGCCGAAGCCGATGACAGGGATGATGAGGATATGAAGGGAAGCGCTGTCAACGGAAGTGACGGAACCTCAAGGGGAATCCCGCCGGCACCGGGGATAGAACAGCAGATAGCCCTCAATTTCTCGGAACTGCTGGACAGGGACATTGACGATATCTTCTCCGATTCGGACTTCATCCGGATGGGAGGGGAGAATTTTGACCTGATAGGACTTTCAGATACGATCAACCGGGAATATTCGGTATTGATACCACCTGCAAAACTGCGCGAGAATCCTACCGTTGCAGGAATTGCCTCCCTCATCGGGAACAAGGATAAGGAAGATGAAGTGGAGGATGTCTACGTATATTCCGACATCCCGGGAAAGAAACGCCTGTTCTTCGTGCATACGGCAAACACGGGCAGCGAAGCTTATTTCAACCTTGCCCAGAGGATCTCGAAGTCCTGCTCGTTCTACGCTTTCGAGCAGTACAATCTGAACCATATGGATGCGCCTTTAACGGGCGGTATTCCGGAAATCGCGGCGAAATACATCTCGATAATGCGCAAGTACCAGCCGCACGGCCCTTATCTTCTGGGCGGTTGGTGCTACGGAGGTTCAGTTGCCTTTGAAATGGCCCGCCAGCTTACCGCACAGGGTGAAAGCGTCGAGAATGTGATAATGCTCGATTCGCATATCATCGAGGATGAGAAAATGCGCAGAAGCCTGCTGAGGTCATCCATAGCCCACAGCAGGAAATATCTTTCCACGGCGGAACTGTTCGCGGGCCTGCGCAGCAAGGGTCTTCTGGAGAAACTCATCGCCAATTCCCGTTCCGTCACCAGGAACTGGCTGAATTTCAATCCTCAGCACTATTCCGGAAAGGTCGTTTACTTCAAGGCTCTCCGCAAGGAGGAGGGCCTGACGGCCGTATCCGACAAAATGTATGACATACTGCTTGCCCAGAGGGCGGCAGGATACGAAAAGAGGGTTGACGAGGACAAGATGACCATAGTCAACGTTGAGATAGGCCACGATTCGATGATGAATGAAAGCTCCCTCGACGTCATTGTACCTGTAATCAAGAAAATTCTGGAAGGATGAAGCTTATTGAAAAGACTTTCTATAAACTGCTGATCCCTTCCCTCCTTATGGTATTCGCAGTCTCGATCAGCGAATTCGTTGATGCGATGATCGTGGCCCATCTGCTCGGAAGCACCGCAATGGCCATCGTAAACCTGGCAAACCCGATAATGCTGCTGTCATCGGCAATCGGCACCCTGATCGCCTGTGGCGGCAGCGTCATCTACACCAACGAGATAGGGTCACACCGGCAGGATGAGGCATCAAGGACATATTCGCTTTCTATCGTTGTGAGCATAGTCCTGATACTCCTTGTCTCCGCTGTCCTGATGATCTCATTCAACGCTGTCCACAGCTTCCTGTGCAACGATGACCCGCAGCTGATGGCACTTTCGTCAGATTACATCAAGGTACTGATACTCAGTATCCCTATAATCACGGTTGTCAACGTCATCATAATGTTCCTCCCTTCGGCCGGGAATATGAATATGGGCGCGGCCCTGATCATTCTCGCCAACGTCGTGAACCTTGCAATGGACATCGTTTTCATAAAGGTCTTCAATATGGGGGTTCCGGGCGCGGCTATAGCCACACTTACCGGTTACACTGTCAGCCTTGTGATCTTTTTCATACTCCGTGCATTGGGAAAGATAAATCTGAAGGCTGCCGGCATAGGTTTTTCGGATTTGAGGAAAAAGATTGCGTCCATCTTCTCAATGGGAAGTTCCTCTGCGCTGACACAGCTGTCATTTGCAATAAAGTTCGCATTCTGCAATGCCGCAGCCCTGCGTTTCGGGGGAAAGGAAGGACTTGTAGCCCTCCCAGTATGCCTCCAGCTGCTTTCCATAGCATCAATCTTCGTAGGAGGAATAAGTTCCTCCATGCTGCGGACGACAGCCTTTCTCAAAGGTCAGAACGATTATGCCTCAATAAGGACGATAGGGAAAAAATCCTATATCCTCCAACTTGTCTGCTCCCTTGTCCTGATGGTACTTTTCTTCTCGTTTCCACAAAGCGTCGCATCGATGTTCAACGTAACGCATCCTGAAGAGATGAAGCTTACTGCCGGCGCACTCAGGATATTCTCCCTCTGTCTGGTATTCAGAGGACTCTACGTTACGTTCATGTTCTATGTCCAGGCTCTGGGAAAGAGCCTGTATGCATCGGTGATAAGTCTGTCGGACGGTTTTGTCCTTGTTATCCCTGTCGTCCTCGTCCTCTGCCATTTTATGGGTCTTGACGGCCTGTGGTGGTCCTTCCCGGTGGTTTCAGTCCTGCTTTTCGTATCGATTATCCTCTGGAACGTGCATCTGACAGGACGGCATCCGGACAAATATTCCGGCATCATACTGTCCGAGCTGGATACGGAAGCGCAGGAATTGCTCAACTGGTCAGGAACCGTCACGTCCTGCAATGTCGGGGAAGTCTGCCTGGCGATACCGGATGAATCCTGCCGCGGAACTGTAAATGAATACTTTACGGAAATCCTCCGGAACGGCGGTTCCGGGAAGGTCAAGGCGGAAATACTTTACCGCAGATGCGGTGAAAGGACAGTTGTCGAGCTGCGCAGCGACGGCGGGGAGGCCTGCCCTTCACAGCTGCAGTCCACGGATAATCTGTCAATAAAGAAGGATTTCAGCCTCGGGATGAATACCCTGCAGATCCTGTCAGTTCACTGATTATGCTGTTTGCGCCACTTGTCCAGGGCGAATTCCTGCATATCCACTACAGCGTCGCGTTCATCCACGATCTCGTCTCCAAGGACAGTCTCGATGATGTCCTCCATCGAAAGGATTCCCTGGAATGAGCCATATTCGTTGATTATTATGGCTATCTGCTCCTTGCTCCTGAGCATCTCATCCCATATCTTGTCTATGGTCGTCTCCTCCGGGAAGCTGGCCACATCCCTTTTTATCTCCGAGAGCCTGCAGTTGTACCTGTCCTCGGCCATAAGCTGCAGCGCATCCATACGGAGGATATATCCGGTGATGTATTCATCATTGTCGGCATAGACGGGTATGCGGCTGTGATGGAGGAATCTGCGGTCCTTGTAGAATTCCTTGATGGTCATGGATTCAGGGGCGATCGCTGCAACGACCCGCGGGGTCATCGCATCCTTTGCCGCAATCTCATCGATGTTGATGATGTTCTGGATTATTTCGTTTTCATCCTCTTCCAGTTCCCCGGTCTCCTCTGCGACATCCGCCATCGCGCCTATCTCATCCCTCGATACGCTGATGTCACCCTTGTTCTCGGATATCAGGTTCTGCAGGAATTCCACGGTGACTACGACAGGGTAGAGTACTATTATGAGGATATGGATCGTATTGGCGGTGAAGCCGGTAAGGGATTTCCAGCGGGAGGTGCCTATGGTCTTCGGGATGATCTCGGAGAAGACCAGGATGAGGATGGTGGTGGCTGCGCTCACGAGGCCGAACCACTGGGAACCGAACAGAAGCGTGGCCTGCCTGCCCACACCGGCCGCGCCGATGGTGTTCGCTATAGTGTTGAGCGACAGTATCGCCGCCAGCGGACGGGAAGGGTCCTGCTTATATTCCTTGAACCTTGCCGCAGCCCTGAGCCCTTCCTCCTCCTTCAGGGTGATGTAGGAGATGGGGGTGCTCATAAGGGATGCCTCCAGGATCGAGCACATGAACGATATGCCCAGCGCACCCAGTAGAAAAACGATCAGTTCGGTCATAATGCAAAATCGTTGTTGCGGCTGCGTTCATATTCGATGGCCTGCTGCCTTTCCTCCTCGGTTATCCCCTTGAGGAAAAGTTTCTGTCCGCCTATTTTCCCGAGGAAATTATTGACATTCTTGTCTATGAATGCATTGTACTTTTCCATAGCCTCCCGGCTGTACTGCTCGGGATAATAGTTCCTGTATTCCTCGAACAGCGCCGCACGCCTCTCCTCGAGGGCACTCCATTCAGACAGCCAGGCTCCGGTGAGTATGCTTCCAAGGGCGTTCCAGGATTCACAATGCGATACTTTCCCGGCAAGATAGGAACGCTCCATAAAAGTTCTCAACTTCTGCTCCACGCTGGCGGAGTTGAGCTTGAACTCGTATTTTTTCTCCGAACCGTCCATATACAGGACTACGGGCACCGTTTCGGTCATACCGTAACTCTCCAGACACAAATTGCCTTCGTAACGGTGTTCCACGGAGGAAGGGGTGGTGGTGACGGTCAGACTGACATCCGGTGAAAGCTGGAGCGTTTCGGTCTGCAGACCCGTGAACCATCCTTCGAGTTCCTGCTGCTCATCCCCGCAGGATACCGCCGCAGCGATTCCGGCAACCGCCAGGACCATATGGAAAAATGCCTTTTTCATTTTCTAAAGATATCTTGATATTTCCTTGCCGCAGGAGCATCCGCTGCATTGTGCAATGTGCTCCGCGAGCTTCATTCTCGATTCCTCCGCCGTACAGTCCACCTCCAGAGAAACCACCTCCCCGGACTGTTCCCTGAACATCCTGGCCCAGAATGGTTCCCCGGCATCCTCCTTTCCCACGTTCCTGAACAGTTCGTCAGGAGTCGTGAGCGAGGACCTCTGCCACCCGCTGTACTCCAGACAGGCACCCCTGTACACCCTTGTGAAATCCCCGGTCACTACCCAGGTGCCCATCTCCAGATACTGGACTATCCTGTCCGTCAGGCTCTTCCTTATATCCGGACAAAGTCTTGCGACCGCCTTTCTTATTTCCGCCGTCCCGCACATACCGTTCTCCCTTATCGCCCCAAGGGCGGCCGGTGCAAGGCGCTTCATCAGTTTCTCACTCTCCGTCCGCGCCGGGAAATCCTCCCCGAGCGCAGCCCTGTACTTCGGCAGGCTCCGCCTCCAGTTCATCAGGTGCCTGTAGTATTCCACCGTAGCGAACGCCGCCTTCCCCCCAAGGAACTTCCCGTATGCGATGTCACCCTCCCGGACTGTATCGATCTTCCAGTCCCAGGGCCCCAGATTCTCGGAAGAGGTGAACCAGAAGTCAGGGTCCGTGAGCTCCTCGACGGACCATCCCGGGATGCTGTTCCTGAAAAAGGGTACTATTCCCAGCCTGCGTATGGCGGAAATCATTCTTTCGGGGCAGTCTATGGGCTGAATATCTGTGCGCACGGTGCAAATATAACTAAAATGAATCGTTATATTTGAGGAAAATTCAGGATTGCGGTGCTTCGTATAGGAATCATAGGGGCGGGGGCTGCGGGATGTTTCTGTGCGGCGGAGCTGTCGCGGAGACTTCCCCGGGCGCAGATAACGGTGTATGAGGCCGGAACCCGTCCTCTGGCGAAGGTTTCCATAACCGGGGGAGGGAGATGCAATTTCACAAATTCCTTCGCATTCGTGGGAGATCTTAAGGAAGTCTATCCGAGAGGGGACAGGCTGATGAAAAGGGCCCTGAGGAATTTCAGTCAGGAGGATTGCAGGGAATGGTTCCTGCGCGAGGGGGTGGAAAGCGTGGTACAGGACGACCAGTGCGTGTTTCCTATGTCCCAGGACGCGATGCAGATAGTCCGCGCCCTGGAGAGGGCAATGAGAAAAGGGAATGTCAGGGTGCTGTGCAACCGTCGGATAGGGAACATCTCGGAACTGGATGAGGATATAAAGGTGGTCACTACCGGAGGCGGGGCGCTGAAGCTCCTGGACGGCAGCGGCATAGGAACTACGGCCTGCGTGCCTTCGCTATTCACTTTCAAGATACCCGTGCCTGAACTGACCTCCCTGATGGGGACCACGGTACCGGAAGTCCAGCTGAGCATCCCCGGGACCGGTTTCCGCTCTACGGGAATACTGCTCGTCACCGACTGGGGGATCAGCGGACCGGCAAGCCTGCGGCTTTCATCCTATGCGGCGAGGTTCCTCGCCGAAAATCAATACTGCACTTCCGTCTGCATCAACTGGCTTTCCGAGAGCGAGCAGCAGGCAAGGGAAGAACTCGAACGGCTGGCCGCCGAAAATCCGAAAAAACTCGTTTCCGGCGCAAGACCTGCGCAGCTGAGCGAGAGATGCTGGAAGCACATTCTGGGCAGGGCCTCGCTGAGGGAGGGCCTGCGCTGGGCAGAGATGGGCTCGAAGGGACTCAACAAACTGTGCAACAGCCTGACCACCGACATCTATCCCGTGCGCGGGCGCGCAAAATTCAAGGAGGAGTTCGTCACCTGCGGGGGAGTCTCGCTCGATGAAATAAACCTCAATACCCTGGAAAGCAAGAAGGAACCGGGGCTTTTCTTTGCCGGGGAAGTGCTCGACCTGGACGCCGTGACAGGAGGATTCAACCTGCAGGCCGCCTGGTCCACGGGCTACACTGTGGCTAAAAGCATCGCTGAAAAATACTCCGAAGGCTTCAGGCAAGCCATCTGAGGAATTCGTCCACCCTTGAGTGAGGGACCGTCATCGCGACGCTAGGTGCAGGGTGCACTTCGACCTGAAGCCTTCCCGCATCCTTTACGGCGCTGTCTATGCAGGACATCGAAAGGATGCATCCCCTGTTGATGCGGAAGAATACCGCCTGGTCGAGTTCCTTTATTATTGAATCCATCGTTGCATCGACAATGTACCTGTTACCCTCATAAGTGACAAGATAATTGCACTTGTCAGCCGAATAGAAATAGGCTATCTGCTCAGTGTTCACCGGAACTATGGTATCGTTGATTCTAACCACCCAGCGCTTCTTCTTTTCCGGTTTGATCAGGAGTCCGCAGGAGAGGTCGAGCAGGACTCCGAGAACAAGCGTGGTCAGGGCAGTGGCCACGGCAAACAGCCAGATACCGCTCCCCTTGAGAGGGAAGAGCACGCGCGGAAGCGCATTGCCCATAAGGTAGGCGAGCACGTTGACCACGATCACCGACGCTATTATGTACAGAACTTTCATTCCTCTCCTGTAGCAGATGATGAACGACATCGCTATGGTGAGAAGGGTCAGGGCATAGTCGTCCCTTACTTCAAGAGCGCGGCAGGCTATGCAGCAGACGGCGTGGCACAACGCGAAAATCAATATGACATTTAAGGATTTCAGCTGAATTTTCATCTTTACAAGCATTACTTCATCGGCAAAGTTAAAAATTCATCCTAAAAACAGCTTTTTCGTTAACATTTTTCTGAAAATCCGTCGCACGCGTGCGTAAGTTGCCAAAGGAAGTACTATCTTGCATCCGATATAACACGACTATGACCAATAACAAGCATCTATCTTTCTGGCAGATGTGGAATTTGAGCTTCGGTTTCTTCGGAGTCCAGATCGCCTATGCGCTGCAGAGCGCGAACATCTCCCGCATCTTCGCCACCCTCGGAGCGGATCCCCATCAGTTAAGTTTCTTCTGGATACTCCCGCCTCTTATGGGAATGATAGTCCAGCCGTTCATAGGCAAATGGTCCGACAGGACCTGGTGCCGCCTCGGCAGGCGCAAGCCTTATCTGCTTGCCGGCGCGCTGGTAGCCGTCCTCGTAATGATCTTCCTCCCGAATTCGGGAAGCCTCAACTTCTCGAGCCGCCTTTTCCTCGGACTCAACGGGGCGATGTGGTTCGGACTGTTCAGCCTTATGTTCCTCGACACTTCCATCAACGTTGCGATGCAGCCTTTCAAGGTGATGGTCGGGGATATGGTCGGAGAGGAGCAGAAGACCGAAGCCTACTCCATCCAGAGCCTCCTGTGCAACGCCGGCAGTCTCGTGGGATATCTGCTTCCTATCTTCTTCACCTGGATAGGGATAGCCAACACGGCCCCGAAGGGAGTCGTGCCTGATTCCGTCATCTGGAGTTTCTACGCCGGAGCGGCCATCCTCATAGCCTGCGTCCTTTTCACTTTCTTCAAGGTGAAGGAGTTCGATCCGCAGGAGTACGCCGAATTCCACGGAATCGTCACCGACAATGAAAAAGGCTCCGCCGACAAGCCTGGCTTCATCAAGCTCCTGGCCAAGGCCCCTAAGACTTTCTGGACAGTGGGACTCGTGCAGTTCTTCTGCTGGTCCGCCTTCCTCTTTATGTGGACCTACACCAACGGTGCCGTGGCCTCCAACTGCTGGGGGACCGCAGACACTGCTTCCGAAGGTTATCAGGCCGCCGGAAACTGGGTGGGAGTCCTCTTTGCCGTGCAGGCCGTAGGATCCATCCTCTGGGCCCTCGTGATACCTCGTTTCCGCAACATCCGCTCAGCCTACATCGTCAGCCTGGTGATCGGAGCCGCCGGTTTCATCTCTGTCGCGTTCATCCACAACCAGTATCTGCTTCTGGCGAGCTACCTGCTGATCGGAGCATCCTGGGCCGCAATGCTCGCCCTGCCGTTCACCCTCCTCACGAATTCCCTCCAGGGATCGTCCCATATGGGTGAGTACCTCGGCCTTTTCAACTGCACCATCTGCCTGCCGCAGATAGTGTCCGCCGTCCTCGGAGGTCTGCTCCTGAGCCTTCTCGGCGGTTCCCAAGCGTTTATGCTCCTTTCGGCCGGCGTGCTGCTGCTTCTCGGAGCTGCGGCCGTCCTCCTGATCAAGACGAAATAACCGAATATATATTTTACCAATCAAAATTCTTTATGAAAAGAATCCTGACCACTCTCGCAGTCGTCTTATTTTCAAGTTTGATGGCTGTCAGTGCATCCGCCCAGGGCGGATACACGGTTAAAGGTGTGGTAGTTGACAAAATCGGTCCGGTAATCGGCGCGTCAGTCGTCGAGAAGGGCACCCAGAACGGTGTCGTTACCGGTATCGACGGAGACTACACATTGAATGTGGCCTCGGCTGAATCCATTGTGGAAATCAGCTGCATAGGCTATGTAACAGTTTCCTTCAAGGCTTCTGAAATCCCTGGAGAACTCGTTCTCTCGGAAGATTCGGAATTGCTTGACGAAGTCGTGGTTATCGGCTACGGTACAGTCAAGAAGAAGGATATGACAGGATCCGTATCGGCAGTAAAGGCAGACCAGCTCAACAAGGGTATCGTCGCTTCTCCTGCAGATATGCTTCAGGGAAAGTCTGCCGGTGTCGTTGTTACGGCAGGTGACGGTACTCCGGGTTCCGGAGCCACCATCCGTATCCGCGGCGGTTCATCCCTCCAGGCATCCAACGACCCTCTCATCGTCATTGACGGTCTCCCTGTTTCCAATGACGGAATCAGCGGCACCAGCAATGCTCTGGCATCAATCAACCCGAGCGATATCGAGAGCTTCACAGTCCTCAAGGACGCTTCCGCAACGGCAATCTTCGGTTCCAGAGCTTCCAACGGTGTCATTATGATCACCACCAAGAAGGGACAGTCCAGCGGAAAGGTTCCTCACATCGACGCAGACTTCACCGCTTCACTCGCCCAGAACACCAAATATGTGGACGTCCTCGACGCAAACGGACTCCGCAACCTGGTGAAGAAAGTCTATGGCGAAGACAGCGACAACTTCAAGAACCTCGGCACAGCCAACACCAACTGGCAGAAGGAAATCTTCCGTCTCGCCCAGAACTATGAAGGCAACGTGGCGGTTTCAGGAAAGGCAGGCAACGACAAGTTCACCCTTCCTTACCGCGTTTCTCTCGGTTACCTCAACAACCAGGGTACTCTCAAGACCTCTTCAATGAGCCGTGAGACCCTTTCACTCAACCTCGCTCCGTCTTTCCTTGACAATCATCTCACCATTACGCTGAACGGCAAGGGAATGAATATGGACACCCGTTTCGCCAACACAAGCGCCATCTCCCAGGCAGTGCAGTACGATCCTACCCGTCCTGTTTACGATCCTAACGGACTCAACGGCTACAGCTGGTGGAACTACGGAAAGGGAACCTTCACCGTGGACAACTGCAACACTATGGCAAACCAGAACCCTGTCGCTCTCATCAATGACAAGCTTGACCTCAGCAGCGCGCAGAGATTCCTCGGAAATGCAGTGGTTGACTACAAGGTTCACGGACTCGAAGACCTCCGCTTCAACCTCAACCTCGGTATCGACTTCTCAACTTCAAGAGGTACTGTGGATGTAAAGCCTGACACTGAGCAGTCAATGCACTCAACCAACCAGCAGGCCAACAACCACGCTTCCGGATACCATACCAATTACAACCAGAAGAAACTCGACGAGACTCTCGAATTCTACGGGGACTACAGTCACACCTGGGCCGGAAAGCACGCTTTCGAGGCTATGGCCGGTTACAGCTGGCAGCATTTCTATTCAGAGTCATTCAACGAGACCTTCAAGGCTGACAGCACTCCTAAGACTGATGCAAGCTACTATCTCAGCACTCCTACCACCGGAAAAGGCGAGCTCTTCCTCGTTTCATTCTTCGGACGTCTCAACTACAGCTACGACAACCGTTATATGATCACCGCGACCTTCCGCGCCGACGGTACTTCACGCTTCTCCAACAACAAGTGGGGTCTCTTCCCTTCAGTTGCCCTTGGATGGAACATCAAGAACGAGTCATTCCTCAAGAATTCAAAGGCCGTTTCAGCATTGAAGCTCCGTCTCTCCTACGGTCAGACAGGACAGCAGGACCTCGGCAACGGTTACTATCCTACACTCGCAACCTACATTTTCAACACCAACGCGAGCCAGTACATCTTCGGTAACCAGACCATCCAGCCTATCACCGCAAAGGGATACAACGCCGACCTCAAGTGGGAGACCACCACTACCTGGAACGCAGGTCTCGACTTCGGTTTCGCGAACGAAAGGATCTATGGAACTGTTGACTTCTACAAGAGATTCACGAAGGACCTCCTCAACTACACCCCTGTAGCAGCCGGAGCCAACCTTTCAAACTACCTCGATGCCAATATCGGTGACCTTCAGAACACCGGTGTCGAAGTTGAACTCAATGCAATCCCTGTCCAGACCAAGGACTGGAGCTGGACCATCGGACTCAACGCGGCCTGGAACAAGACCACCGTCACAAGGCTTACTACCGACGATGAGCGCGCCGACTATTTCGGAGTATACACCGGAGGAATTTCCGGAGGTACCGGAAACACCATCCAGGTGCATCAGACAGGCCACGCTCCTAGCTCATTCTTCGTATATCAGCAGGTTTACGACCAGGCAGGTGTTCCTATCGAAGGTCTCTACGTAGACCGCAACAAGGACGGCAAGATCACCGACGCCGACAAGTACTGCTTCCACAAGGCGGCTCCGGACTGGACCTTCGGTTTCAACACCCAACTCAACTGGAAGGCCCTCACTCTTGCAGTCAGCGCACACTCAAATATCGGAAACTACGTCTACAACAACATTATGAGCTGCGGTGACCTTCTCACCGACCTCAGCACCAACAGCTTCGTAAACAACCGCTACGCTACGGCCG
>JAKSKC010000022.1 GCA_024401945.1 Bacteroidales bacterium
ATTTCCTGTCAGCATCTATGCTGCCGATCACCGCCACCCTGTCATCCGATCTGCGGAGTATAATCGGGATCTCCACGCTTTCATCCTTGTTGACGCTGAACATCTCGACGTGGGCTAGAACGCTCCCGTCAGCCAGTCTTGTGCCGCTTGTCATCATAAAATATCCGGTTTCTATATTGTTGCCGTCCGCAGAGGCACTGTAGCCGCAGCTGCGGGTGGAACCGTCCTCTATCCGGGCTATGGTGTACTGCGAGAAATATCCCGGTTTCCTGATGAAGCTTTCTGCTGCATCATAGCTGGTCACCAGACGTCCCTGTTCCACAATCTCCTGCGTATCCTGCTCGAAATCAACGGTGACCCAGTCGTCCCCGGACCTGTATTGCGGTTTGGCGTTCCCCCGTCCAAGCCTCGCGGCACCACCCAGCGCACGGCCCATCGCGACGCAGAATATGTCCCCCGCTGCCGGGTCTGATATCCTGCTGCGCCATACGGCCACAGGAGGAATCTGCAGTTCCTGGGGATTGCGGTCATACTCTATCCTGATATTCTCCCTGACCCAGGAGGCGATATCGGCAGGGGAGTGGAGCAGGGTGTCGATACCGGAACTGAGAATCTCCCTGCGGTAAGGCATAAGCATCTCCCTTGAGATACGCGGCGAGACGATGTATCTGTCATCGCTGTGCCCGGGTTCCATCGCTTCGTCGATGACCTCCTGAGGCACGTCTATCTCGTCTTTCCTTGTGAGGAACAGCCCGGGGGCTGCAGTCCGCGGATGCGGCATTGCCAGTCGTATCCTGTTTTCCTCCTCAAGCCTTTCCGCATTGATTTTTTTCTGTTCCACGTCGGAATTGTCCGGCAGGGCATTCTCCACCGGAGGCACGATGTCCAGGTCGAAACTGTACCTCTTCCCGACTGTTTTGTCCAGGACGACTTTTCCGCTCTCACCGGAAACCACCCCGATTCCGAAACAGTCATCCCTGCTTGCCCAAACGACTATGTCTCCCAGTCCTGTGTCAAGTGATGCCTGCCCGTCTGCATCCGTTATGTACGAGGCAACGGTGTAGAACTCGGCGGAGTTGTATATCTTGAATTCCACGGCTGCGCCGGCAACCGGTTTCCCCAGCGTGTCCACAACAGTCACTGTTGTCCTGCGCGAGGCGATATAGCCTTTGATGACGTTTATCTCGGTGTATGCGGATGTCCTTGAGATAACGTCCTCCGGTCCGTCGTAATCTCCGAAGGCCTTGGTATGCAGCAGCATCGCTCTCGAAACTGAGGAATTGAACCAGGCAAGGTCGAGCACAGGCTCCGGTTCGCAGGCTCCCATGAAGTGCCATCCGCCGTCAACATATACTTCAACCCAGGCGTGGTTGTCGTCCGTATGGGCCCATCTTGGAGTATAAACCTGCCTTGCCGGGATTCCGGCCGCCCTCAGGGCTGCTACTGCAAGCACGGACTCCTCGCCGCATCGCCCGACCCCCGAACGTATCAGCGCCATAGGACCGAGTGTCCTGCCGTCGGAAGGAACGTAGGTCGCCCTCTCGTGGCACCAGTGGTTTATCTCGAGCGCAGCCTCTCCGATGCTCATCCCGGCGACCCTGTCGCACAGACTGTCGGCATACACGGTCCTGAAGTCGTCCAGGTTCTCGTTGTTTACCCTCAGCGGCAGTACAAAATGAAGGAACTCCCTTTCGGGTATGTCCCATTTCATCCTGTCCCTCACTTCCAGGGTCTTTGCCACATTGTTCTCCCAGTATTCCCTCGGAAAGACAAGACTGTCAGGGAGAGGCATATAGTCGTAGAGGAACTGAAGGTAATCAGTCTTTTTGCTGCAGGATGCAAGGGCGAGGATGCACGCCGCTGCCAAAACGCCTGCGTATGAGATAAATCGTTTCATTTTCAGATATTTGCCAGTTTCGTTCCGTGAAATTCCACGGCTCCGGTCAGCCGGGCCAGTGTATCTATGTTCGCCGGTGTTATCCCAGCCCCGGGCATTATTATGATACGTCCCGCCGCCCTTCTTACAAGTTCCGCAAGCAGTGGGGCACCTTCCACGGCGCTGCTTTCCTGCCCCGATGTGAGTATCCTGTCGCAGCCCAGCGCTATTATTTCCTCGAGTGCGGTGAAGGGATCCCGGCACCGGTCAAAGGCCCTGTGGAATGTGAAACTCATTCCTTCCGACTCCGACAGGAGTCTCCGCATAGTCCCCGTATCCACGTTCCCATTCCTGTCAAGGGCTCCCGCAACAATCCCGGATACTCCTAGCTCCCTGCACAGCCTGATGCTGTCCAGCATAGTCCGTACCTCATCCTCACTGTATACGAAATCGCCTCCCCGCGGTCTTACAAGCACGTTAACCGGGATTCCGCAGGAAAGGCTCCCGCGTATCTCCTCCACATCAGGTGTCACTCCGCCCAGTTCGAGATTCCTGCACAGCTCGACCCTGGAGGCACCTGCAATACGCGCTTCCGCCACTTCTTGGGCCGATATGCAGCATCTTTCGAGAAGCATCTACCTCAGGAACTCAATAAAATCGGATATCGAAGTATTGTACGGGTAAGGTCCCTTCAGGATATTCCCCCTTTCATCAAGGATGAAGTAGTTAGGCTGGGAATTCACCCCGAATCTCTTCAGCGCCGTATAGGAATTGACCCTGCCTGCGTCCTTGAGGACCCTGCCCTCATCGGTCGTGACCCAGTCCTCCCTGTCCAGGGCCGTCTTGTCATCCACATACAGTTTGACGAATATGAACCCTTCATCAAGCGTTTCCCTTACCTTAGGGTCTGAGAGGACCCTGAGCTCCATCTCCCTGCAGTTGACGCAGCCGTATCCGGTAATGTCCAGGAATATCCTTTTTCCCTGTCGGGCGGCTTCCTTCTGCGCGTCCTCCAGTTTGAAATCCCTGCCTATGCTGTATTCCACAGCCGCCTGTCCCTTGTCCTCCGTGTTTTCCACCGGCGGAAGATATCCGGCCAGCGCCTTCAGAGGGTTCCCGTACATCCCGGTGAAGAGATATATGGTGAAAGCCGTCACGATGGCAAGCCATATCACCCTGGCCCTGCTCCATCTGATGCTTTCCTTATCGGATCCCAGTATCCCTGTGAGATAGAGGATGAGCAGCACGAAGAGCACTATCCATATTGTAAGGTAGACATTCCTCGGGAGTATGCCCCAATGGTAGGTCTGGTCGGCTACGGACAGGAACTGAAGTCCGAGGGCCAGCTCTATGAATCCCAATGACACCTTCACGGTCTGAAGCCATCCTCCGGATTTCGGAAGGCGTTTCAGAAGTCCTGGGAAAAGCGCCAGCAGCGCAAAAGGCAGTGCGAAGGCTATGCTGAATGCCAGCATCGTTATCACCGGTGTCCAGAATTCCCCTGAGACGCTCTTTATAAGGACCGTACCCACTATCGGACCGGTGCAGCTGAAGGACACGAGGACCAGTGTCAGGGCCATGAAGAATACGCCTCCGAGACCTTTTCCGTCGGATTTCCCGTCAGCCGAGTTGACCCATTTCGACGGGAGTGTGATCTCGAAAAGTCCGAAGAAACTGAGCGCGAAGACCAGGAACACAAGGAAGAAAATCAGGTTCGGGAGCCAGTGCGTGGCCAGCCAGTTGAATATGTCGGCAGATACCGAACTGCCTCCGAAAAGCCAGGTCAGACCTATTATGACGCATATCGGAACCGTATACAGCAGAACGATGAAAAGCCCGTACATGAAGGCCTTGAACTTTCCCTTCTTCCTGTCGGAATCACCTTTTATGAAGAATGATACCGTCATAGGGACCATAGGGAAGACACAAGGGGTCAGAAGCATCGCCAGACCGAGCAGGACGGCCTGAAGTACAAGGGAGAGGAGTCCTTCCTTCCCTGCGGGGATGTCCCCGTCAGTGCCGCCGGCATCAGGCTGCGGCAGCGGTTCCGCCTCCAGCCCTGCCTCCGCATCGCTTTCCAGCCAGGCCTCAGTACCGCTCTCCGATATGGTTTTCGTACCGCTCTCCGGTATTGTCTCCGTATCACTCTCCGGTATGGTCTCCGCCACGTTTTCCGCGACAGTATCCGGGACCTCTTCAGGCCCGGACACCTTCTCCTCTGAGGCAGCGGCGGCAGGGGAGTCCGTGCTGATTGTTATGTCGAAGTCGAAATCTTCCGGAGAAAAACAGTTCGTTGCCGCACAGGATATGGACCTGATGCTTCCGCTGACGTGGTCAACCCCCTTGGCGGGAGTTCCGGTTATCACCACCTTGCCGTCTTCGGAAGATACCTCCCATCTTATTTTGCTCCTGGAGAGCCCCTGTGCTGAAATGGAAACGGCGGCAAGCAGTGCCAGACTGATAGCCGCCATTAATTTACGATACATGCCGTCTTATTTTGCAAATGCCACTGAACGGGTTTCCCTTATCACGGTGATCTTGACCTGTCCCGGATAGGTCATCTCCTCCTGGATGCGCTGGGCGATATCAGTGCTGAGGCGTGCTGCCTGGTCATCGGAAACGTCCTCCGCCCCGACAATAACCCTGAGCTCGCGTCCGGCCTGGATGGCGTAGGACTTCTCAACTCCCGGATATGACGCTGCAAGGTCTTCCATACCCTTGAGCCTCTTGATATAGCTTTCGATCACTTCGCGGCGTGCTCCCGGACGTGCGCCTGAAATGGCGTCTCCGACGAGGACGAGAGGGGATATGAGCGAGGTCATTTCCATTTCCTCGTGGTGTGAACCGATGGCATTGACAATCTCAGGACGCTCCTTGTTCTGTTCGGCGAGCTTGGCACCGAGCAGAGCGTGAGGCAGTTCAGGATCATCTTCGCTGACTTTACCGATATCGTGGAGAAGGCCGGCCCTCTTGGCGGCCTTTGTGTTGAGTCCGAGTTCGGAAGCCATTATGGCGCATATGTTGGCCACTTCGCGTGAGTGCTGCAGGAGGTTCTGGCCGTAGCTTGAACGGTATTTCATCCTTCCGATCATACGCACAAGCTCCATACTCATCCCGTGTATCCCGAGATCGATGCAGGTGCGCTTTCCGGTTTCGAGAATCTCCTCCTCGAGCTGCTTCCTCACCTTCGCAACCACTTCCTCGATCCTTGCCGGATGGATTCGTCCGTCAAGAACAAGCTGGTGGAGGGCAAGCCTTGCCACCTCCCTGCGTACGGGATCGAACGCTGAAAGAAGGATCGCATCCGGTGTGTCGTCAACCACGATCTCCACCCCGGTAGCTGCCTCGAGAGCCCTGATGTTGCGTCCTTCACGGCCGATGATCCTTCCCTTGATCTCGTCGTTCTCGATAGGGAATGATGTCACTGCATTTTCTATCGCCGTTTCGGTCGCTGTTCTCTGGATGGTGTTGATCACTATTCTCTTGGCCTCCTTGGCTGCATTGAGACGGGCTTCGTCCATCGTGTCGTTTATGTACGCCTGAGCCTCTGTCCTGGCTTCGGCCTTCATATTCTCCACGAGCAGGTCCTTCGCCTCCTGGGCCGTCATTCCGGCCAGTGACTCGAGTTCCCTGTTGACCTGGTTGTTGAGCTTGTTGTACTCCTCGATCTTGTTCTCGAGAATGTTCTTCTGCGCGTTCAGCTGCCCTTTCTGTGAGTCCAGGTCGTGCTGTCTCCTGTTGAGTTCGCCGGCCTGCTGGTTAAGCTGTCCTTCCCTTGACTTGATGTTGTTCTCACGCTCCTTGAGCTCGTTGTTCTTCTGGTTGACCTTCTGGTCGTGATCGCTCTTGAGCTGGAGGAACTTCTCCTTAGCCTGAAGAATCTTCTGCTGCTTGATATTCTCCGCCTCAAGCTTGGCCTTTTCAATGATAGCCTTGCTGCGGTCCTTCAGAACCGTGCGGCTGATCAGTATGTAAGCGGCAAGCGTTACGACTGCGCCGCAAATCGCTGCCAGGATGTAAAAATACCACATGACTAATATATATTGTTGGTTCTAGTATTCAACAAAAAACAGTATCCGCTCATAAAGGCAGATACTGTATGAAATACCGTTAGTCCGACGGCAGAAATCACCATCTTCAGGTTTTGGGCTCCGTACTGTCTCTGGTTTCCTGTCTGTGCAGGCCTGCCATCCTCAGCCGAGTACACCCGGTTCCGTGGAACTTGTTAGTTTCAGCGGCGGGATCTAACGGTCAGTCCTTATTTTCTTTCAGATATTTTGCAATGTCCTTCTCCAGGGCCTGGATTTCGGTCTGGACAGAACTGTTTGCCTTTTGAGCCATAAGTCTCGCGACCGTTTCGTTGAGCGCCACAAAGGTCAGCTTGTCAGCGAGACTCTTGTCAGGGAACCGCTCGTTGTATTTGCCGAGCATCTCGTTGATTCTCTCGGCGGCGAGTCTCATCATCTGTTCCATCTCAGGGTTCGCGGCCCTCAGTGGAAAAGTCTTGTCGGCAATCTTTATTGTAATGCTCTGCTCGGCCATCAGTTCTGTAAAAGTCTAATGCAATTGTCAATCTCCCTGATCAGTTTATTGAGGCGGTTCCTGGCGATGGCGTTGCCTTCCTGCCCCATGAACGCGCCGCTCAGTTCCTGATTGGCTATCTGTCGTTTCAATTCAGTAATCTGCTTCCTGCAGGATGCAAGTTCATCCTCGCTCCTGCTGAGTGAAAGCGCAAGTTCGCGGTTGCGCTCCTTTTCCTTCTCATAAAGGGCGATAAGCGATGCGATATTTTCTCTTACAGTTTCGAGCATAAGTATGAACTAATAACCTACAATCGCACAAATGTAACGATAAATTGCTATTTTTGCAATATGGATAGAGTTGAATTTTTGGATGAGTTCGAGAAAGTCCTTGAACAGGGACTTATCAAGATATGCTGCTCCGCGGAACTCCTCGGCGAGGACGCGCGCAGCGACGGCAAGGTTTTCCTCAGCCCTGACATCGAGGCTGTATGGGAAAGGATCGTGAAGGACTACGTGGCCGATGCGGTCGCGAACTTCAATGACTTTCCGTTCGCGGCAATAGGATTCTCCGCCTTTCTGGGGATGAAGGCGGCATATCTGTGGGACAGGGGGGAGACCGATCCCGCTTATGCCGTACTCTGCGGCTCAAAGGGCTTCGATGCGATAGATGACACGGTGCTGGCCGAACTGTTCGCCGATTCGGAAAAGGAAGGCAGGTTCGTCTCCGAGTGCATGGTCAGCTGCACGACCGCCGTCCTGGCCCTTATCAAGAAGGAACAGATAGAGCCCCAGACCGATACCGGATTCTACGCGCTGGTGCGCAGCTACGGGGTTCTGTTCCGCATCGGAGCGGCTGTCGAGCTCAAGCGACTCGGCTATGTGAAATCAAAGCTTGGAGATTATCTCAGCTAGAAGGATGGACATCCTTACGGCGGCCCTGTCCGCCTGAAGCACCACGTCCTGGCTGTCGTTAGGAACGTAGTCCTCGTTGTCCGTGTTCGCGCAGTTCGTCACCACGGAGATTCCCATCACCCTTATGCCGCAGTGTCTTGCGACTATCACTTCCGGGATGGTGGACATTCCGAGCAGGTCCGCGCCGATGAGACGGTAGAACCTCACTTCCGCCGGAGTCTCGTATGTAGGGCCCGGGCTTCCGAAATATACTCCCTCCTTCAGCTCGATTCCCGAAGCCGCCGCGGTTTCCATCGCGGTACGGCGGAGCTGGGGGTCATATGCGCAGCTCATATCCGGGAATCTCGGCCCGAACTCGCCGAGGTTCTTTCCTATGAGGGGATTGGGGAATGCGCTTATGTGGTCCTTTATCAGGATGAGGTCCCCGATCCTGTATTCGGGATTGCATGCTCCCGATGCGTTTGAGACAAACAGGTATTCGATGCCGAGAAGCTTCATTACCCGTACAGGCAGGGTTACCGAACTCATGTCGTAGCCCTCGTAATAGTGGAAACGTCCCTGCATCGCTATGACGGTCTTCCCGGACAGGTTGCCTATCAGGAAGTTGCCCTTGTGACCGATCGCGGTGGAACGCGGGAAATCCGGAATCTCCGCGTATGGAATGACTATGGCGTCCGAGATGCTGTCGGCAAGACGCCCCAACCCGCTGCCGAGCACTATGCCCGCCACCGGTCTGAGGTTCCCTGTCCTGGCCTTGATGTACTCCGCAGCCTTGTGGATCCTTTCTATCTGCGGCTCCATCTACAGCTCCTCGAATTCGATGGATTTCTCCTCCTCTTCCTCCTCCCTCACCGGAATCTCTCCGTGGAAGCATTTGTCCTTGATGTATTCAAGGACTTCATTCAGACCCTCGCTGAACTTGCCGAAATCCTCCTTGTAGAGGAAGATCTTGTGCTTGTCGTAGGTGAATGAACCGTCAGGATTGTTCCGACGCTTGCTTTCGGTGATGGTCAGATAGAAATCGTCGCCGCCCCTGGTTGATTTCACATCGAAGAAGTATGTGCGCTTGCCTGCGCGGACGGGCTTTGAATAGACGTCATCATCCTCTTTGTACATAAGCTGTGGTATTAGTGGTTGTTTATTTCAACAAAAATAGAATTTTTTTGATGATTCGTGCTATCTTTGCGTACAAATTGTTTGAAAAAATGCTCGGTAGAAGAATTCTCCGTATCAAGGTCTTCAAGACTATATACAGTCTTTCAGAAAACCCATCCTTGTCATTCAAGGACGCCAGACAGCAGCTTGACAAGTCCTGTGAGGCGACGCGCGACCTGTATCTCTTCATGCTTTCGCTTCCGGCTGCGGTAACGGCCGAGGCTTCCGCGCGCATCGAGGCTGCAAGGAACAAGTTCAATCCGACTGCCGAGGAACGTAACCCGAACATGCGTTTCGTGGAAAACGGCATAGCCCGCATCCTTTCCGAAGATCCCGATTTCAACAAGGTCATATCCAAGAAGAAACTTTCCTGGGACCAGTACGATGTCCTGATAAGGCATCTGTACGCCAGCCTGAAGACGAAGGATTACTACGCGGAATATATGAACGCTCCACAGACCGGCATTGCGGAAGATGCGGGACTCTGGACCCGTTTCTACGAGGAGGAACTCGTGGACAACAGGGAACTGGAGGATATACTCGAGGATCTGTGCATCTGGTGGAACGACGACCTGGCGTATGCGCTTACCTGGGACTGCAGGACAATGGACGTTCTCGGGAAGGGCGGACGCTGGTCGATGCCGGAACTGTACCTCAGCGAGCAGTGCAGGGAGCAGAGGATGGACGATGACAGGGCCTTCGCGGCCGACCTTCTCAGAGAGGCTCACGCGGGATTCGAGAAATACTGCTCGGATGTTGCCGGATGCACGCTCAAATGGGACAGGAACAGAATCTGCGCCACCGACCTCGCCCTGATTGTCTGCGGCCTGGCCGAGGCAAAGGCCTTCCCAGGGACTCCGCGCAAGGTCATCATCAACGAATACGTCGAAATCTCCAAGTTCTACAGCACTCCTGAGAGCAGGGGATTCGTTAACGGAATACTTGACAAACTTATTAACAGATTATAATTATGATTTCTATTTTGCAGGCTGCACCGGCAGCAGCTCAACAGGGTGGCGGAATGGGAATGTGGGTGATGCTCATCCTCATCTTCGTCGTTATGTGGTTTTTCATGATCCGTCCTCAGCGCAAGCAGCAGAAGGAACTGGAAGCGATGCGCGCCGCCCTCAAGAAGGGTGACAAGGTCGTTACTGCCGGCGGCATCAAGGGTGTCATAGCCGAAGTCAACGACAAGGACGTCCTCGTCAAGGTTGACGGTGAGGTCAAGCTCCGCGTGGACAAGACCTGCGTGAATGTCGATAAATCGGATGCACCTGCCAAGTAAGAGGAAAAAAGACGTCCTGTTACCTTTTTCCCTGGCAGTCCTGACGTCTCTTTCGATATGGCTCGTTTACAAGCTGTCGCACTATTACACCGACATTGTAAGCGTGCCTGTCGTCGCTGAATCCAATATCGACGGATATGCAAGCAAGAGCGACGGAGAGGTTCAGATAATCGCCAGATGCAAGAGCACCGGTTTCTCGTTCATAAACCTGAAGATGGCGTCTTCGCGCAAACCGCGCACCGTGAATATCGACAGCAAGGATTTCAAACAGATCGACGGCACATCCTTCAGCATCTCCGACGCGGCTCTGGCGCGTTATGCGCACGCAATCTTCGGGAACGTGGCCACGGCCGAAACCTTCGTCAACAAGGAGTCCGTCTTCCATTTCGCGAAGGAAAGCCACAAGAAGGTCCCTGTCATCCCCGTCAAGTTCATATCATTCCGTCCGCAGTACACTGCCCTGGAGGAGATGCACCTGTCATCCGATTCCGTCATAGTCTACGGAGATCCGGCCAGGCTTGACAACATCGAGTCCGTCCTTACCAAACCGGTGACGCTGAATGACGTCAAGAACACCAGGCACGGGGTCGTGGCACTCGAGCAGCCGCAGGGTATGCGCCTTTCCGAGAAGGAAGTGGAATATATCCTCGATGTCGTACGCTATGTCGAGGTGCGTGACAGGGTCAATATCACAAAAAAGAACGTCCCCGCAGGAGTCCGCCTGTCAATCTATCCGAAAACCGTGGAGGTGGTCCTCAAATGCCGCTTCCCGCACAGGGGGAACATTACGGAACAGCTGGATTTCTATGTGGACTACGATGAATTCGTCAGTTCGATCACGGGAAGGTGCATGATATGTCCAGGCAACCTTCCGGATGATGTGATTGATTACAGGATAATCCCGGAGACCTGCGAATGCATGCTGGAGAATTATTAGAATCATGAGAAAGATACTCGTCACAGGACCCATAGCATCGGGCAAGTCAGCCGTCTGCCGTCATCTTGCGGAATCAGGATTCGAGGTCTACGATTCCGACAGCAGGGCCAAGGCCCTTTACGATGAGATCCCCGGATTGAAGGACAGGGTTGAACGTGTGCTCGGGGTTCCCTTCTCCCGCATATCCGTGATTTTTACGGATGATGTGAAGCGGCAGGCCCTGGAGGACCTTCTTTACCCTCTGGTGCTTGAGGATATCAGGCGGTGGATGGGTGAATGCAGCGGGGAGACCGTTTTCATCGAATCGGCGGTGGCGCCCCGGAGCAGGGTCTTCGACGGATTCTTCGATGCGGTATGGATGGTGGATGCACCTTATGAACTGAGGCTGGCAAGAAACCCCAAGGTCGCTGCAAGGAACGCTGTCCAGAATTTTGAAGGCTTCGAGCCTGACGAGAGGATAATCAACGACGGCACTCCCGCGGAACTGATAATGAAAACAGACATTTTGATTAAAAAGACAATATGAAAACAGATTTGGCAAAAATTCTTTCCGTGTCAGGTTACCACGGATTGTATCAGTACATAGCTCAGTCACGTACCGGCGTAATAGCGGAATCGCTCGCGGACGGTAAACGTCTCAATTTCCCTCCTACGGCCAGGATCACGACCCTGGAGGATATCTCCATATATACTTCGGAGGGTGAGATGAAACTTGCCGAGGTCTTCACAGCTCTCAGGAATACGCTCGATTCAGCGGAGGCTCCGGGTCCGAAGTCAGCGGAGGCCGGAATCAAGGATCTTTTCAAGAAGGCTGTCCCGAACTATGACGCGGACCGCTTCTACCTCTCCCATATGAAGAAGGTTGTCGAATGGTACAACGAACTTCTCAAGAGCGCGTCACTCGAGTTTGTAACTGAAGAGGACCGTGAAAAGGAAGCTTAGCGTTCTCACACTAGGCTGTTCCAAGAACACTGTGGACACTGAGCATCTGCTGGCGGCGCTGGTGGATGCTTATGAAATAGTGCCCGGAACCCCCGCGGATGTATTCCTGATCAATACCTGCGGGTTCATCGGTGATGCCAAGGAGGAGTCTGTATCGGCCATCCTCGAAGCTGTAGAAAGCAGGAAGAGGGGAGAGATAGGGCAGCTTGTGGTGTTCGGCTGCCTGTCCCAGCGTTATATGAGTGAACTGAGGGATGAGATTCCCGAGGTCGACGCCTGGTGCGGGGCGCGTGAACTTGACCCGGTTCTCAAATATCTCGGGGCCGGCGGCAGGGCGGATGATTCAAGCAGAAGATATATCACCGAAAAGGGAAAGCCCTATGCATATCTCAAGATATCCGAAGGCTGCGACAGGCGCTGCTCCTATTGCGCCATCCCGTTCATAAGGGGCGCGCATCGCTCCGTCCCGGTCGAAAGGCTTGTGGAGGAGGCCCGCTATCTTGCCTCGCAAGGCGTAAGGGAACTTGAAATCATAGCCCAGGACACCACCTTCTACGGTCTTGACCTTTATGGAAGAAGGGCGCTTGCCGACCTTCTCAAGGCACTTTCCGAGGTGGAGGGGATAGACTGGCTCAGAATCCATTACAGCTATCCTGCATCCTTCCCTGAGGATGTGCTTGACCAGATGGCTTCCAATCCCAAGATATGCAAGTACCTTGACATCCCGCTCCAGCACATATCCGATTCCGTGCTGTCCAGGATGCAGAGGGGAGCGGACGGGCGCTGGACCAGGGAACTGATCTCCAAACTGCGCGAGCGCGTACCGGGAGTGGTGCTGAGAACCACAATGATAGTCGGTTTCCCCGGTGAGACGGAAGAGGATTTCAACGAACTTCTGGAATTTGTCCGCTGGGCCGGATTCGAGAGACTCGGGGCATTCGCCTACTCCGAGGAGGAGGGAACGTATGGCGCTGAACATTTCGAGGACGACGTCCCCGAAGCCGTCAAGAACTCCCGTCTCGATGCCCTGATGCAGCTCCAGAGTGAAATATCGGCCAGGTACAACCGTTCACGGATAGGATGTGTCGAAGAGGTCATCGTCGACGAATGCGTCGACGGAACACTGGTATGCCGTTCCCAGGCATCATCCCCTGACGTTGACGGGGAAATCCTGATTCCCGGCGGCGACGAGTCCCTTGTGGGCAAAAAAATAAGTGTCCGCATTGAATCTGCGGACACCTATGATCTTGTAGCTTCCGTTATTCGTTGAAGCTCTTCAGTGTGTTCTCAAGTATTATTCCCAGCTTCCCGCTGTCCTTGACGGACTCGAGCGGGAATCCGAATGACGCCACCTTGTATCCCTTAGGCGCATTGTACATTATTGCGGCAGGAATCTCGTTCCCCGTATAGTTCAGGAAGATATATCCGTTTTCATCCGCAGGACGAAGTCCGTCAGGGTTCTCCACGCAGTAGCGCTCGGCGTTAGCTGTGTTGAAGAATTCGGCACCCTCCGCAAGAGCTTCGATGCGGTGCTCTCCACTGATGACTGAAGCAACCTTTCCGGTATAGCAGGCGCGGCCGGTGAGCCACTTGTATCCGAGTACGCTCTGGCAGAATTCCTTTCCTGCCTTCCTGTACTCCTCGTCAATCTCGATAGGATAAACCTGGTCCCACACGTCGGTGGCGATGTTGGCTCCGCTTACAATCAGGTTCGCGCCGTTGCAGGCTGATTCTCTGATCCTGTTCCTGAGGGCCTCAGGGAATACCTGATACCTGTTCTGAACGGCTCCGCGTCCGATCTTTGTGGTCACCTGCTTGCCGCAGAGGAGGTCGATTGTCCAGAAACCGTCTCCGCATTCACCGTTTGCGAACGCCTCGGATGAAGCCGAGCAGAATGCATAACCGAGCTTCTTGAAGGCTTCTCCGTGAATGGCTGTGAAGTCGAATGTGTTTCCTGCAAGCAGCTTGCCCGCATATTCTGAATGGCTGGCGCCGAATCCAGGGTTGTCGTCATCCTTCCAAGGGAAGTCGCGGCGGTTCTCGTAGTTCTCACCTATATAGTTGATCTCCTTGATGTACGGTACACCGCCGTCAAGTTTTCCGTCGAATCCTGCGTACTGAGGGGTGTCATACCATGCAGGTGCTGACACTCTGTCGAAGTTGTTGACCACGAGGATTGTCTTTCCGCATCCACCGGTAGGTACGCCGGCGCTTAGAATCTCTGACGGGAAGCTCTTTCCTCCCTCGTTGACGGCTACGATCCTGTAGCTGTATATGTGTCCTGCCTCGACAGGCATCGTTATTTCGGTTCCCTGGATGCTGATTCCCTTGTCGAACTCACCGTCATCGACCCTGGTCTGGATGATATATGAATCAGGCGTTGCAGTAGGCTCGTTCCTGTCTTCGGTGGCCTTCCAGCTCAGCCTGACCTCGGATGTAGATGTGAGGATGGCTGAGAATGAATGTACAGGAAGCGGCTGCACGGTGTATGGAACCCCGTACATGTCGCTGATTGTCTTCAGCATTCCTTTATATATGGCGCGTGATACGGTGAACCTGAAGGTCGGGTCGAGACCGTATTTCATATCGGCCAGATTCTGGTGTGAAAGAAGTTCGAGGAGCATACCCGGAACGCCGGTCACCCTTGACTCGCTGTATGAGCGGTCCCAGAGCATACGCTTGTTCCAGGACGGCTCGAAGTCCTGGCGCACGTCATTGCAGATCTGCTGCTGGATAAGGTCGGCAAGACGCCTGCAGCTCATTCTGTCGATGCCCATCACTGTTGTCCTGGAGTCATTGGCCATAAGCGTGTATACTGAAAGGCTTCCGATGATCCTGTCGTCCATGGTGGTTCCCGCGTCGGTGTGGAACGCCATTGACAGGTCGAAAGGTACGCCCTTCTGCTTGAGCATCCATTCCGTCCATGCACCGCGTGATGCGTAGTCGTTGGTATAGTCATCCTCGAAGTGGTTCCAGATGTCAGGTGTGACACCGGCCCACTGCATCCAGTACATAGCTCCCTCTGTGAAAGCAGGCAGACCGGATGTTACGAAGTTCTCGGTTTTGAGTGTGTCGGCGCCGCGGGCGATCTTTCCCATTCCGCCTCCGAACTTGACGGCATCCGCCGTAACGACTGATTTCTTGACGAACTTCCTTCCTTCAGGACAGATGTTGTCAAGGGTCACGCTTGCCTCGCCTCTCTTGAAGTTGAAGCTTCCGAGGTATATCCAGGTGCTTCCGCCAATCTGCTGGTTGACTATGAACTCGCTGTCACCGCCCTTGTGGTGTACGGTGTAGTGGGCTGAGTTGGTGCTGTTGGCCACTGTCTTGTATGACACGTAGACTGAATATTCCCCGTCCTCAGGAAGGTCTGCTTTCCAGATTGCCCTGGCCTCGCCGGCACCGGCTTTCCTGATGGCAGGCACCATCCTCGCGCTTCCCATGGTGAACGGGTTCTCCTCGAGTTTGTAAATCTCCTTTCCGTCAGCGAATCCTTCGCCGGCGTTGTTCCAGCTGCCTTCCTCGAAGTATTCTCCGCAGGTCCTGACAAGCTTCGCGCGCTTTCCGACGAATGCCGGGTCATTGTCGCATACGCTTTCGTAGATCTGTGTATCCCTCTCCCTCGGTGTGAGCACGTAGGCACCGGCATTCTCCAGCATAGGGATAAGGAAAGGAATGACGTAGCTCTGGGTGTACATGTCCTCCACTGTCCTGTGAAGCGGAGCCCTCTGCCATTCCCAGCGGTCAGTGTCTATCTCATAATACCTTCCGTGGCTCTGCCACAGGGAGATGTGCCTTCCGCTCAGTCCCTTCTGATATTCAGGGTCGTCAAGCCTGCGTACTACAGGAAGCACCTTCGCGAACGGATCCTTCACGCTGTACTGGAAGTCCTGGGCTGTACCGTCATTGTTGAGGCTTCCGCCGATGAGCTCCTTGATGTTGCTCTTTCCGCAGAAGATCTCACCGAGCTGATAGTCCTTCCACTGCTCAGGGAAGAGTTTCACGACTTCGCCGCGGAACCATTCCACGTCAGCCTCGGACCATGGGAAATCACTTACCCCTTCCCCGAAGTTGAGGTCCAGTTTCTTCTTCTGGTTCTTTTTGACTTTGTCGTTGACAGTAACCTCGCGGAGTCTGATGTGAGATGCGATAGTGGTCCTTTCCTTCAGGCTTTTGCTGAGGATATCACTCCCGTCACCGAAGTCCTCGACCGTCTGTCCCATCAGACCGATGCCGAAGGCGGAAAGCGCGAGCAGGCTCAAAAACAATTTCCTTCTCATTTCTTTTTTCTTTTATTATGTTTTGTGTTATCAATGATATCGTAGACCAGAATGGGCAGCGCGCAGCTGAGAAGTCCCGCGACATCGGCCACCAGATCCATCCTGTCAGGTGTTCTGTACGGGATGAACGACTGCGCGTACTCCGTGGCTGTCGCCATAACGAATCCGCAGCACATCGCCGTGATGAAGAATATCACCGACTGAAGCGCATTGTATCTTGTCTTGTTGTAGGAGATGTACAGAAGGAAGGGGAATGGGAAGAACATGAGAAAGTGCACCACCTTGTCCGTCATGATGCCGAAGATGTACTGCCGCACGTTGTCAAGGTTCTTGAACGAGTGTACGCACAGCCAGATCACTGCAACGATGTATATGGCGAACAGGATTCTTGAAATGATGACTTTGTTTTTCATCTCTAAAGGCTCTGCATGTCGTTAAGTTTCCTGTAGTATCCGTTCAGAGCAAGCAACTCCTCGTGCTTCCCGCGCTCCACGATGCGTCCCTCGTCCATCACGATAATCTCGTCCGCGCCCTTTATCGTACTGAGCCTGTGTGCTATCGCTATGGTGGTCCGGCTTTCCATAAGCCTGTCGAGCGCTTCCTGCACGCTGCGTTCCGATTCGGTGTCGAGCGCCGCCGTGGCCTCATCCAGAATGAGGATAGGAGGATTCTTGAGTATCGCCCTGGCGATGCTGATCCTCTGGCGCTGTCCGCCGGACAGCTTCACTCCGCGGTCACCTATGTTGGTGTCGTATCCATCTTCCTTCTCCATTATGAAGTCGTGCGCGTTGGCTATCCTGGCTGCAGCCTCAACCTGCTCGCGTGATGCATTGTCAACGCCGAAGGCTATATTGTTGAAGATGGTGTCGTTGAACAGGATAGGATCCTGGTTGACATTGCCTATAAGGGACCTGAGGTCCGCGATGCTGATATC
>JAKSKC010000023.1 GCA_024401945.1 Bacteroidales bacterium
AGTCTTCGGCAAGCCGATAGGGGGGGATATCGTGAACAGCAAGAAAAGCTGGCTGCTCGTGAACGCCCTTCTGAAGGCCGATGACAGGAAGGAACTTCTCGATGCCATGGCGCTTCCTGTCGGAAACGAGGCGCAGAGGAGCCGCAAGATAGAGACCGTCAGGTCCATTTACCGCAGACTCGGCGTCGACGAGGATGCAAGGAACGAGATCTCGGGATATTCCGCCCTTGCATTGCAGTCAGTGGCCGGTCTCAAGATAGGTCCGTTGAGGCTCGAGGGGTTGAAGAGATTCGCCGAAGGCCTTGTGGGCAGGGTCAGATAAGCCTTATTCCCAGATATATATCTTGTCTCCGCGGCGGAGCCTTTCGAAGGTAGGGTCTCCGTCGTCCGGAACTATCGCCACCGAGCAGCGTACGCCCTTCTCCGCCTTTTCCGCGGACTCCAGATTCACCCTCATGTCGTTGACCGTGAATTCAACGTCCCCTGTCGTCGCTCCGATGGCCATGGCCTTGTCCCCGAGCTTGAGGGCGGCGGATTCTATCGAGATCTCCGCAACCCCTATCCGGTCGAACCAGTTGGTGACCTTTCCGCTGTAGACCTTCTTCCTGCTTGACTGGGAGCCGTAGACGTCGCTCCATTGTCCCAGATATGCGCCCTGGTAGTATCCGTCCCAGAAACCCCTGTTGAAGACCTGCGCGAGCTCCTCCTTGAGTTCGCCGGCCATCCGGGCGTTGAAGTTTCCTGACATAACGGCGTCCGCCGCCTTGCGGTAGCAGGAGGTGCAGCGCTTCACGTATTCCGCGCTGCGGGCCCTTCCCTCTATCTTGAACACCCTGACTCCGGAGTCTATTATCCTGTCCATGAATTCGATGGTACAGAGGTCCTTCGGTGACATTATGTATTTGTTGTCCACTACGAGCTGCTTGCCGGTCTCGAGGTCCGTAACCTCATAGCCGCGGCGGCATACCTGATAGCACTCACCGCGGTTGGCCGACGCCCCGTATTCGTGCAGACTCAGATAGCACTTCCCCGAAATTGCCATGCAGAGGGCTCCGTGGGCGAACATCTCTATCCTCACCTGCTTTCCGGAAGGTCCGCAGATGTTTTCGCGCACTATGGTTTCGTGGATATCCTTCACCTGGTCGAGGTTGAGTTCCCTTGCGAGCACCACGACATCGGCGAAGCGCGCATAGAAGCGCAGCGCCTCCGCATTGGATATGCTGAGCTGGGTGGAGATATGCACCTCGAGCCCTATCTCCCGGCAGTACTGGATGGCTGCCATATCGCTGGCTATGATGGCTGTGACACCCGCTTCCTTCGCGGCGTCAAGGGCCTCCCTCATAGGGGCGAGGTCCTCCTGATAAAGCACTATGTTGAGCGTCAGGTAGCTTTTCACGCCGTTCTCGCGGCATATCCTCACCACCTCCTTGAGGTCTTCAGGGGAGAAGTTGTTGGCGGAGTGGGAGCGCATGTTGAGTCTGCCGACACCGAAATAGACCGAATCGGCCCCTCCCTGTATGGCCGCGTGAAGGCATTCGAAATTCCCCGCAGGGGCCATTATCTCGAGCCCTTCCCCCGCCTTGTGCGCCTTCAGCCAGGCAACCATGCTTCTGATGGCCTTGCCTCTGTGCGATATGGCGTTCTTGGTTTCCTCCGGAAGTTCCGCCACCGTCCTGTCGGGGTAGTCGTCCGCTATGAAGACAGGGTCGTAGCCGAATCCTCCGCAACCGGCCTGCGAGAAGGCGATCCTTCCTTCCATACAGCCTTCGAAGTAGTGCGGGACTCCTCCCGAAATATAGGTTATCACGCTGCGGAACCTGGCCTTCCTGTCCACAGGGACGCCTCCGTTGAGTTCGTCCTTCTTCCTGAGCTCCGCGAGGAGCTTGACCATATTGTCCCCGAACGAGCAGCCCTCTCCCGCGTACCTTGCAGTATACACGCCCGGAGCTCCGTCCAGGGCGTCAACCTCAAGTCCGGTGTCATCCGCGAAGCAGTCCATCCCCGTGCGTCTGTATATATCTTCCGCTTTGAGCAGGGAATTGGCCTTGAGTGTGTCTCCGGTCTCCTCCACTTCGTCGTTTATACCCATCTGTGCAGGGCTGATGAGCTCGAAATCATCTCCCAGAATCTCCTGTGCCTCGCGCAGTTTCCCTTTGTTTCCCGTAGCGAAAATGACTTTCATTTGAATATCTCCTGTAATATGTTCAGTGAACGGATGTTGATGTTGCTTTCAGTGTGATGCCCTATGTACTTGAGCAGGATCTCCGCTATGGCCGCGCGGGCATTCCCGCTGAGCGGAAGCAGCAGAGCCCCGGCCTCGGGGAGCTCGATGAGCTGCCGTATGGTCTGGAGCCAGGTTCCCGCGAAGGGTGCGATGTCAGCGGCCGAAGGGCTGAACCCGAGCGCCCCGGCGAACTCCAGCAGCCATCTGAGATGATAGTTGGCCGCGTTCCCCGGCAGGGCGTCGAGGGTCCTTATGCTCGACGAGCACCATTCGTAGAGTCCGTCTTCGTTGGCACCATCCTTGACAGTCCTCCAGAGCACCTCGCTCATGAACACGGCGATCGAGGTTTTGTAGAGATTGTTCCTGATGCCCTGCAGGGCTGACAGGGCCGATATCCCGGATACCCGCCATAGGTCGGATTTGGGATTTTCGGTGATTTCGCCCTCCAGAAGGCTCAGGGGCTGGTACAGACCCATCGAACGGCCGGACCTGCATATGAATGACCGCCGGCCCCAATCGGATGAAAGGGTGTGCAGAACCAGGGAATTGTCCCCCACGCGCGTGGTGTTAAGAACTATGAAACTGCAACGGTACTTCATATTTTCGATAAAGGTACAATTTTTATTACATTTGTGGTATGAAACATAGAATCATCTTCATTCTCGCAATACTGCTGCCTGTGGCCGCAGGAGCCCAGTCCAGAAGCTTCACTATGGGCAAGTGGCTGGAACTCAGGACAGCTATCCTCAAGGAACTCAACACTTCCTACGTAGATTCCCTTCCTGTCGAAAGGATGGAAAGGGCTGCGGTTGACGCGATGCTCTCACAGCTCGACCCGTACACGGTGTATGTCCCGGCCGAGGAGGACGAGGACCTGGAGATGATGGTCAACAGGTCATACGGAGGCATAGGTGCGGTTATCTACAAGCCGGACCTCCAGGATTTCATAAGGATAAACGAACCTTACGCAGGCTCTCCGGCCGCCCGTGCCGGAATCCGCTGCGGTGACAGGATAATGGCAATCGACGGTGAGACCACAACAGGGCTGACCGCTGACCAGAGCAGTTCGAAGATGCGCGGGGAACCGGGGACGGAACTCACCCTCAAGGTGAAGAAAGCCCACACCGGAGATACTCTCGACATCAAGGTCATCAGGGAGAAGATCCATCTCCCGGACATCGAGTACGCCGGGATACTTTCCGACGGGACTACCGGATACATCCTCCAGACCGGATTCACGGAAGGCGTGGGGGACGATATGAGAAGGAAGGTTGCGGAACTCAGGGAGAAGGGTATCACGAAACTGATCATCGACCTCCGTGGAAACGGGGGAGGCCTGCTCAACGAGGCTGTCAAGATAGTGTCCATCTTTGTCCCGGAAGATTCCGAGGTCGTGACCTCCAAGGGGCCTGACCCGCGTCAGAACTACGTTTACAGGACGAAGCAGAAACCGCTTGACCTTGAGATCCCTCTTGTCGTGATGGTGAATTCCGCTTCGGCTTCGGCATCCGAAATCGTCGCCGGGGCGCTCCAGGATTACGACAGGGCTACCATAATGGGCAGGAGAACCTATGGAAAGGGTCTTGTCCAGTCCATCAGACCGCTTCCTTACGGCAGCAAGATGAAGGTCACCGTAGCCAAATACTATACCCCGAGCGGCCGCTGTGTGCAGGCTATAGACTATTCGAACAGGAACGAGGACGGAAGCGTCGGGCATATCCCTGATTCCCTCACCCACGAATTCAGGACCGCCGCCGGAAGGACAGTAAGGGACGGAGGCGGAGTCACCCCTGATGTGGAACTCCATCCCGAGGAGTTCAGCAGACTCACCTATGCACTGGTTCTCAGCGGGGTTGTGGACCATTATGCCCTCGATTACGCTGAAAGGCACGAATCGATACCTGCCCTGGAGGATTTCCATTTCACTGATGCCGACTATGACGATTTCGTCAGCTTCGCCCTCGGCGAGACCTTCGACTACCGTTCGAGCGCCAAGGCGTATTTCGACAATATGCTGCAGGAACTCCGCAAGGACGGTCTGGACGAGGCCGTCAAAGCCCAGACCGATGCGCTCGGCAAGGCCCTCGACATAGAGAAGGAGCAGTTCCTGAGGATGAAGAAAGAGGAAATAATCCCGTTCATCGAGGAGGAACTCGCGGTCAGGTACTATTTCCAGGAGGCCGGAGTGGCGGTAAGGCTGCGTTACGACGACGAAGTGCGTCAGGCGATGGGCAGTCCGCTGATATCTATACCGGACTAGATCCGTAGGCAAGCAGAGCCATACCGCAGAGCAGGAGCGCCAGGTCCAGAGCCTTGGCGCGGATGTTCCTTTCCTTGAACAGGATGGCGCCTAGGGTGAACGTTACTATCACGGACCCCCTTCTCAATATCGATATCACGGACAGCAGCGCCCCTTCCTGCTTGAGTGAGCAGAAATACAGGGCATCGGCTCCGGTCAGGAGAACGGCGACAATGAGAAGCATCCAGTCCCAATGGAATCTCTCGGCATTCTTACCGTCCCGGAGCGCCTTGAGAAGAACGACCAGACCCATAAGGATGCACACGTACAGGTTTGTCCAGCCCTGCACGAAGAAAGGTTCCATGGTATGTATCACGTATTTGTCAAGCAGGGCGCTTCCCACACCTGTGAAGATGGACACAACCATCCAGGAGAAACCCCTGTTGTGGAGGAAATGTATTCCTTCCTTCTTGCTTGAACGGCTCAGGAGAAAGAGGGCGGTCAGGGCGATGACGGTACCGCTCCATTGCCAGAAATTGAGTTTCTCCGAAAATATGATTATCGACAGGATGACCACGAACACCGGTCTCGATGCCTTCAGCGTGCTGACGGTGGTCAGCGGCAGGAGTTTCATTGCAATCAGGCCCGATATCCAGGACAGGGTTACGAGAATTGCCTTCGGCACCAGAAGCAGGTGGTCGTGAGCCGTACCTATGCGCAGGGACGGCGAGAGTATGGCGGTGGAGAGCACTGAAACGGCGAGAAGAACCCACATTACTGAATTCCGACGCAGAGACTGTTTCTTCGCCACATCGTAGGAGCCCAGCAGAATAGCTGAGGCCAATGCCATCAAAAACCACATAATGTTCGCAAACGGCTGCAAAAGTAACCAAATTAATTGTTAAATTAGCATCTGCTAATCACGACGTGAAAAAAAAGGAATACATAAGGATACGCGGAGCGTCCGCCCATAATCTCAAAAACGTGGATGTGGACATCCCCCGGGGGGATTTCGTGGTGGTCACGGGGGTCAGCGGCAGCGGCAAGTCCTCGCTGGCGTTCGACACCGTCTACGCGGAGGGGCAGAGGCGCTATATGAACACCCTCTCCCCGTATGCCAAGCACTTTATGGGCATACTTGAGAAGCCTCAGGTTGAAAGCATCAGCGGACTCAGCCCGATCATAGCCATAGAGCAGAAGACCACGGGAAAGAATCCGCGCTCCACCGTGGGCACCATAACCGAGATATCGGACTTTCTCAGGCTCCTTTATTCCAAGGCCTCCAAGGCATACTCTCCGGTGAGCGGGAAGGAGATGGTCCGTTACAATGATTCGCAGATAGTAGATCTTGTCATTGATGAATACAGGGACCGCAAATGCATCCTGCTCACACCTCTGGTAAGGGGAAGGAAGGGTCACTACAGGGAACTTTTCGAGCAGTTGCGCAAGAAGGGCTACAACCAGGTGCGCATAGACGGGGAGATATGCTCCCTCAATGACGTGGAGTCGCTCGACAGGTACAGGAACCATTTCATAGAACTGGTCGTGGACAAGCTGAAGCCCTGCGACGCCGACCGCAAGAGGATAAGCGCCTCGGTGCTCACGGCCCTGGGACAGGGCAAGGGATCCGTCGCCGTGATGGACGCGGAGACTGGGAAGCTGCGTCACTTCTCGAAGCATTTCGTGGAGCCCGACAACGGCATATCCATACGCGAACCTGCCCCGCACAGTTTCTCATTCAACTCTCCCGAGGGCTGCTGTCCCCACTGCAAGGGACTGGGCACCATTGTGGACGTCAGTATGGATACCATAATCCCCGACAGGAGCCTCAGCGTGGCTCAGGGGGCGATAGTCCCTCTCGGAAAGATGCGCGAGAACAGGAAGTTCGACATAGTGCGCGGCCTTTCCCGCAAATTCGGATTCTCCCTCTTCGAGCCTGTCAGTGAACTTCCCGAAGAGGTGGTGAGCCTTCTGGTGTTCGGCTCCGACGACCTTGTAAGGATAGGGGAGGGCAACCAGTCCGAGATGACAAACTGGCCCGGAGTGGTGGATGATATCGAGGAAAAGATTGTCTGCCCTGTATGCAACGGCAGCCGTCTTAACGAGCAGGCCGGGTGCTTCAGGATAGACGGCAGGAGCATAAGCGAAGTGAGTGCGCTGGAGATTTCGGAACTCAAGCAGTGGCTGGATTCCCTGGAGTCCAAGTTCAGCGGGAGGGAGAATGCCGTCGCGAGGGACGTTCTGAAGGAACTTTCGGACAGGGTGGGCTTCCTGATCAACGTAGGGCTCGACTATCTGTCGCTGGACAGGGCCACAGCATCGCTGTCAGGTGGCGAGAGCCAGAGGATAAGGCTCGCCACGCAGATAGGTTCCCGTCTGGTGAATGTGATATATGTGCTGGACGAACCGAGCATAGGTCTGCACCAGAGGGACAACCGCAAGCTGATATCGTCGCTGAAGGCTCTCAGGGACGAGGGCAATACCGTGCTTGTGGTAGAGCACGACAAGGATACTATGAAGTCCGCTGACTGGATAGTGGACATAGGACCCGGGGCCGGGGTCAACGGTGGCAATATCTGCTACAGCGGGCGGGCGGAGGAATTCGCCGGTTCCTGCATTGAGGAGAACAGGCCCGTTCCGGCAAGAAAGGCTCCCTGCGGGAAATTCCTTGAGCTCAAGGGGGCTTCGGGGAACAACCTGAAGGATGTGGACGTGGCGTTCCCCCTGGGGTGCATGATAGGGATCAGCGGGGTCAGCGGAAGCGGCAAATCCACCCTGATCAACCAGACTCTGATGCCTGTGCTCAAGAACAAGTTCTACCACGCCAAATTCAAGGCCCTTCCATATCGGAAAATAGTGGGTCTGAGCAATATAGACAAGGTCATAGAGATAGACCAGAGCCCTATCGGCAGGTCTCCGCGCTCCAATCCTGCGACATATACCGGCGTCTTCAACGACATAAGGGCACTTTTCGAGGATACCCCCGACGCCAAGGTGCGCGGATTCAGGGCGGGCCGGTTCTCGTTCAACGTGGAGGGCGGGCGCTGTCCTGACTGCAAGGGCGCCGGCATCAAGGTGGTGGAGATGAATTTCCTTCCATCAGTCAACGTGGTGTGCGAGACTTGCGGCGGAAAGCGCTACAAGGAGGATACGCTGGAAGTGAAATACAAGGGGAAGAGCATATACGATGTGCTGGAGATGCCGGTGAGCGAGGCCCTGGAATTCTTCGGCACCAGTCCTTCCATAGCCCCGAAACTGCAGGCTATGGCCGATGTGGGGTTGGGTTATGTGCGTCTGGGACAGTCTGCTGTCACCCTGTCGGGAGGCGAGAGCCAGAGGATGAAACTGGCGGCCGAACTGTTCAGGAAAGCCACAGGCAATACGCTCTATATGCTGGACGAGCCTACCACGGGGCTCCACGCAAAGGACGTCAGGGTGCTGATGGACGTGCTCCACAAACTCGTGGAACAGGGCAATACGGTGATAATAATAGAACATAATATGGATGTCCTGAGGGAAGTCGACTATCTGATCGATATGGGTCCCGGGGGAGGACGCAGCGGAGGAAGGATCGTCTCCTGCGGCACTCCCGAGGAGGTTTGTGCCGATCCGGCTTCAGTGACAGGCAAATATCTCAAGGAGGAATTATGACAAGAATCGAAGCTGCAAGACAGGAGTATGCCAACTGGTGCGAGGCCATAGGCATAAATTCACTTGAAAGACTCAATGAAGCCCTCGCTGAAGGCAAGGGAATAGAACTCATCAATCTGTGCGAGGCGCGTCAGGAACGCAAGTACGCGGGCATCGCCAACCAGATTTACTGGAGGCGTGCCGAAAGCAGGATAGTGATGATGAGCGGGCCGTCTTCCAGCGGCAAGACCTCCAGTTCCCTGCGCATCGCCCAGCAGCTCAAGGTCCTGGGCCTTGTTCCGAAGGTCATCGAGCTGGACAACTACTTCCTTCCACGGGAGATGACCCCGAGGGATGAGAACGGCGAATATGATTTCGAGAGTCTCCAGGCCATGAACGTGGAGCTTCTCAATGACAACCTCAACAGCCTGCTTCGCGGGGAGGAGATAGAAGTTCCGAAGTTTGATTTCAAGCTCGGGGTCCCTGTTCGCACGGGGGTTTCGATGCGTCTGGCCTCCAATGAGATACTGTGTATGGAGGGGATACACGCGCTCAATCCGGCGCTGACCCCGGCCGTTGACCGGTCAAAGTTCTTCAGGATCTATATCTCGCCCCTGTCAGCTCTGCCGGGAGGCGAGAAGGTCCACAACTCCACCACCGACAAGCGGCTCCTCCGCCGCATCGTGCGGGATAACCGCACGAGGGGGATTTCTCCGGAGGAGAATATCCTCCGCTGGCCTTCGGTCAGGCGCGGCGAGGAGCGCAACATCTTCCCTTACGAGGAGAACGCCGAAGTCGTGTTCAACTCTTCCACGCTCTATGACCTGCCTCTTCTCAAATACTATGCGGAACCGCTTCTTTATGGTATAGCGGAGTCATCCGCGGCCTATGAGAAGGCTTCGTCCCTGCTCAGGTTCCTTGAATCGGTGACAGCCTTCAAGCCTGCGGAGATAGCGGCCGTGCCTCCGACCTCGATAATGAGGGAATTCATCGGAGGACAGACCCTGGGCTCAGCGGTTTGACAGAATGACGGGGTCCACCTCGTCCGAAGTCCCTTCTTCGGGTTCGTTGAACGGCTCGAGGAAGGGATTTTCCGTCCTCTCCCTGCCTATGGTGGTGTTCGGCCCGTGCCCCGGGTATACTATGGTGTCTGCAGGCAGCCAGATTATCTTCTCCATTATCGAGACAATCTCCCGGTTATAATCCCCCAGTTCCAGGTCCGTCCTTCCGATAGCGCCCGCAAAGAGTGTGTCTCCGGAGAAAAGTATCCCTTTCTCCCTCACGTAGTAGCATACTCCCCCGGGAGTGTGCCCCGGTGTCTCAATCACTTCGAAGCGTATCCCTCCCAGTTCCAGGACATCCCCGTCACTGATGTCCTTCGTGCTGAATCCGCAGCTGGGTTCGTGCAGCCCGAATCTCCCGATAAGCTTCACCGCCTGTTTCAGGACGGCCTTCTCCCCGGGGTGCATATATGCCTCCGCCCCCGTCCGTTCCTGAATCGTACTGACCCCGAAGATGTGGTCAGGATGGCCGTGCGTGAGCAGTATATTCTTTATCTTCAGATTGTTCCCGTCCACGAAATCGAAGAAATCCTTTTCCTCGTTCCCATTGTAGAAGCCGGGGTCCACGACCGTGACGTTCTGAGGGTCCTCCCATACGAGGCGGCATTTTTCCTGAAACAAATTGAAGCGGAACTGCTGTATATTCATAACTTTCAGTTTTGACGGGTTCAAAAATAAGAAAACTATGTTAAATTTGTAAGTTCTAAGTATTAAATATGCACATCGGGATAGCAGGAAACATAGGAAGCGGAAAGACGACACTGACCAGGATGCTCGCCCAGCATTACGGATGGACCCCGAAGTTCGAGGCAGTGTCATACAACCCTTATCTGGAAGATTATTACAAGGATATCCCGCGCTGGTCATACAATCTGGAGACCTATTTCCTTGCACAGAGGTTCAAGGATGTGGTGGATATCTCCAAATCCGACGGTGTGATAATCCAGGACAGGACCCTCTTCGAGGGAGTCTATATTTTCGTGAGGAACAATTACGAGCTCGGCAATCTGAGCCGGAGGGACTACGAGACGTATATGCAGATCTTCGAACTTATGATGTCGACCGTCCGTCCTCCCGACCTGCTCATATATCTGAAGTCCGGCATAGCCCACCTCGTCGCGAATATCCAGAAAAGGGGACGCGAATATGAGCAGAGCATTTCCCTGGAGTATCTCGACGGACTCAACCGCAAGTATGAGGAGTGGATAGCGTCATACCCCGGAAAACTGCTCGTAATCGATACGGAAAATCTTGATTTTCAAAATAATCCGGAGGATTTTTCGGCCATAACGGACAAGATAGACGCCGAACTGTTCGGATTGTTCAAATAAAATAGTAACTTTGTTAAGATAATCGATTCAGATATGCATATCGCCATCGCAGGAAACATCGGAAGCGGAAAGACAACGCTGACGAAAATGCTCGCAGCCCACTACGGCTGGATCCCGAAGTTCGAATCAGTTGACTACAACCCTTACCTGTCCGACTTCTACGAGGATATGGGGAGGTGGTCCTTCAACCTCCAGATCTATTTCCTCAACAAGAGGTTCAAGGATGTCGTCGAGATAGCGAAGACCGATGACATTATCGTTCAGGACAGGACCATCTACGAGGATGCCAGGATATTCGCTCCCAATCTGCACGATATGGGATTGATGAGCACGAGGGATTTCGAGAACTATTCCGAGCTTTTCGACCTTATGATGTCCCTGGTGGGCAATCCGGACCTGCTGATCTACCTCAAGTCCTCGATTCCGAACCTGGTTTCGCAGATCCAGAAGCGCGGAAGGGATTATGAGAAGGGCATCAGGATCGACTATCTCACCGGATTGAATGAGAAATACGAAAAATGGATAAACAGTTACGAGGGCAATCTCCTTGTCATTGACGCCGACAACATCAAGTTCGGAAACAAGGCGGAGGATTTTGACAAAGTCACCGATATGGTCGACGCGCAGCTCTACGGACTGTTCCCGGCAAAGAAGTAAAATTATGAATGAACGTCTGACAATAATAGATTTCGTCAACAAATACGTTGAGAAGTACGGAGAGGCCACTTTTCTGAGAGAGAAGGTTGACGGTGTGTGGCGTGAGACGTCCTATCTGAAGACGCGTGAGGAGGGAATGATCCTCGGTGCCGGTTTCATGTCAATCGGCCTGAACAAGGGGGACAAGGTTGCGCTTATCTCGGAGGGACGCAATCTCTGGGTGATGTCCGAACTCGGTATCCTGTATGCCGGAGCGGTCAACGTTCCGCTTTCGTTCAAGCTTGAATCGGATCATGACCTGTGCTTCAGGATAAACCACTCGGATGCCCGCTTCATCATAGCATCCGAGAGCCAGATAGAAAAAGTCCGCCGCGTGGCAGCCAAATGCCCAACCCTTGAGAAGATCATCGTCCTCGACGATATTCCTCTGAAGGACAATGAAATGTATATCGGGGAGATAAGAGAGGCAGGAAAGCTTTTCATATCCGCCCACAAGGACATTTTCGATGCCCGCGTTGCATCGGTGGGACCTGACGACTATGCCAACATAAGCTATACTTCAGGCACTACTGCCGATCCGAAGGGTATTCTCCTCACTCACAGGAACTACACTGCCAACATCGAGCAGTGCCATTCTGTGATAGGCATCGAGGAGGGGGATGTGATGCTCATCATCCTGCCTCTGGACCACTGCTTCGCCCACGTCGCCGGATTCTATTTCATGATGTCCGGGGGTGGCAGCATCGCAACGGTTCCCGGAGGCAAGAATGCCGTCACCATGCTGAAGAACATCCCGATCGCCATCAAGGAGGTCCGTCCTCACGAGATGCTTTCAGTCCCTGCCATCTCAAGGAATTTCCGCAAGAATATCGAGTCCGGAATCAGGAAGAAGGGCCCGAAGGTGGAGAAACTCTACAATTTCGCACTCGATAATGCCATCAGGTACAACCGCGAATACTGGAATATGGGCAAGCCGTTCATCACACAGTGGTGGAGGGGCATCCTCAGGAATGTATTCGACAAGCTCATCTTCAAGAGCATAAGGGAAAATTTCGGAGGCAGGATGAAGTTCTTCGTAGGTGGAGGCGCCCTTCTGGACATCGAGCTCCAGAGATACTTCTGCGCCATCGGTATGCCTATCTTCCAGGGCTACGGCCTTTCCGAGGCCACCCCGGTGATATGCTCCAATGCAGTGGGTCACGCGCGTTTCGGGTCATCAGGCCGTACGGTGCAGCCTATGGACATCAGGATATGCGACGAAAACGGCAGGGAACTTCCTGACGGTGAGACAGGTGAGATCGTCATCCGCGGAGAGAACGTGATGGCCGGCTATTGGAAGAATCCGGAAGCGACGGCCAAGACCATCGTGGACGGCTGGCTCCATACCGGTGACAGGGGGTATCTTTTCAAGGGTGACCGCCGCTACCTGTATGTTACCGGGCGCTTCAAGAGCCTGCTTATCTCCTCTGACGGTGAGAAATACTCCCCGGAGGGTTACGAGGACAGCCTTGCGGACGGTTCCAAGTACATCGATTCCGCAGTCCTCTACAACAACCAGAGCCCTTACACCGCTGTGATAATAGTTCCTTCCAAGGGCAACCTGCAGGATGCAGTGAAGGCTTCAGGCCTCGATCCTGACTCCGAAGAGGGCAGGAAGGCGATGCTCGACATCATCCAGGGCGAACTTGATTCATACCGCAAGGGAGGCCGTCACGAAGGACTCTTCCCTGAGAAATGGCTCCCTGCAGCCGTTGTAGTGGCGGATGTTCCTTTCACGGAGCAGAACGGTATGCTCAACTCCACCTCCAAGATGGTGCGCCGCAACGTCGAGAAGTTCTATGCTTCCCGCATCGAGTACGCCATGACCCCGGAAGGAAAGGTACTCGCGAACGAGAAGAATCTCGCCGCTCTCGCATAAGGAAATATCAAATATTCTGCAGGCCATGGATTTGTTAAATCTCCCAGGTTGTTATGTATTGGATTTTCGTAATTAACGGTCGCGAGGACAAGCGTTTTATAGATGACGAACTGAAGCCCCAGCTGGAAGGCTGCGACATCAAGTATGAGCTGTATCACACCAAAAGTGAGGGTGACGCAACGCGGTTCGTCCATATATATTGCGATTTCCATAAGGACGATGAGGTCTGCTTCGTAGCTTGTGGAGGCAACGGTACCCTCTGCGAAGTGGTAAGCGGCGTGATAGGCTCGGAGCACAAGAGCGTGGCCATGCTGGCATATGGCGCCACTTCCTCATTCTCTTCATACTTCCCGGGAAGGAATTTCCGCAGTGTCAGGGATCTGATCGAAGGGGAGACTGTGAAGTCTGACGTCATCAAGTGCAACAATGACTATTCCATCAACGTCGCCAATTTCGGCTTCGACTCGATGAGCGCGTTCTTCGGGGACCTGTACATACTTGAGGGCAAGAGCAATCCTTATCTCAGGGGTACGCTCAGGGCCCTGCTCTTCAACCGTGTCAACAATTTCCGCATCATTGTGGATGGCGAGAGGATGTCCAGGGGTCTTACGATGATGTGCGCCGTGGCAAATTCAAAATATTACGGTGAATTCTACAAATGCGCACCCGATGCCGTCATCGATGACGGTTATTTCGATGTGGTGGTGGCGAGGTTCTGCCCCCTGCTGGTTTTCTTCCTGCTCTTCAACAAGTTCAAGGACGGCTCGTATGTCAACAGTCGCCTGGCCCGTATGGTGTTCAAATTCCGCCGTGGCCGTCACGTCGAAGCTTCGTCCCGCAACCTTATCTATCTGTGCGCCGACGGTGAGACCACAGCATCCAGGCATTTCGACATAGACCTTCTGGACAAGGCTGTGACGCTCTGCATACCCAGATTGACCCAGACATCCGGGCAATAAAAAAAGGATGACCGCAAAGTCCGCAAGGACTTGGAGGTCATCCCTTTTTCCGTATCGTTCAGGCTCAGTCCCTCTTGCGGTAACAGATGCCCATCTGCTCGAAGTATGGGAACTCGTGAGCGGTAACCACGCTGTAGAACTTGTCGAATGACTCCATGAACAGAGGGTCGTCCGACTTGTCGGTGCCTTCCCAGACAGGGGAGGCGTTCCATCCTCTCTCCCAGAGTCCGAGCATCTTAGGGAAGATGTAGTATGTGACGTTGTCGAAATTGCGTATGGTCTCTGACCAGAGCTGTCCCTGGACTCCGAGGATGTTCTCCTTCGCCTCGAGGACGGTCTTGCCGTCGGATGCCTTGGAAATATCCTTGATGTTGCCGTCATCATCCCATCTCACGGATTTGTAAACCGAGAACGGAAGCATCGAGTAGGCCCTGCGCTCGTCCACGATGCCGCCCCAGTCGAGTCCGCGCTCGAGTTTGCTGCGGTTGTAGGCGAAATCCGAATATGCATTGGTCATATTGCAGAGTACGACCTTGATTCCCTTGTTTGCGAACTGGTATGAGAGCTCGTCCTTGCGTCCTGCCTCCCAGGTGCTCCAGACATTCGTGCGTCCGAGATTCCTGATGAGCCTTGCCTCCGTGTCAGGATGCAGTCTGGCCGGGATTTCCTGCCATCCGTCAATCTTGACCCCACGGGCCTCGGCGATGTCGAGAACTCGGTCGATGAAGTAGGACTTGAGGTCGTTGACATCCGTCCATCCCTTTTCCTCCATAAGAGCCTTGCAGGCAGGGGAACCGGTCCATGCCCCTCCCGGGACTTCGTCGCCTCCGATATGGATCTCAGGGAGTTCGGCACCTGCCTCGGCATAGTATTCGATGAGGGTGTCGAACAGTTTCTCCATGAATTTGTAGCTGCCTTCGAGGGCGATGTTCATGGCGTTGTCATTGTAGTGCTGGACTGACATATACTTCGATGTGTCGGCCGCTTCCGTGAGCCTGTAGCTCTCGTCGCCTGTCTGGTCGCAGTAGTAGTCCATTCCCCGGAGCGCCGCTCTGAAATGGCCCGGAGTGTCGACCTCAGGGATGACCCTGATGTGGTTGGCTTTTGCGTATTTCAGGATTTCTATATAATCCTCCTTTGTGTAGAATCCGTTTGAAGGACCCTCCGCGTCAGGAAGGAAATCCCCGCTGTAGGATGGCTGGAGATGCTCGAGCTCGATGAATCCTCCGTCGCCGGTCCTTGCCGGAAGACTGTGGAATGCCGCGAAAGCGGTGAGCTGAGGCATTCCGGGCATCTCAAGTCTCCAGGCCTCGTCGTCTGCAAGGTGCAGGTGCAGGACGTTGACCTTGAAGTGTGCCAGAAGGTCTATGAACTTGAGAACGTTGTCCTTCGAGGTGAAGTTCCTGGCGACGTCCAGCATCATCCCGCGGTGCTGCAGGTCAGGCCAGTCCTCGATGACCATATTGGGAACCTCTCCCTTGCCGTTCCTTGCCATATTCACGAGAGTGACTGCCGCATAGAAGGCTCCGTCCCCGTCCGAGGCCTCGATGCTGACCCCGTCCTTGATTGTGAGCCTGTACCAGCCTGCCTTTGCGGACTCCACGTAAACAGGAGGGAATGCCTCGAGCACGTCGGCGTAGCTCATATTCTCCTTGATTCTGAAACTTCCTTCAGCCGGAGTGCAGCTCTTGACAGCCGGAATGATGTCCTGAACGGCCACCTCCACCTTGTTGTAGCTGAAATCAGCCACTTCCGCTACCGGCTGGAACTCATAGGTCGCCTTGAGTTCCACAGGTTTCTTTCCCGGAACGTCGAGGGTGAATTTCTCCGGAGCCCAGCTCTGTCTCGGCATAGGCTGCGCGGTGAAATTGATGGTCACCTTGTCATCGTAGTCGCCTGTAGGCACTATCTTGTGCAGGCTACCGCTGACGAATAAGAAGTTACCGTTGGAACCTTCCTGTACCTTGGCCACCGTGCGGAAGGCCGAGCACCAGATTATCCATCCGGCATCTTCAGGAGGATTGTTGACTGTGATGGTGTAGGTCCCGGCACCGGTTTCCGGGTCGAGGGGACCTTCTGTGAAGACAACGCTCGTGGCCTTCTGGCCGCAGGCTGTCATAAGCATACTGACTACAGTAAAAAGAAGAGGGAAAAGTTTTGTTTTCATACCCAAATATATGAATTTTTCGTAACTTAGCAGAATAGTTCGATTTTTGATTAACAAATACTCGATAATTATGACACAAACAAACCAGAAGCAGAATTACACGCCCGCTATCATCGTGATGTTCGCTCTCTTCTTCATGATAGCGTTCGTTACCAACCTCGCCGGATCGATGGGCGTCATCGTAACCAACCAGTTCGGTGCTTCCAAGGCTCTCTCCCAGCTCGGTTCCCTCGCAAACTTCATCGCTTACGCCTG
>JAKSKC010000024.1 GCA_024401945.1 Bacteroidales bacterium
GGATAGAGCGCTATGGCCCTGGAATAGTCCTCCACGGCATCCTGAAAACGCCCGAGCTCCATATAGATAGCAGCCCTGTTGTAATGGGCCAGCACGTTGTCCGGATTTATGGCGATCACCCTGCCTATGTCGGAAAGGGCCGCCTCATAATCACCCACCTGCGCGCTGAGAAGTCCGCGGTTGTACAGCGTGAGGGCATTTCCCGGTTCGAGATCGAGCACCTTGTTGAAATCGTCCATCGCTGCGTTGTAATTGTACTTCTCGTGATTCATCACCGCCCTGGTGAACAGGGCCAGGGTGTTGTCCGGATCGCGTTCGATGGCCAGGTTCATATCCCTCACCGCATTGTCATAGTCGTTCTGCATCGCGTAGACCCTGCCCCGCCGGATATAGCCTTCGGCATCGTGCCGGTCAAGCTTGATCGCGGTGTTGTAGTTGTCCAGGGCCTTCAGCGTATCACCGAGGAACAGATATGTGGCACCCCTGTTCAGATATGCTGCGGCATCCTTCTTCTCCTTGCTTATGTAGTAGTCGAAGTCCTTCAGTGCGTTCTCGAAGTTCCTGGCCAGGAAATTCGTCACGCCGCGGCTGAATATCACACTGATGTTGCCCGGTCTGAGGGAAAGCGCCTTTTCCAGGTCCTTGAGCGCCGTTTCATATTCCCCGAAGCTGCTTTCGGTGATTGCGCGGAAATGATATCCGTTCGTGAACACCGGATTCAGGGATACGGTCCTGTTGAAATCGGAATATGCCCCGCGGTAGTCGCCGAGGTTGTATTTCGCTATGCCGCGGTAGAAGAAGTTCCAGTAGTTGGTGGTGTCGAGTCTGGCAAGGACGCTGAACTGTTCTATTGCGTTTCCATATTTCCCGTCCTGAAGTGCCAGCTGGCCCCTGAGGAGGAACACGTCCTTGTCCCATTGGGCGGCTGCGCTTATGCAGAAAGCCAGAATTGCGAGGATTATGCTCTTGAACTTCTTCATTTTGTTGTATCTTTGCAAAGATAACATTATTCGTGCCCCGATTTTGAATTTTCGAATAAAAATAATACTTGTTGTCACTTTGCTCTGCAGCTTTTCCGGGACGACCTCCGCGCAGACAGAGGAATTGAGCGACAGACTGCGTGACGAGGTGGAATATCTGTGCGATTCGATCCAGCAGGGAAGGGGATTCGGCAACAGCGCGGGAGTCATTGCAAGGGCGCACATCGTGAACGCGTTCCGCAAGGCGGGGCTCTGCCCGCTCGAGGAGGGGTACACACTTGCCTTCTCGGCCGGAGACAAGGTCGGACACAACGTGGTCGGCCTGCTGCCGGGCAGCAGGAAAGGGAAGTATACCATCCTTTCGACCTATGTGGACGGGCTCGCCTGCCTGGAAGGGAACGCTTATCCCGGGGCTGACAGCAACGCCTCCGGTGTGGCGGCGCTCCTGTCCATCGCCGATTCGCTGAAGGCCGGAGGAAACTCCGTGCTGTTCATAGTCTTCGACGGCAGGAATGCGGATATGGCCGGGTCCAGGGCCTTTTTCAATGACCTCAGGGAGGGCCGTATCAGGACCTCCGGAGGGGAGGAGATACGCCCGTCCCAGATAACGCTGGTGAGCAACATCGATATCATAGGCGCCAGCCTTTCCCCTGTCAAGCCTTATATCAAGAATTACGTCATAGCCCTTGGCGCTGAAAGGTACGCGTCGGACATAACCTTCGCCAACGTACGTCTGTGGGTGGACGTGACTTATGACTACTATGGCAGCAGGGACTTCACGAAACTGTTCTACAGGAAGGTGGGGGACCAGCGCATCTTTATCGAGAACGGTATTCCCTGCGTGGTGTGGACCTCGGGCATCACTATGAATACAAACAGGTTGACGGACGTGCCGCCAACCCTTGACTACCCCGTTTTCGCAAATCGGGTTATGCTTATCTGCCGCTGGCTCCAGCGGATTATTTCCTGATTCTGAATTCGTCCTTTCCCAGCAGTTCCCTCACTTTGAGAGGAGTGTTGGTCGTGATTGCATCAACCTTAAGGTCTATCATCTTCTGGATCTTGTCCTCCTTGTCGACCGTCCACGCGTTCACTGTCATTCCCAGATCGTGTGCCGCTCCCACGAATTCAGGCCAGAGCTCGAAGTTGGAGTAGTGGTAGTCGATACCGTTGATCTTCTCCGAAGCCATAGTTGCCGGTGCGATCTTTCCACTTAGGAACTGGTTGATGAACTGAGGGTGCTCGGCGGCTATCTTCTGGCACATATGCCTTCCGAATGAGATGAAGGCGACGCGCTTCGGATCATAGAGCCCGTATTCCTTGAGCATCTTGATGGTGTTGTCGACCATCAGGTCTTCGCGCTCCTGGTTCTTCTGTATCTTGAATTCGATGACAAGCTTGGTCACCGTGCTCCTGGAAAGCTGTTCGAGATACTGCTGGAAGGTAGGTCTCTTCTCGCCGTTAGGAAGCAGGTCCTTGTCGAAATCGGCGTAGTTGTGGTCCCATATGAGCTTGCCGTTGATCTTGTCGTCGTGGTTGACGATGATGACATTGTCCGCGGTTATGTGGATATCGCATTCGCTGCCCCAGAATCCGTAGTCCTGCGCTGCCTTGAGAGCGGCGATGGAATTCTCGGAGAAACCTCCTTCATCGCACTGCCAGAAACCCCTGTGGGCCACTATGGCCACCTTTCCTTTCTGATCCACGGCCGGAAATCCGTTCGCGTTCATCTTTGTTGCATTCCTTCCGGTTGAACAGCCTGCGAGAACAAGGAGTCCCGCGATTGCAAAAGCTTTGATTACTTTATACATAGTGTGTCGGGTTTTAACTTTATCAAAGATAATAACTATATTTGTTAATCAAAACAAAAGAAGATGATAAAGATCAATATCGACGGTTGCAGCTCCTTCATTTCAGGAGAACAGCTCAGCGCTTATGAAAGCAGGGCGCTCAAGGCTTTTGACACACTTCAGGAAGAGAACGGGGCGGGAAATGACTTCCTCGGGTGGAAGACCCTCCCGGTGGACATTCCGGAATCCCTCATTAACGAGTGCGAAGCCATACGTGACGAATGGCGCGCCCTTGGCGTGGACCTTGTCATAACCATAGGTATCGGGGGGTCCTACCTCGGAGCACGCTGCGCCATCGAGGCCCTGAGCCACAGTTTCATCCGTCCTGACGGGGTTCCGCAGGTGGTGTTCGCCGGCAATAACCTCAGCGAGGAATACATCGCGGAGCTGATGGACCTGGCGAAGATACGCAACGTGGCCTGTGTTGTGATTTCCAAGTCAGGTACCACTACGGAGCCTGCCGTGGCCTTCCGTCTGGTCAAGGAATATATAGAGAAAACATACGGCAGGGATGCCGCAGCCCGCAGGATAGTGGCTGTCACCGATGCCTGCCGGCGTGCCCTCAACACCCTTCAGGTCAAGGAAGGATACCGCGGTTTCGTGGTTCCGGACAATGTGGGAGGCCGCTTCTCCGTCCTCACCCCGGTAGGACTTCTTCCAATAATGCTGGCCGGCTTTGACGTCCGGGAACTCCTCAGGGGCGCTGCAGATGAGCGCGAGGCCCTTATGGAAAGGTCAGTTTCCAATCCTGCAGTCAAGTATGCTGCTGTCAGGAATCTTCTCTATTCGGAATATGCCAGGAAGGTGGAGATACTGGTATCCTTCAATCCGAAGTTCCAGTACCTCGGGGAATGGTGGAAACAGCTCTACGGGGAGTCCGAAGGCAAGGACGGGAAGGGAATATTCCCGGCTTCGGTCATATGCACTACCGACCTTCACTCGATGGGACAGTTCATCCAGGACGGTGACAGAAGCCTCTTTGAGACTGTTATCGAGATCGGGAACGCCCGCAGGGAGGTGACCATCGGGACCGACGAACTCAACCTCGACCAGCTCAATTATCTGGCAGGGCAGAGGGTGGAGCACTGCAACGCGATGGCCCAGCTGGGAACCAGACTGGCCCATATCGACGGGGGAGTCCCACAGATCCAGATATCAATCCCGCAGATCGGCGAATACACCCTGGGCGAACTCTTCTATTTCTTTGAATTCGCCTGTGGAATCAGTGCCTATGTGCTTGGAGTCAATCCGTTCAACCAGCCCGGTGTGGAAGCGTACAAGAAAAACATGTTCGCCCTGCTGCGCAAGCCGGGATTCGAGAAGGAGACGGAAGCTATTTCCTGCCGTCTAGAAAATCTACAACATCCTTTACAGTAACGAAGTTCGCAAGTTCTTCGTCAGGGATGCTTATGCCGTAGTCATCCTCGATCTTCATAAGGAGCTGAAGAATGTCCAGTGAATCAGCTCCGAGGTCTTCCTTGATCTTTGATTCGGGAAGGACTGCTCCGATGTCCTTCCTCAGCTGTTTGGAGAGGATCTTCTGAACCTCCGGGAACATTGTTTCATTGTTCATAGTGATCGTATTTCAATATCTCTTTTTCAATTTTGCCGGACAGGGCGCTGGCCTCCATCCTGTATGCCTGTTCTATGCATTTGCACACGGCGACCGCATTGCTGCTGCCGTGCCCCTTCACCACCACCTTGGAAGTGCCGAGCAGCACACTTCCTCCGTAGTTGTGGTAGTTCATGAATTCCTTGAGATCCTTGAACATCCTCTTCTGCAGGAATGCCCCTATCTTGTAGATGTTCCTGGAATAGATGCTGGACTTGATCTTCTTGAGAAGTTCCAGGGCGGTGCCTTCGGTGGTCTTGACGAGAACGTTGCCTGAAAAACCGTCGCACACCACGACATCGTAGTTTCCGCCCATAAGGTCCCTGCTCTCCATATTGCCGACGAAATTGATCCCTTCCGTCCCGCTGAGAAGCCTGTAGGCCTCCTTTCTTATATCGTCGCCCTTCTCCGCCTCCTTGCCCACATTGAGCAGCGCTACCCTCGGATTCTTCACCGAATACACGTTCTCCAGGTACAGGCTTGCCATTATTGCGAACTGCCTCAGGTGAGCTGCCGTCACTTCGACGTTGGCCCCGCTGTCGCAGATTCCGACTATGCCTCCGTCCATTGTGGGAAGTATCGGACAGAATGCAGGTCTGATCACCCCTTCCAGCCTTCCTATCCTTGTGAGCGCAGCCGCAACCAACGCCCCTGTCGATCCAACGCTGACCATTCCCGCGATGTCGTCATTGTCGCGCAGCATCCGCACGGCCTTGATCATCGAACTCTCCTTCTTGAGCCTTATGGCGTCAGTGGGTTTCTCGTCGCAGCCGATAACCTCCGGTGCGTGGACGATCTCGAGACGGGAACTGTCGTAGCTCCTGCCCCCGAGCCCGCTGCGGATGGCCGTTTCGTCACCCGTTAGAATAAGGTGAAGGTCGTGGATGGAAGACAATGCAGCCAGGGCTCCGTCAATGTTGGCCTGAGGGCTGCGGTCACCTCCGAAACAGTCTACAATTATCTTGATCATATCTGCTTGACGTATGAACGGCGCCTTTTGTTCTTCCTCTCGTCGAACCTCTTCCAGATGTTCTGGATGTCGTAGTTGTCCTCGAGATTGAGATTGGTGTCCGCGTATTTTATTCCGGGCTGCTGGAGCATCTTCGCAAGTTCGTAGGCGAAGCATACGCTTATGCCCCTGTTCCTGTAGGCAGGGTCCACCCCTATGAGGGCCAGGTCAATCACCTCAGGATGCTTGAGCGCACGTAGAACCTTGAAGAGAGCCCTTGGTGTAAGATGTCCTCCGGCTACCTGCATGGCCTTGGCTATGGCAGGGAAGCAAAGTCCGAGGCAGACCACATTCTCGTTCTCGTCAAGGATGACGGAAACGTGGTCGGCGTCGATGATGAGGTTGAAGTTCGCGACCAGGAGTTTCTTCATATTGTCCGTGAACGGAACGGAACCGTATATCTCCTCGTAGGACTTGTCGAGTATTTCGAAGAAACCGTCCATATATTTGCTCAGGAACTCCTTGGCCGTCCTGCACTTTCCGAAATGGAGCCTGTAGCGTTTCAGTACGAATTCCGACATCTTCTTCATATTCTCCAGGACTTCAGGGTCCTTCGGGGCCCTCAGCTGGCTTTCGGTCCAGTCCACATCCTTGCGGAATCCCATCCTGTCCATGAATTCAGGGTAGTACGGTGCATTGTACTGCTCCTCGAAGGTCGACATCTCGTCGAATCCCTCGATGAGCATTCCCTCCCTCTCGAGGTCGGAGAATCCCATAGGACCGCAGATCTCCTTCATTCCCTTGCTGCGTCCCCATTCCTCCACCTTGTCGAACAGGGCCCTGGCGACTTCGAAGTCGTCGATGACGTCGAATCTGGTGAAGCGTATGCGCTGCTGCCCCCATTTCTCGTTGCTGGAGCGCTGCAGGATGCCGTTAATCCTTCCCGCCATCTTCCCGTCCTTGTAGGCATTGTAATATACTGCCTCGCTGGTGTCATAGTAGACATAATCCTTGCGGAAGACCTTCACCTCGTCCATATAGAGAGGCGGTACGTAATATGGATTGCCCTTGTACAGGTGATTCGGGAACTCGATGAACTCCCTCTGCTGCTTTCTGGTGAGCGCTTCCTTGACCTCAATCATTTCTTCTTTCTTTAGAATGGAATGCTATGCCTACTCCGTCAGGACCGCAGTGACATCCGGCCGTAGGATTTGTGATGACTATTTCAATGAGGGTGTCGTCCCCGAATTTCCCGCGGACCATATCGGCCACTGCATTGGCCAGGGTGAGATTTCCGGTATGACCTATTATTATACGGTGGGACTTGATGTCATCCCCCATCTCCTCTGCATAGCTGATAAGGCGTTTCAGCGCGTTCGCGCGGCCCTTCTCCTTGCCGATGTTTATCATCTTCCCTTCCGGATCCATATAGATTACAGGCCTGATTCCTATCAGTCCTCCCATCGTTGCGGCGATGCCGCTCACCCTTCCGCTCTTCTTGAAGAACTTGAGGTCATCCGCGAAGAAATACTGCGAGTAGTTGTTCACCTTTCCTTCGAAGGCCGCTTTCACCTCCTCCGGAGTCTTTCCCGCCTTGAGCATATCGCCGGCCTCGCGGACGATGAGGTAGCTCACGATGGTGATTCCGTTGGTGTCGAGTTCTAGGAATTTCCTTTCAGGGTATTTTTCCCTGAGGATCTCAACGGCGTTCCTCATATTGGTGAACGTTCCGCTCATCGCCTCGGAGAAATGGACATAGAAGATGTCGTTGCCCTTCTCGAATTCGGGCTCGAAATATTCCAGGTATTTGTCCACGCCAACTGCGCTCGTGGTAGGGATCGTGCCCTGCCTGAGCATATCATAGAAAGACTTGTCGTCGAACTCCGTGAAATCCTCGTAAGGGTAGATCGTTCTGGCGTCAATGCTGTACGGCATGCTTATAAGCCTGTAACCGTACTCCGCAGCGACCTTCGGATTGATGTCGCAGTCGGTGTCAGTGAAATATGTCCACATATTATTCGAAAATGAAAATATAGTCAAATACGGGCTGTCCTCCGTCGTTCATTATGACCTCCGCCATAGGATACCTCTCCTGAAGGGCGTCGCAGAGTTCGGCCGATTCGTCCTCCCCGACTCCGCAGCCCTTGAAAATGAGGATCACGTCCTTGCCGTCTGCATCCATCTTCCCGCAGAGATCCAGGCAGGTCTGTTTCCTGTCCGGTGTGCTGCAGAGGATGTTCCCCTTTGTGAAACCTATGTATTCGCCCTCCCTGGTATCCTCCGTCGTCCTGATGGAAACCGAAACCATCGCCGTGGAGATGCTCTCCATAGCTTCGGCAGCCTGCCTGAGCACATCGTCCCTGGTCCCGCTCAGATCGAGGGAACCCAGCACGCAGTAGCCTTCACCTATTGATTTCGTAGGGATGACCACGATTTCGGAGTCCTTGTACATCCCGGCGGCCTGTCCGGCGGTGAGGATGATGTTGGAGTTGTTCGGAAGGACATAGACGGTCTCGGCGTTGAGGGTCCTGAACGCATTTATGAAATCGGCTGCGGACGGGTTCATGGTCTGTCCGCCTTCGATGACGATGTCGGCGCCGGTATCCCTGAATGTCCTCACAAGCCCCTCACCGGATGCCACGCTGACAACGGCGGTCCTTTTCCTCGGCCCCTTCAGCGTTTTGTCCTCCATATGGTTCTCGTGATGCTGGAGGGTTGATGATGCTTCCTTCCCTGAAGAATACGACCGACTCTCCGACGGATGTTAGATAGTCGGAAATGACCTTTTCGTCGAAGTTGTCAAGATCGACCTTCGAGCGCTGCAGCCTCAGGAGGAACTCAGTGCAGTAGCCGAATTCAAGTTCGCTGTCTTCGGTGAATGCGTTGAAATCAACCTTGGAGGATGACTCCTTCGCGGATTCAGGAGCGGATGCCCTGACTCCGCAGACTGCATCCCTCATTCCCTTGAAAATGCACACTATACCTGCACCGCCGCTGTCAACGACACCGGCCTTCATAAGAACGTCCAGAAGGGAAGGCGTGCGTTCCAGGGATGCGTCCAGCTCGTTGCAGAGAGCGTTGAAATACTCTTCGAACGAAGAGGATGAGGATTCTCCGGCCTTGTTGACACCGTCCTTGAATACGGTCAGCATCGTGCCTTCGACAGGATTGGATACGGCCTTGTAGGATTCCTGCACGCCGTACTGCATGGCATTGTGAAAATATGGCAGTCCGGCATTTCCGATACCTTCGAGACCCTTGGCTATGCCGGCGAAGATCCTTGACAGGATAACCCCGGAATTGCCTCTCGCCCCGAGAAGCATCCCCCTTGAAACATCTGCGGCGCACTTGCCGAGATTGATATTCTTGTCATCGGTTATCTGCTCGCATCCGGAAAGGATGGTCATATACATATTGTCCCCTGTATCCCCGTCAGGAATAGGGAATACGTTGAGACCGTTCACCTCCTCGCGGAAGTTGTTCAAACGGGATGCTCCAAGCCTCATCATATTGGTGAAAAGAGCGCCGTTTATGGTGTAGGTTTTCATTTACGCGTTCTTAAAACCTCCAAACTTACTCCAAAATTGGCAAAACTCAAAAAAAAAACTTACCTTTACACCCGATGGCAACTTATATAGCTTCGCTCATACCGATTATCTGCTATGTCCTCATTTTGTTCGCACTGGACAGCCTGAAGATTTGCAGGATGAAATTCCTCTCCATTTCAGCCGTCTGCGGTATCGCTGTCGGTCTGGTACTGCTGACCATCTTCCATTTCGTGAGTCCCGCATTCCCCTGGATGGTCCCTGTAATCGAGGAACTTCTGAAGGGTATCCTGCCAGTCGTGCTGGCAGGGCGCAGGAAGATAGGATTCTTCGTGGAAGGGGTTACCTACGGAGCTACTGTCGGAGCCGGATTCGCCCTTGTGGAAAATATAACCTATGCCTCCTCTTTCACTGATATGGGATTCTTCACCGCGTTGTACCGGGGCGTTTTCACGGCCTTGCTACATATCGGATGCACGGCCATCGTAGGCGCAGCTGCGATCATCGTTGTCAGGGAACTCAGGGAGAAGAGGGGCCGCAACCCGTGGCTGCTCATAGCCCTGTCATTCATACCTTCGATCCTTATCCACGTTTTCCACAATGCCGTGATGGTGGACCATCCGTACTTTCTCATCGTCCATCTGCTGTTCTTCCCTCTGGTCATTTTCATCCTGTACAAGGTCGACTCGGATACCATCAGCAACTGGATGGAGACCATGGTGGAGAATGATATATCCATCCTTGCCTGCATCCATGAGGGGATGCTGCACGAAACCAATGCCGGAAAATATCTGAAGACATTGCATTCCCGCTTCTCTCCCGAAGAGATTGCGGACATAATGTGCTGTCTCACCCTGCATCTGGAGATGAGCGTGGCGGCGAAGAGCCGTCTGATATTGAAGGAGATGGGACTGGCGGAACGTATGGACCCGAAGGAACGGGAGCTTAACAGGACAAAACTGCTCGAACTTCAGGCTATAACTTCACGCATAGGGAAGAGGGGAGTGATGGCCCTCAGTCCGATAATCGCCATCCACTCTTTCGACCAGTACGCTTTCCGGGAGATAATGTAGGGGACGTTCACTTGCACTTCTCCATCCAGGTCTTCGGCGTCATTTCCATTATTTCAGAGAAATTTCTGTAGAAGGACTGCAGGTTGCTGTATCCTGACTGCATCGCTATATCCTTGATATTCAGATCTTTGCTATTTCCAGCCATAAGCTCTGCGGCGTAGGCGATGCGTCTGCTGTTTATAAAATCGGAGAAGTTCTGCCCATAGCACCTGTGGATGCTTGCCGAGAGGTATGTCCTGTTGGTGTGCAGCTTGGAGGCCATTGAAACAAGTGTTATGGAAGGATCGAGGTACATTTTGTCGTCCAGGACTTTCTGAAGCAGCTGGTCCGTTTCATCACGTCCGTTCTCTATGGCGCTGTCCTGTGCATCAGCTGCAGTCACGACGCTGCCTGCTGTGCTGCTCTCGGAGACAGGAGCCTTCGGGATCCGGAATGCATAATATCCCGCAACGTATTGGAAAACGGAGAGGAAGGCCGCCATTATATAGAATGCTGACCCCTGTATGTTGACGAATTCGGCAAGTTTCATCAGGACGAAGAAGACGAACAGGGCTGCAGTCGCGAAAATGACGGTCTGGGACAGGAAGTCGGAGTCGTCGTTCGCTGTGTCGTACATCTCGGACATCTCGCGATTGAACTTCCGGATTGCTATCATTGACCACAGCGGGACTCCTATGATATGAAGTGCGAGCAGAACGTTGTACTGGATGCTGCCGGTATACGGAATCATCAGCATCGACGGCAGGAAGATCAGATAATCCCATCTGCAAAGACCTTTTCCGGAAGTGTATTCCCTCACGGCAAGGAAGATGAAAGGGAATACGAAAAGATAGAAGGTATCGGCGAAAACGAAGGCGAGTGCGGCGGCAAGCAGGCCTGATGCAAAGAGAAGCCTGACAGGGAGCGAGTCCCTTTCAAGGAAAATCCTTACGGCCCAGAATGTCGAAACAAGGGCCGGCAATATGAAAACAAACTCGTTCATAGGCCACACTACTCAGCCGTAAATTTACTACAAATTATTCTCAAAACAACAATTTCCTCCCAGATTCACAAATATTTTCAAATTTTTACAAATAGTTTTATCAACTCGTCAAATTATTTGAAAAGGCGGAAACTCTGCTTTATCTTCGCATTGTCAACCCGGACGTAACGGGCCTGAAGATTGAAAAAATAATCAATTAATAATAATAGTTATGTATCTTAAGAAAAGTAATTTCGTCCTTTATCTGGGCATTGCTCTCGTGGCAGGATTCGGTATCAGCCTTCTTTTAAGTTCAACCGCTCAGTCAAATCTCCTCAGCGGTGATATTTCCAAGGCCGGGAACTTCAGCAACCACCGCATGGCTGACCCGTATGGCAACGTGATCGCAGAGAAGCTTATGAACGACAAGAGTTTCTTCAACACCACCCAGAGCACGGTCGCTCTTCTTTCCGAGCGTGTAGGTATCCTCAAGGAACTCACAGACAGGACACAGAAGGTCTGCGGTGACATCCCTGAGTTCCAGCCTCTTCTCAAATCAATGCAGTCCCTTCACGCAAAGGCCCACAATACCGGCCTCGCCGTTGCTGCGGCCGAGAAGGATCTCCAGAGCATTTCAGACGGAAGGGAGTCGGCTTTCGAACAGTCTTCAGCAAATGCATACATCGGCTTCAAGAAGATTGAGAGCCAGCTTGATGCAGGCAAGGCTTTCGTGGAGTTCGCAACCGAATACCTTGAAGGCAGGAAGTGTGAGAACAGTGATGAAATAATCGATCTTGTTTCCGACTGGACAAAGTACTGTGTCATCGACGCCGTTATCAACGGATCCGACGAGGAAGTGGTATACTGGAAGGACAAGTCCCAGGAGATAACCGGCAATGAGTCACTTGCCGCGCTCGCTTCAGACCAGGTTATCATGGCAATTGCATTTGACGGGTTGGTATCAAGCGGAGCAACGGAGCAGTTGGTATCAAGCGAAGCAACGGAGCAGATGGTTGCAAGCGTTTCAGTTGAGAAGATGGTCTCTGCAATTGCCAGCAACGAGGTGTTCAACAGCACAGCTCTGGAACAGTTCGTCAATGCAGTGTCCACGGAGCGTGTCTTCAACGCCTCTCCTTTTGAAGCCGCATTGGAGAACTTCAACCCGCTCAACGCGATAGACAAGTCAACCCCTTTTGATAATGATAAAGTCGTGGTATTCTAATCCACATCCTTCCCTAATCAGGTGAAAACTTATACATCTGACAGTAAACTGTTAATCAAAATATTATCGGCTGTTGGGTTATGGGGTATGATCTCCATAACCCAAAGCTGTCCGTGTCAGGCACAGACCATATACCAGTTCAAGACCGACAGCGCCACCGTGTGTTTCTTCAACAAGTCCCAGTCACAGTACGTACCGCATCTGATGCGCCGTTACCAGCTGGGACGTGCCCTTCACAGGAACATATGGGGCGAACTTCCTTCACAGGCACCTTTCATGATGCTCACGGACTGGGAGGATGACGGAAACGCCGGTGTCACTGCCATACCCCATACCATGATCCAGATAGGTCTTGCACCTATGAACATGGCTTATTTCGTATCTCCTACCGATGAACGCTACTCGCATCTTTTCAAGCACGAGTACACGCACGTCGTAATGACGGACAAGGCCAATTCAGTGGATATGGGATGGCGTAAATTCACCGGTAACAAGGTCGTGCCGGACAGCAACTATCCCCTGAGCTCGCTCTGGGGGTACCTTGCCGCCCCGCGCTGGTATGCCCCGCGCTGGTACCAGGAAGGTATCGCATGTTTCCTCGAGACCTGGATGTCAGGCGGATACGGACGTGCCCTGGGAGGCTATGACGAAACCTATTTCAGAACGCAGGTCCTTGAGGGGAACAGCCTGTTCTCGGTTGTGGGCCTGGAAACTGAAGGAAGCACTTCGGATTTCCAGCAGGGTGCCACCGCATACCTTTATGGCACAAGGTTCGTGAACTACCTTGTCTACAACTATGGAATGGACAAGCTCGTGGACTTCTACAACCGTACCGACGGGTCGAAGACCTATTTCGCAAAACAGTTCAGCGAGGTGTACGGCAAGAAACTGCGCGAGTCCTGGAATGACTGGCAGGAATTCGAGAAGGAGCACCAGACTCAGAATCTTGAAAAGATTGCCGAATACCCTCTTACCGAAACCGCTCCTGTCACGGATGAATGCCTGGGTTCGATGTCTCCTATGATCGTGGATGACAGCGCGCGGGTCGCTTTCGCGGCGGTCAACCATCCGGGGGATTTCCCGAAAGTCATGCGTATACGTATGGACGCTGACGGGAAGGCGGTCGGAATGGACAAGCTCGGATATATCGATGGTACGCAGCTGTACCAGAATGCATATCTGGCCTATGACCGCAACGGACAGCGTCTGATCTGGACCGACAGGAACGGCAAGATGAGAGGCCTTGTGGTTTACGCCCTCAAGGCAGGGAGAGTGGTGAAGCGTTTGAAGTACCAGAGAATGTACAGCATCTGCTACGACAACGTCCACGACTGTATGTACGGACTTATGAGCAATCAGGGAATATGCAGTCTCATCAAGTATGACTCCACCCTGGAGAACAGGGAAGTCCTGTATTCGTTCCCGTTCGGAGTGAGTGTCGGTGACCTTGACGTCTCCCACGACGGAAAGAGCATCGTGGCGTCGCTGCTCGGCACATCAGGCCAGCATTCGCTCATAATGTTCGATACCGAGGAACTTGAGAACGCATCCCTTGGCTACAGGACCATATATACGATGGACGATTCCAACGTCAGCCAGTTCCGCTTCAGCGGGGATGACAGCAAGCTCGTAGGTTTCAGTTACTACACCGGTGTCCCCAACGTATGGTCACTCGACCTGGCGACGGGCAAGATGGACCTGCTTACCAACGTGAGCACGGGAATGTTCGCACCGTATATGAACGCCGAGGGTCGTATCTATGCGCTTGAGTTCTCATCCGAGGGAATGACCCCCGTCACGTTCGACTACGAGCCCCTTTACGACGCGAACAGCGTCGAGTTCCTGGGCCAGAAGGCATATGAGCGGAACCCGGAACTTCCTGAACTGGGCAGGCTCGGCTACGAATTACCGAAGATATCCTTCGGGGAGGTATATGATTCCATCAAGGTTTACAAGCCTCTGAAGGAAATCCGTTTCCAGGGGGCATATCCGGACATAGCGGGATTCACCGACAGGAAATCCTGGAACAACATGACACCTGTACTCGGATATCATTTCGCCTTCTATGACCCGCTTTCGCTGTGTTCCGCGAACATATTCGTCGGTGCATCACCGTGGAGCAACAACGACTGGAAGAACCGTTTCCACGTAAGCGCGCAGCTGAAATACTGGCAATGGACCCTCAAGGCATCCTGGAATGATGCCAGTTTCTATGACCTTTTCGGCCCTCTGCGCCGCTCAAGAAAGGGTTATCAGGTCTCGCTTGCCTATGATTCGAAGCATTCCTTCCAGGCGCCTTTCACCTGGAACTGGGGAGCCTGCATAGCCCACTACGGAGATATGGATGCGCTGCCTCTCTACCAGGACGTTGAAGTCGAGGAGGGCATAACGTCGTTCCAGACCCTCAACGCCTACATCAGCGGAGGCAAGGTGCGCGGCACCATAGGCGCCGTGGCCGGAGAGCAGGGCTACAGGTTCGGGGCGAGCGGATACACCTATCTGGCCGGAGGAAAGCTCTTCCCGGCCATAGACCTTACCTGGGAACAGGGATTCCTTCTTCCGGTCGGTCTGCACAATTCGTTCTGGCTCAAGGGAACAGTTGGTCAGTCGTTCGGAGATGCATCAACGACCCTCGGCAATTCGTATTTCGGAGGATTCCGCAACAACTACATCGACAACGGAGCCGTCAACCGCTACAGGACCATCAGCGCGATGCCCGGGGCGAGAATCGACCAGATCAAGGCTCACAGCTATGCGAAATTTACGGGTGAAATCAATTTCTCACCTATAAGGTTCAATAATTTCGGTGCCCTCCAGTGCTATCCTAACTACATACAGTTCACTGCATTCGCAAATGACCTGATGGCCGATTACTGGGGACCTGAAATGAACAACAGGGCCAATTATATCAGCGCCGGTCTTCAGATGAACGTACAGCTTGTGCTCTTTGCCCATATGAGCACGACACTTTCTGTGGGATACGCCAGGATATGGGGCAACGGATTGAACAACGGAGAGTTTATGATATCCCTTAAATTGTTGTAGATAAGCGGGGGATGAACTATATTTGCTTTCCAAAGCGAATACATCCCCCTGATGAAGAGATTTTTTATTTCCACGATTGCGATCCTGGTCTGCACCGCAGTATGCTGTGCGCAGACTTCGCGTATTTTCTGTATCTCAACCGGCCCGGGCGAGGACGCCTCGACACAGGCCGGCGTGAGCTGGTCCACCGACACCACGGTGACATCCACAAGCCTTGTGCTGGCCCTTGAGGCGGATGCCTCGTGGACTGATGCCGTGCGCTGCATCCCGCAGCAGAAGGAACTGTGCACCGTGTTCGACGGAGTCTGGTCCGATGATGCCGAAGGCAAGGAGACCTATGAACACGCTGTCTCCGTCAAGTGCGGGATAATGCTGGACAACCTGCGCAGGAACTCCGATTACAAATACTACATCGAGACTGATGACGGCGAAAGGAGTTCCGTGCATCATTTCAGGACCGCAGGTGCGTCAGAGTGGTCAGCCTGCATCATCTCCGACTTCGACAGTTACCCTCCTCTTCCGGGCCGTCTGCAATCGGCTATGGCTATGATTGACACGGTCGCACGGAAGGATCCGTCCCTGGACTGGATATTCTCTCCGGGGGACGTCGTGGCCTGGGGAGGCAGCTGGTCCTTCTGGAAACGGCTTTTCGAAGAGAAGAATTTCGAGCGGTACATGTGGGGAAGGGTGAACGGCAACCACGACAACTGGACCAAGGAATCCCAGGTGACCCACGATTTCGACATTCCAAACGACTATTTCCTTGGAACCTCATATTTTCCGCGCAACTCCTATGAAGGGGAACTGGGCGTATGCTATCATTTCAGGTACGGG
>JAKSKC010000025.1 GCA_024401945.1 Bacteroidales bacterium
GAAGTAGAATCCTCTTCTTAGGCTTTGCTTTTCTCATTGTTTTGAAAAATTAAAGGTAAAACAATCCTTAGTTTACTTCTTCGGGCGTTTTGCTCCATAGAGGGAACGTGACTGTGTACGGCCCTCTACACCAGCAGTATCCAAAGCGCCTCTAAGGATGTGGTAACGTACACCTGGAAGGTCCTTTACACGACCGCCGCGGACAAGCACGATTGAGTGCTCCTGGAGGTTGTGGCCTTCGCCAGGGATGTAGGCATTGACCTCTTTGGCGTTAGTAAGACGTACGCGGGCAACCTTACGCATAGCTGAGTTAGGTTTCTTAGGGGTTGTTGTGTAGACCCTGAGGCATACGCCACGCTTCTGAGGGCAAGCGTCCAGCGCACGAGATTTTGATTTTACTTCAATAACCTCGCGTCCTTTGCGAACCAATTGTTGAATTGTTGGCATAAACTGTAATGTAATAAATAATTAAAAGCCCCCAAATTGGGGGCTGCAAAGATAGTAATTAATTCTTAATTAACAAACTTATGAACAATCACTCTAGATGTACTTTGCGAATTCGAGATCGTTTTCAGCCTTTGCCTTGAGAGAAGGATCCTTTTCGTAAGCGTTCAGGAGATGTCTCTCCACGTCGCTCTTGTATCCCTGGCGTGCTGAAATGATAGCGCGGTAGTACTCTGCCTCGGCACTGTTGTCGCCCTTGAGAGCGGCCTGTGCCTCGTCGAGCTGGTTGTTCATTATGAAAGCAACGGCCCTGTTGATGCTGTTGGTTCCTGCAAGCTTGTTGGCGGCCTCCGCATAGTCACCCTTGATCAGGTCGACTGTTCCGAGGTTTGCGATATTGTGGCACTTCTCGAAGTTGAGAGCGGCTCCGTCAAGGTCTCCCTCGAGCATCTTGATGACACCCTGGACGTTGATCACGTCGTTGTCCTTCTGGTTCTTTACCCTGTTGATGCAAGCCTTCGCGTCATCCACCTTTCCGAGGTCGAGGTAGCAGCAGGCGAGATTGTAAAGACCTACCTGGGAATTGAACTTGTCAACTGCAAGGTCGTTGAGGGAAATCTTTGACTCTATTGAGTTTGCGATGTTTGCAAGGTGGAGGACTGAGACCTCGTCGAGCTCGTCAAGGCTGTTCTTTGCGAGAGCAACGAGTTCCTCGTCAGTATAGTTCTTGAATTCAGAGCTTGTGATGAAGCGTGCGCGGCGGAGTTCCGGAAGGACTTCCTTCTTGAGCTCTGTGAAGATCTGGGAGATGTTCCTGATCTCGCTCTCCCTTACTGCAGGGTCGCCGTACATTGAAAGAACGCGGAGAATAAGGTCCTTGTCCTTGATGTCGGACCTTTCCACAGCCTCCTGGAAACCGGCCCAGTCCTGTCCGATTGATTTAACCTTAGGATCGCTGCCGTCAACACCTGTTCCGAGCTGTTCCCAAGCCTTCTGGGCTGATTCCGCACGGCGGTCTGAAAGTTCGGCGTTGTATTTCTGTCCTCCCTCAGGTGAAGCGTAAGCCACGATCTCTGTTCCCTTTACCGTAACTCTCTCGTTCTCCTTGAGGCCGTTGAGTTCCTCGAGCATCTCCTTGATGGACGCTGAAGAAAGCTCATTCTTCTTGACCTTGGCGGAATTGACGTCATACTTGATCTGGCCTTCGGTAACCTGGCTTATGTACTCCTGGTATCCGTCCTCCTTGAACTTGTAGTCAGCATTTGCAACAGCGTCGACACCGGTGGTGATGCAGCCCTCCGCAAGTTTGATGTCCCTCATCTCATACTCCTCTCCCTTGTAGGTGAGAACTCCGTTGAGATTGAGCACGCATTTCTCCATACCGTCTTCGAACTTGAAGGTGACAGTCTCCTTGACGGTGTCCCCGTCCTTTGAGATGACCTTGAAGTTATCCTTGACCTTCTCGCCCTGGTAGGTGAAGGTAGGACCCTCGACAACGCCGCCGTTGTTCTTGACAATCACCGGAGTTGCGCTGACGATAGCCTTCGGGTGGAAATATCCCTTAGGGTAAGTTACTGTAATTGTAGCTGTTGTCTCTCCGTCCTTAACAACGAGGACCTCAGGATCACAGGTTACTATAACATCCTTGGCCATCGCCATTCTCTCGGTGACGGACTTGGAGCAGGATGCCGTCGTCATACACAGAACGGCAATTGCCATTAAATAAAAAACTCTTTTCATACTCGTTTCAATCGATGTTTGATTAAATGCAAAGATAACTTTTTTTCCTTAACTTTGCGTGTTATTCAACAAAATATGGATTCACAGGAACTGCAGAAAATCAAAAACAAATTCGACATCGTCGGAAATGACCACTGGATGAACGTGGCCATAGAGACGGCGGCGGCTGTTGCCCCGACCGACCTCACCGTGCTGATAACGGGCGAGAGCGGTGTCGGAAAGGAGGCGATACCGCAGATAATCCATCAGTTCAGCCGTCGTCGCAACGGAAAATATCTGGCCGTGAACTGCGGCGCCATCCCTGTGGGGACCGTCAACGCTGAACTCTTCGGACACGTGAAGGGTTCGTTCACGGGTGCGGTGGCTGAAAGGAAGGGATATTTCGAGGAGGCCGACGGCGGTACCCTGTTCCTTGACGAGATCGGGGAACTTCCCAAGGAGACACAGGCCCTGCTCCTGAGGGTCCTGCAGAACGGAGAATTCATGAAAGTAGGTTCGTCGAAGGTGGAGAAGACGGACGTCCGCGTCATTGCGGCGACCAACGTGAACCTGCTTCACGCCGTGGGCAGCGGAAAATTCAGGGAGGACCTCTACTACAGGCTGAACGCCGTTTCCATCAAGATGCCGGCCCTGCGCGAGCGCAAGGATGACATCTACCTGCTTTTCCGCAAGTTCTCCTCCGATTTCTCGGAAAAGAACAACCTGTGCAAGATCAACCTCGACCACGAGGCCATAGCGCTGCTGAGGTCCTACCGCTGGCCGGGGAACATCCGTCAGCTCAAGAACATAGCGGAGACAGTGACGGCTCTCGAATCAAGACCGGTGGTGCCCGGTGCCGAAAGGCTGGAGATCACGTCCGCGGTGCTGGCGAAATACATTCCAAACGAGCAGGACACCCTGCTCCCGGCTATCCAGGAGGATAAATCGGGGTCGATGTCCGACGATGACAAGAGGATGTTCGTGAAGGCCCTGCTCGACCTCAAGCAGCAGGTTGACAGCCTGCGGCAGGAAATCGGACAGATGCGCGACTCCGCACGTCCCGGGACCTCGCAGATATCAGACGATGCCGAATGGCAGGTGCCTCAGGAGGAACTCTCAATCAAGAAGGCCAACGAGGATATGATAGACAAGGTGCTTGAAAAGCACGGAGGAAAGATCAAGGCCGCGGCGGAGGAACTGGGAATTTCCGAAAGAACCATATACAGAAAACTGGCCGGACGCAAGAAATGAAAAGGACAATCTCACTGATTCTGGGGGCGCTGATGCTGGTGGCCTGCAGTGTAAGCTACTCATTTTCGGGAACTTCCATCGAACCCGACGTAAACACCATAGAGATAGAGCTCTTCGATTACAAGGCCCTTACGGTGAATCCTTCCCTGAGGAATGACCTGACGGAGGCTGTGCGCAACCAGTTCAGGAGGATGACCAGACTGGAGCAGGTGGAAGCGGACGGAGACCTGACCCTCACCGGAACCATAACGGGCTACAACGTTTCCGCGACTGCCATCACGGCACAGGAACAGGCTGCCCAGAACAGGCTTACCATTGCCGTGGAAATAGAATTCACCAACAAAATGCATCCGGAGGACAACGTCAAGCAGTCCTTCAGCCAATACGCTGATTTTGACGCTACAAACTCACTCGCATCGGTGGAGAGCACACTATGCGCGGAGATAATCGACAAGCTGGTGGAGGAGATTTTCAACGCCACCGTGGCGCAATGGTAAAAAATTTTGCGAAAGTCCGATAAAAATATTTACTTTGCATCCCTTTATTGGAAATAAAAACAAAAGAATATGACAACATTTTTCACATTCCTGGCAGTTTTGATCATTATCGCATCCGTGCTTCTGATCATCGTCGTTCTCCTTCAGAACGGAAAAGGTGACGGACTCGCCAGCAATTTCATCGCAGGAAACCAGACTTTCGGTGTACGTCAGACAGCTGACCTCCTTGAGAAAGTGACCTGGGGTCTCGTGGCCTTCATACTGGTCGTTTCCATCATCTCGACTTTCACCCTCAATTCAAAGAAGTCCGATCTTCCTGATTCAGCCGCTTTCGAGCAGGCAGCTTCAGAGCAGGGTAACCTCGAGTTCCCTTCAACTCCTATCGAGCAGGCAGCTCCTAGCACCGAAGCAACTGAGACCGAGGCCGAGTAGTCCCCTACTCCGTCCAGATCTCATCGATGAATATGAATCCCGGGCTTCCGGCTCCGGGATGCCATTCAGGAATAGCCCCTATGTTCTTGGCAAATACCTTGACATAGCGGGCTTTTTCCTTGATGTCCGCCGTGCAGTCCCACACCTGTATCTTCATATCGTCCTCCTCCACGGTGTTTTCCTTTCTGGAAACCACCTTGAAATTCTCCCCGTCGTCGGACACTGAAAACTCCACGTAGCGCGGCATCCATATCCAGGACCTGGCATCCTGGCAGAATCCGGCTCCGAGCCTGGTGAGTTCCCTCGGTGCCTTCAGGTCCACCACGGCCTCGAAATCGGTATCCTGGTATCCCTGCCATCCCCCTGTCCTCCAGTTGAGAGGTCCCCTGTACCCGTCTATCAGACCGTTGTCCCCACCGGCGTTGTACTGCCTGTTGTATCTGGAGCTGATCGTGAGCGTGCGGTCGGAAAGCACCTTCCTGAGCCGGCTTTCGGTCGTGAAACTCCTTTTGCCGTCAGGCATTGCGCTGAAGGCCCTGAGAGTGGAACTCCGGGTTACGATGAACGGCTTCTCATACGGGATGAAATCCGAACCGTCCACGCTGTACCAGGCCCGGGCCCCCTCCTGTACGTTACCTATGCTGACGGAAAGGGTGTCCTCGAAGATGTCGTTACGCATCTCGAATACCGGGTTCACCACTATTGTCTGCGGGATACGGGTCATTTCACCGGCCGCTGCTCCGGGAGTCACCGGATAACAGCCCAGCGCATTGAGCACATACCAGGCGGACATCTGTCCGCAGTCGTCATTGCCGCACAGTCCGTCGGGCTCTGCGGTATAAAGCTCATTCATTATCCTCCCCCTCATCGCGACGGCCTTCGCGTGCGCACCCACGTAGTCATATAGGAGCGCCACGTGATGCGAAGGTTCATTCCCGTGGGCATACTGGCCTATGAGCCCCGTTATGTCGGCCTGAGTCCTTCCGGTAGTCTGCTGCGGGGCCTCGAAAAGCGCATCCAGCGCCTTTTCAAACTCCCCGGGTCCTCCGTGGGCGTCGATCAGGGAAGCGATGTCCTGGGGCACGAAGAAACTGTACTGCCAGGAATTGGCTTCGGTGAAATGGTTGTTGACCTCCCTCGGATTGAACGGTGAAAGCCAGCGTCCGTTCAGTCTCGGGCGCATGAATCCCGTTGAAGGGTCAAACACGTTGCGCCAGTACTGGGCTGATGTCATATATTCCCTGTATTCCTTCTCCCTGCCGAGGAAACCGGCTACGCGCGCCACGCACCAGTCATCATAGGCATATTCCAAAGTCTTTGACACGCTCTCGTGCTCATCATCGGCGAGGACGAGGCCGTTCCTGCGGAAGGACTCCATACCGTAATCCTTCTTTCGGGAAGACGCCAGCATAGCTTCGAAAAGGTCTTCTATATCCTTGACTGTAAGCTTCTTGCCGTCAACGAATCCCCTGCTGACAACATCGGCTATGACTGGAGCGGAATTATATCCTATCATACAGTTGGTCTCCCAGCCCCAAAGTTCCCATACAGGCAGTTTGCCGGCCTCGCGGTAGATGGAAAGGAAGGACTTGAGGAAGTCCACGGTCCTGTCCGGCTCTATCATGCAAAGAAGAGGATGAAGGCCCCTGAAGGTATCCCATAATGAAAAGACAGTGTATCTCTTCCAGCCTTCCGCCTTGTGGACCTCCCTGTCCATCCCACGGTATTCGCCGTTGGCGTCGGAATAGAGGGAAGGATGTATGGCGCAATGGTAAAGCGCCGTGTAGAACACCTCCCTGTCCGCACCGCGCGGAGCCCTGCACTTGGACAGGAAACCGTTCCAGGCCTTTCCGGCCCTGCGTCTGAGGGCCTCGAACGAATATTTCCTGTCAGAAGCGATGTTCTGCTCCGCATTGAGGGCCGAAACGCTGGAAATGCCCACCCTCGCGCTTATTGTGTTGCCGGCTGTCGGAGCGAAGCGCAGATTCACCCAGCGGCCTGTATTCTCGAAACTCTCCACCGGCCCGGAGAACTCGATGAAGAAATAGACGTCCTGGTCCTGTGACCAGCTGCTTGATTTGCGCAGCCCCCTTACGGTGTTGCCCTCGACGGATATCCAGCTTTCCAGCAGTCTGTCCCTGTGTCCCAGGTCAAGCCTGATTTCGGGGACCCTCCCCTCGGGGAAGGTGTACTCGTGCATACCTGTCCTCTCCCCCACCGTCATCCTTGCAAGGACCTGCGGGCCTTCCAGGAATACTTCGTAATATCCCGGCGAGGCCTTTTCCCGGCTGTGGGAAAAGACTGAAGGAGCACCTCCCGGCATCAGGAGGATGTCGCACAGGTCATCACAGCCGGTCCCGCTGAGGTGGGTATGCGAGAAACCGTATATCAGCGTGTCCGAATAATGATACCCGCTGCATCCGTCCCAGTCCCCCGATTTCGGTCTCGTGTCAGGGCTGAGCTGTACCATTCCGAACGGATAACAGGCTCCCGGGAAGGTGTGCCCGTGACCGTCGGTTCCCACAAAAGGATTCACGTAGGCTGCAAGGCAGCCGAGGATTATGGCGAGTATCTTCATTTCTACTAATCTACTATTCTACTACTTTATCTCGATTACGTCTCCGTGGCCTGCGACAACGGCGGCCTTCCACACGTCGGTGTACCCACCGTACTTCAGACTGTCAGGCAGGCCTTCATAGTCAGCCGTGTGAATGAACGAACCGTCTGCATTCTGCGCCTTTACGTTCCCGTCAATGAATTTGACGAGAAGCATCCTTTCGAGTTCAACCCATTTCGCGAACTGGTCATCAGCGGTCTTGAGCGTGAACTCCGTCAGAGCCCTGCTTATCCTTCTTCCGGAACGGTATGCCGAGACTTTCGCATCCATTTCCCTGACGGCCTCAATCTGCCTGTTCTCAAAGCTGTCGATCTCCGCCCTTACCACAGGCTCCATCAGGTTGTACATTTTGTAGCACTGGTTGGCAACCCTGTTATTGATCCAGAAAGAGGATGCGGGTGAATATTCAAGAATGTTCCCGTTCCCTGTCCTGAAACATTCCGGGACCTTTTTTGTTGCTACGTAAATAGGTGTAAGATAAGAAGTTGCAGCATCGTCCGTGCCGAACCATAGCAGAGCGCCCACAATGTCCGGGAGACTGGCCCTGGATTGCGATACGAACCAGAACCCCGTCTGCTGGGTGGCGATGGCCCTTTCGTTCAGATAGGTTTTCCCCTCCCACTCGAACTCCAGCGGACGCCAGCGGTAAGGACAGGCGTTACCGCCTGCACCGATATCCACGCGCATATCCATAGGTGTCCCTTCATAATGGTCGCGCATCACGTCGGCCACGTTCTTGACGCTTATCTTGCGGGACGGTTTGACGAACAGGGGAAGTTCCCCGCCGAGATCGTATCCCATAGCGTAATTAAGCCATTCGGATGCAGGGGATGACAGCTCCTGCCCGTTCTCAGTGTATGTGAACGTGCCGTCGCAGAGTATGTTGAAAGCACTCCAGACCCTGGCGTCGCAACCTCTGACCGTTCCGAAGTCGAGCGGACAGAATGCTTCCCTGAAGCTGAATTCGGCATCCTCCCCCGTGAAGTATCCTTTCTGCCTGGCGAATTCTATCATCTCCGGATCGAAGAGACAGTTCTCAGGGCCATTCTGGGGGGAGGTCCTGATACGCGCCTGATTGGCGTGCGCGCAGATGTATCCGTCCGGCACCTTCATTGCGACCCAGGCGATCCCCTTCGTTCCGGGGCCCTTTCCGATGAGGTCCATCACCCAGACTTCCTCCTTGTCCGCGATCGAGAAGGTCTCCCCTTCCGAAGGATAGCCGTATCTGTCCGCCAGTTCCACTATCGTGCTTATGGCCTCACGCGCTGTAACTGCCCTCTGCAATGTCACGTAGATAAGTGAACCATAATCCATTATCCCTTCAGGGTCCATCAGCTCCAAACGTCCGCCCCAGGTGGTCTCCCCTATCACGAGCTGCTTCTCGTTCATATTGCCGACCGTCTTGTATGTCCGTGCGACCTGCTCGATCTCCCCTCTGTACCTGTAGGTGTCCCATTCATTTATTCCCAGCATCGAACCGGCCTTGAAACGCCCTGCCGGGTGGAAATACAGTTCACCGTATAGCAAGTGTGAATCGGCGGCATAGGATATCATGGCGGAACCGTCCGCACTCGCTCCCGGAGTCACCAGGACATTGGTACAGGCCCCCGCCTCGAAAGCCGTCGCCCCGGCAATGAACAGCGTCGTCAGAAGAATTGCAGTTTTTCTCATTTTGCCTTTTAGCTTTAAATGTTTACTTTTGTGCTTGATTGATACAAATCTAACATTTTTTTGCATCTGATGAAACATCTGAAGAAACTGCTGGCCGTTCCTGCCCTTCTGCTGTGTATTTTCTGCAGCGCACAGGAGCAGGAGCCTGTTGACGAAGCCACCCGCGAAAGACAGTTCAGGGAGGCTATTGACAAACAGATCACCCGAATGGAGGACATCCTTAAACTGGAGGACTGGCAGGTATTCTACCTGGATTCCATCTACACCCACGACTACACCTGTCTTAAGGACGAACTGGACGCCCTCCAGAAGAAGGGGATGAGGAACAACAGTGCCTACGAGAGGGCCCGTGACAAATGGATGGAACAGATCTACCAGGCCATGCATGGCGTTCTGGACGAGAACCAGTGGAACAAATATCTGAAGATGGGCGAGGCAAAGAACAAGAAGGACCGCGACAAACGGGCCGCAAAATGGACAGAATAACTCTTTGAGATGAAAAAGGAAGATATAGAAAAGCTCCTCGCGGAGCTGCAGGCTCTGGATTGCAGGACACAGAAGGACGTTGAAGAGGCAAGGGTGCGCCTGCTGGGCAAGAAGGGCAGTATAACGGCCCTCTTCGATGAATTCAGGAACGTTGACAAGGAGGTCAAGAAGGAACTCGGACGTCCTCTCAACGAACTCAAGCAGCAGGCTATCGCGAAGATTGAGGAACTCAAGGCGAATGTCGCCGATGCCGGCGAAACTGAAGGTCCGAAGGAGGATCTGACTATGCCGGGAACCGAGAGACCTCTGGGCTCCCGCCATCCGGTAAGCATTGTACGCCAGCAGATTGTGGATATCTTCCGCAAATTCGGATACGACGTTGCCGAAGGTCCCGAAGTCGAGGACGACTACCACGTTTTCGAGGCTCTGAACTTCCCTCCAAACCATCCTGCACGCGATATGCAGGACACCTTCTTCGTATCCGCAGGACATCTCAATCCTATCCTCCTGAGGACCCACACCTCATCTGTCCAGGTCCGCTCAATGGAGAAGATGCCCCTCCCTATCAGGGTCATCTGCCCGGGCAGGGTTTTCAGAAACGAGGCCATCAGCGCGCGTGCACACTGCATTTTCCATCAGGTGGAAGGTCTCTACATCGATGAGAACGTAACCTTCGCCGACCTCAAGCAGGCGATACTTCTGTTCGCCCGCGAGATGTTCGGACCGGAAACCGAGATCAGGATGCGTCCGTCCTACTTCCCGTTCACAGAACCTTCCGCAGAGGTTGACGTAAGCTGCAACATCTGCCACGGAAAGGGCTGCAACATCTGCAAGGGAACGGGCTGGCTTGAGATTCTCGGCTGTGGAATGGTCGACCCTAACGTGCTCGAAGCATCGGGTATAGATTCGAAGAAATACTCCGGCTTCGCCTTCGGAATGGGTCTCGAGCGCATCGCGATGCTCAAATGGAGGGTCAACGACCTGCGCCATTATTTCGAGAACGATATGCGCTTCCTCCAGGAGTTTGACTCCGCCGTTGAAGTCTAATTTATCACAAAGGATTGCAGCCGGGTCATAAAATGCTGGAACTGAGCGTCCCCGGAAACGGAAAAGTGCTTCTGCACACCTGTTGCGCGCCTTGCAGCTCCGCAATAATCGAGTGTATGCTCCAGAACGGGATACGCCCTACTGTATTCTATTCAAACGCCAATATATTCCCCGAGGAGGAATATCTGGTCAGAAAGAACGAATGCAGCAGATATTCCGCCTCCCTCGGGCTGGATCTGGTGGATGATGACCGCTCGCACGAAGACTGGCTCGAATGCATAAAAGGATCAGAGAATGAGCCGGAGCGAGGATCAAGATGTCTTAAATGCTTCAAATACAGGCTATTACGTGCAGCTAAATACGCTGAGAAAAATAATTTCGGCGTGTTGACAACCACTCTTGCATCGTCCAGATGGAAGAGCCTGGACCAGATAAATGAAGCCGGACGATGGGCCTGCAGCCAGGTCAGCAACGTTGTCTGGTGGGAGCAGAACTGGAGAAAAGGCGGACTTCAGGAAAGGAGGAACGAGATTATCCGAGAAATGGACTTCTACAATCAGCAGTACTGCGGCTGCGAATTCAGCACAAGGAAGTAGAATAGTATTTTAGTAGATAAGTAGATTTCTACTAAAACTAATCCGTATTTACTATTATTCTACATTATTACTATTCTACTCTTGTAGATTAGAAGTTTAGTAGTTCTCTATTAAAAATCATTTATGATAGAATAGTATTTTATAATTATTCTACTATTCTACATTACGATTATTATTTTGATTATCAGAGGTTTATCTTATACACACATGCAAAATGTCGGTATTTAGTAGATAGGTAGAATAATAGAAAGGTAAAAATAAATTTTAGTAATAAGGTAGTTTAATAGAAAACTATTATTATATTTGCGTCAAATTTTGAAGAATATGGCAGAAATCATAGCTATCGCCAACAACAAAGGCGGTGTGGGAAAGACAACCACAGTCCTTGCAATCGGCAGGGCCTGGGCTGCAAAAGGCAAGAAATTGCTGCTTGTAGACCTCGATTCACAGGCAAACCTCACCTCAACGCTGCTTTCGGAGGATTATGAAGCCGAACGCACCATTGCGGATGCCTTTATCGAGAAAAAGAACATTCCTGTGGAAAATATCGAGGAAAACATCGATCTGGTACCTTCAGGGCTGTCTCTTTCCAACTTCGATTCCATCACCGCACGCTTCAACAGCAGGGAATTCCTGCTCGCGGACCTTCTTGCTCCGGTGAAAAACAACTACGATTTCATCATTCTCGATTGTCCTCCTGCTCTCGGACTCATAACCTACAACGCAATGGTTGCCGCAAACCACCTTCTGATGGTTGCGACCTCAGACCGCTACAGCTATGACGGAATGATGATGATCGCGCAGATTTACAATGATGTACGCGAGAGCGTAAGGCTCAACCCCAAGCTGTCCCTGGACGGCGTGATCATCACCAAATACCGTAAGAACAAGATAAGTGAGATGTGGCTGAACAAAATACGCGGGGAAGTGGGGGAGATATTCGTGAATCCGGTCATAAGGGAAGCCACCAAGATCCAGCAGGCCACTACCTTCAGGAAGAGTTTCTACGAATACGACCCTGACGGGACCGCAACCACGGATTACAGGCAGATATCTGAGGAAATCTACAGGAGAGTAACAGCTAATCAACAATAAACCAATATATTATGGCAAAGGTCAGCGAATTCGAGAAATTCAAGAGCGGACTGTCAGGAAATCCGACCACAAGGTCGCTCGGGGCTGCGATAAGCAGAAAGACGGAAGCTCCTGTAATAACCGGGAAAACCACGGACCCCAATAAGAAACAGGTGAGTCACTATATGGACGAACACCTTCTCGAGCAGTTGGGGATTCTCAAGGTGAAATCCAGAAAATCAATGTCCGCACTCTACGAGGAAGCAATTTACGATCTTCTGAAAAAATACGGATACAATGACCGATAGAGAGAATCGCATTCATTGATATACAACAACTTATTAAAGACCAGAATTATGAAAAAAAACAGGTACGAAGGAACTCAGACTGAAAAGAATCTGGAGGCCGCTTTCGCGGGCGAATCACAGGCTCGCAACAAGTACACTTATTTCGCTTCCAAGGCAAAGAAGGAAGGATTCGAGCAGATTTCCGCTCTCTTCCTGAAAACCGCAGACAACGAGAAAGAGCACGCAAAATTATGGTTCAAGGAGCTCAATGGAATCGGGGACACAGCGCAGAATCTGGCAGCTGCAGCTGATGGAGAGAATTACGAGTGGACAGATATGTACGAGGGTTTTGCCAAGACCGCGGAGGCTGAGGGCTTTCCTGATCTTGCAGCCAGGTTCCGTCTTGTAGCCGCCATCGAGAAGAGGCACGAAGAGCGCTACCGCGCCCTGCTGAAGAACGTCGAGACAGCTGAAGTATTCAAGAAATCAAGCGTTAAGGTATGGGAATGCCGCAATTGCGGTCATATTGTAGTAGGGGAGTCCGCCCCTGAGGTCTGCCCGACCTGCAACCATCCTCAGAGCTACTTCGAGATTCTCGCCGAAAACTATTAGTCCTGGCTCTGCCATCGTTATAACGGGGTACAGGAAGGATTCCTGTTGAGAGATACCCGCTGAACTTGATACGGTTAATACCGTCGTAAGGATTATATTATGTCAATTTCCGGAAATTTTTCCGAAGACTGCCGGCTCATAAGGCAGACTTCGCCTGTCATCCACAATATCACCAACTATGTAGCGATGGGATTCTCCGCCAACGTCCTTCTGGCGTTGGGGGCATCCCCTCTGATGTCCTCCGAGCCCGACGAGATGGAGGATATCTCATTTCTTTCCTCCGCCCTTGTCATCAACATCGGCTGCCTTGAGCAGAATTCGATGAAAGCGATGCGGATAGCGGCGGAAGCTATGTCGGCGTTAGGGAAGCCCTGGGTGCTGGATCCGGTCGGAGCAGGGGCCAGCAGACTCCGGACAGCGACATCCCTTGACCTTATCCGCCGTTTCCATCCCTCCGTCATTCGAGGCAATGCATCTGAAATCCTTGCGCTCTGCGGTCTTCCCGCCAGGCCGCGGGGAGTGGATTCCGTCGAGGACAGCCTGTGTGCCCTGCGGCCTGCAATGGAACTGGCCGCAAAATATGAAACGGTCGTTTCCGTCAGCGGCCGGGTCGACTTCATAACCGACGGAAGGGAAGTGACCGGAATAAGGAACGGAAGTCCCATGATGCAGTCCGTGACGGCAATGGGGTGCGCTTCTAGCGCCGTCACAGCGGCATTTCTGGCAGTGGATACCGATTATCTGAACGCAGCATCCTGTGCGGCGGCCCTGATGGGCGTGGCGGGGGAGAAAGCTGCATCGGAAAGCGGAGGACCTGGTACACTGGCAATTGAATTCCTGGACACACTGTACAATCTTGACCCGGACAGGGCAGCGGAGATGATCATATATGAATAAGGATGAGTTGAGACTTTATCTGGTCACCGACAGGAAACTGGCGGGGGGAAGAGACTTTCTATCCGTAGTAAGACAAGCCGTCGAAGGGGGAGTGAGCATAGTTCAGCTGAGGGAGAAATGCATCGGAACACGGGAATTCATAGATCTGGCTCTCAGGCTGAAGGAGTTGCTGAAACCCTATGGTGTACCGCTGATAATCAATGACAGGGTGGACGTAGCCCTGGCTTCGGATGCGGACGGCGTGCATATCGGACAGTCGGATATGCCCTATGAAATGGCACGCGCCATTCTCGGACCGTCGAAGATCATAGGTTTGTCAGTTGAGGACTTCGACCAGGTAATTCAAGCCAATGCCCTGGATGTTGCCTATATAGCGGTATCTCCGGTATTCGCTACGCCCACGAAGACCGACACTGCGGAACCTTTCGGGCTGGAGGGGCTCGAGAAGGCAGTACGGGTGTCTGTTCATCCGACGGTGGCAATAGGGGGGATGCATGCTATGCCGGCCGCCGGCGTGAGGGATTGCGGCACGGACGGGATTGCTGTTGTCAGCGCCATATTGTGTGCCGATGATCCGGCCGCCGCCTCGAAAAAGCTTCTTGAAATCGTAAATTCTTCATTATGAAACACTATCCGACGGTTCTTACCATAGCGGGGAGCGATTCCGGCGGGGGAGCCGGCATCCAGGCTGACATAAAGGCTATAAGCGCCACCGGCAGCTATGCGGCGAGCGCAATAACGGCAGTAACGGTGCAGAATACCCTCGGGGTCTCAGCGGTACACGATATCCCTGCGGAAATCATCCGCGGGCAGATATCCGCAGTGCTGGAGGACATCGGGGCGGATGCTGTGAAGATAGGCATGCTGGGCACGGTCGAAGCGGTGATGGCGGTAAGGGAGTCGCTGGTGGATGCTGGCATATCCGACATAGTCCTGGACCCGGTGATGGTGGCCACCTCGGGAGACCGCCTGACGGATGAAGGAGCAGTGAAGGTCCTGGCCCGGGAACTCATTCCGCTTGCAAGGGTGATAACGCCTAATATCCCTGAGGCTGAGATACTTGCAGGGGAGAAGATATCTTCGCTGGAGGATCTTCCGCGCATCGCCCGCAGACTGTCGGAAAAGTTCTCGACGGTCAGGAAGGTGTCCGTGCTTATGAAGGCCGGACATCTGGAAGGGGATGAACTCACGGATTATCTGTACAATGCGGAACAGGACAGCATCATCGGATTCAAATCGGAAAGGATCTGTTCCCGCAACACGCACGGAACAGGATGCACACTCTCATCGGCGCTCTCATCATATCTGGCCCGGGGTCTGGGTCTTGACGAAGCCACTGCGAAGGCCAGAGCCTACATATCGAAGGCAATAGCTTCAGGAGCGGAATATGAAATCGGACATGGACACGGACCGGTGGACCATTTCTGGAACCTTACCCGCCCATTTTTTTGAGAAGGCACTGGATAAGGTCACCTTTGCCCTCCCGAAGATGCATACCGTTAGTTACTATGCCCCAGGGTACCCTTTCTTGTCTGCTCTGCTCTTCCTGCAATAGAAGCTGACGTTGAATGTTGTGTGTGTCATTGTTTTACGTGTTT
>JAKSKC010000026.1 GCA_024401945.1 Bacteroidales bacterium
CAGGCAACAATCAGAACCATTTCAGGAGTGTACAGTTCAGAATACAAGAAGGATGAGCAGTTCGAAGAAGCTGTCCGCCTTACAGACGAATTCGCAAAGAAGGAAGGACGTCGTCCTCGTATCTTCATCGCCAAGATGGGACAGGACGGACACGACCGCGGAGCAAAGGTTGTGGCCACAGGTTACGCCGACTGCGGATATGACGTCGATATGGGACCTCTCTTCCAGACCCCTGAGGAGGCTGCACGCGCAGCTGTCGAGAACGACGTGCATATCGTGGGTGCATCTTCACTCGCCGCAGGTCACAAGACTCTCATCCCTCAGCTCATCGAGGAACTCCGCAAGCTCGGTCGCGAGGACATTATGGTCGTTGCGGGTGGTGTAATCCCTACCCAGGACTATGACTTCCTCTACAAGGCGGGCGTTGCAGCGATCTTCGGCCCTGGTACTCCAGTGGCATACTCCGCCGCTACCATGATGAAACTTATGATGGGAAAATAGTAAAAGCTTATGAAACAGATTAATTTTGTAAGTGCAGACGAAGCTGTAAAGGTCGTCAAATCCGGTGACCACATTCATTTCAGCAGCGTTGCAAGCGCTCCTCAGTGCCTGATTCAGGCCCTGTGCCGCAGAGGCGATGCCGGAGAACTGGAGGATGTCCGCATACACCATCTCCATACGGAAGGTCCAGCACCTTACGCAGAGGAGAAATACAGCGGAATATTCTTCCACCAGGCTTTCTTCGTCGGTGGCAATGTCCGCAAAGGCGTTCAGAGCGGTTATGCCGACTACATTCCGGTATTCCTTTCCGAGACTCAGAAACTGTACCGCTGCGGAGCCGTACCTTGCGATGTCGCAATGATCCAGGTATGTCCTCCTGACGAGAACGGTATGGTATCCCTCGGCACCAGCGTCGACGCGACTCTCGCTGCCGTAGAATGCGCAAAGACTGTGATCGCCGTTGTCAATCCCCACGTTCCCCGCGCTTTCGGCCAGGCAATGATCTCAATCGACAAGATTGATATCTTTGTCCAGGACGACACTCCCCTTATGGAGGCCAAGGTCGTGGTACCTGATGAGACCGACCTCGCCATCGGAGAGAACTGTCTGCCTCTCATCAAGGACGGAGCTTGTCTCCAGCTTGGAATCGGAGCCCTTCCTAACGCTATTCTGGCAAAGCTCGGGAACCACAAGAACCTCGGTATCCATACCGAAATGTTCGCTGACGGCGTTCTCGATCTGGTTGAGAAGGGTGTCATCAACGGTTCAAACAAGGTAACTGACAAAGGCAAGATCGTTTCCACCTTCCTTATGGGCTCGCAGAAAGTCTATGATTTCATCGACAACAACCCTGACGTACTGATGATGGACGTAGGTTACACGAACGATCCTTACGTGATCAGCAGGAACCCGCGTATGACAGCCATCAACTCGGCCGTTGAGATGGACATCACCGGACAGGTATGTGCAGATTCAATCGGAACCAAGCACTTCAGCGGTGTCGGCGGTCAGATCGACTTCATCTACGGTGCATCCCTTGCAGAGGAAGGCGTTCCAATCATCGCGATGTCCTCACGTACAAAGAAGGGCGTATCCAAGATATCACCGGTACTGAAGGAAGGCGCAGGCGTCGTTACTTCAAGATTCCACGTGCATTGGGTAGTGACCGAGTGGGGTGCAGTCAACCTTTACGGCAAGAGCTATCAGGAGCGCGCACGCCTCCTGACATCAATTGCCCATCCGGACGACCGCGAGGCCCTCGAGAGAGCTGCTTTCGAGCGTTTCGGAAGACACTATCTGATCGTGAAGTAATTCACTGACAAGGATAAATCAGAGAGGGGAAGGTCTTTATTATGGCCTTCCCCTTTGGGAAAAAAGGACGGATGCGCACAGAATCAGCGCAACAGCCGGTGCCAATTCCTTTATAATTTTACTTATTGATTTGTAATATAAATGAAAAAGTCGATTCTTCTCTTTTGTGCCGCAGCGGCACTGCTTTCATCTTGCAAAATGGAAAATCCTCTTCTGACAGAATCACCTCTCCCTTACGGCGCCCCGCAGTTTGACAAAATCAAAACAGAGCACTATCTGCCTGCCATCAAGCAGGGGATCGAGGAAGGCAAGGCTGAGATAGATGCCATCGTCGCCAACCAGGACGAGCCTACCTTCGAAAATACGGTTGAGGCTCTGGAATACTCCGGTGAACTCCTCGGCAGGGTTCTCGGCATCTTCTACAATATACTCGAGGCCGACAACACTCCGGAGTTGCAGCAGATTGCCGAGGAGGCATCCCCTATTCTCAACGAATACTCGATGTACGTTTCCCTCAACCAGGCCCTCTTCGACAGGGTCAGGGCAGTCTATGACAAGAAGGACAGTCTGAACCTCGAAAAGGACCAGATGACCCTTCTGGACAACACCTACAAGCAGTTCGTGCGCGGAGGAGCACTTCTCGACGATGAACAGAAGAAGGAATACAGCAAGCTCAACGAGGAACTCTCACTTGCGAGTCTCGCATTCGGAAAGAACCTTCTCGACGCCACCAACGCATACAAGCTGAACATCACGGACGAGTCACAGCTTGCCGGGCTACCTCAGTATGTAATAGATATGGCGGCCCAGACGGCTCTCGAAAACGAGCAGCAGGGATGGACCTTCGACCTCAGCTATCCGAGCTACAGCGCGTTTATGCAGTTCAGCGAGATGCGCGACCTGCGCAGGCAGATGTATATGGCATACAACACCCGCGCCGTCGACACCAACGCCGATGTTTGCAAGAACATTGCGGGACTCCGCCTCAGGATCTCCAATCTGCTCGGATACGGGACCTATGCGGACTACGCGCTTGAGGAGAGGATGGTAAAGAACGTCGCAACTGTCGAGAACTTCCTCGACGAACTCACCGTGCCGGCCCTTCCAAAGGCAAAGGAGGAGGTCGCTGCCATCGAGGCCTATGCCAAGGAGAACGGATTCGGAGAGGAGCATTTACAGAACTGGGATTTCAGTTACTGGTCCGAGAAACTCAAGAAGGCCAGATACGACATAAGCGACGAGGATCTCAAGCCGTATTTCCAGCTCGAGGACTGCATCGACGCCGTATTCGGACTTGCCACCAGACTCTATGGCATTCAGTTCAACGAGCGCATAGATATCCCGGTTTACCACAAGGATGTCAAAGTATTTGACGTTACCGAGGCTGACGGCACCCACCTGGCGCTGTTCTACTGCGATTTCTTCCCTCGCGCAAGCAAGCGCGGAGGAGCCTGGATGACCGAATTCCGCGGACAGAGCATCCAAAACGGAGTCGAGAAACGTCCTTTCGTAAGCATAGTGACCAACTTCAGCAAACCTACCCAGACGGAACCGTCGCTGCTCACACATGACGAGTTCACGACATTCCTCCACGAATTCGGGCACTCCATCCACGGAATGCTCGCCGAAGGACGCTACGAGTCAATCTGCGGTACCAACGTAAAACGTGATTTCGTTGAGCTTCCTTCCCAGATAATGGAGAACTGGGGCTTCGAACCCGAATATCTCAACAGCTTCGCAAAGCATTACAAGACCGGTGAGGTCATCCCTGAAGAACTTATAAAGAAGGTCGTGGATGCCCAGAACTACAACGCCGCCTACGCTCATATCCGCCAGCTTCAGTTCGGTATTCTGGATATGGCCTGGCACACTCTGACAAGCGTACCTGAGGAAAGCACCCTCGAGTTCGAGAAGAAGGCGCTGGAGCAGGTGCAGGTGCTCCCTGTAAATCCGGAGACCTGTATCTCGACAACCATCTCACATCTCTTCTCAGGCGGATACGCTGCCGGATATTACTCCTACAAATGGGCCGAAGTCCTCGCAGCCGATGCATACTCCCTCTTCTCGGAGAAGGGAATCTTCAACACCGAGGTATCAGGTTCATTCCGCAGCAACATCCTGTCCAGGGGCAGCTCGGAGGATGAAGCCGTCCTCTACCGCAACTTCCGCGGGCACGACCCTGAGCCGAGGGCACTGCTCGTCAAGCTCGGCATTGTCAGCGAATAGCGCCCGCTAATCCTGATTCTGACGGGTACGGTCCTCTTTATGCTGGCCTACTGGCCTTCCAGCGTCAGCGTTGACAAAGACAACAACGTCAAGCTTGGAGTAGTATTCGGGAAAAGTCATAAAATCCCTGCTGATGAGATCACGGTTGAGGAAGTTCCGGATAGCGTCCTGTATGTTGCGGACGACTGGAGGACCGGGGACAGATAGTTGACACAATTGCACAAAAAAGGGGGGATCGACCATTTGCCGACCCCCCTTTTCATATTGTGGGATGAGCCTGGGTGTTAGATGATACCCTGCTCGAGCATTGCGGTGGCTACCTTCATGAAGCCGGCGATGTTGGCGCCCTTGACGTAGTCGACGGTGCCGTCCTCGCGGGTTCCGTACTTGACACAGGCTTCGTGGATTGAGTCCATGATGAAGTGGAGCTTCTCGTCAACCTCCTTGCCGCTCCAACTGATGTGTGAAGCGTTCTGGGTCATCTCGAGACCTGAAGTGGCGACTCCGCCGGCATTCACTGCCTTGCCTGGTGCGAAGAGAATTCCGCTGTTCTGGAAGAAGCGGATGGCTCCCGGCTGGCAACCCATATTGGAAACCTCGCAGCAGCACCAGGTGCCGTTGGCCTTGAGTTCCTTGGCGTCGTCCTCGCTGAGCTCGTTCTGGAAGGCGCAAGGAAGGGCGATGTCACACTTTACTGACCAGGCCTTCTTTCCTGGGGTGAACTTCGTGGCTTCAGGGAACTTGACAGCCATATCCTCAACCTTGTTGCGGTTTGATGCACGCATAACAAGCATATAGTCTATCATATCGGATGTGATGCCTCCAGGGATCTCGCATACTCCGTCAGGACCGGAGACTGCAACTACCTTGGCTCCGAGTTCCGTAGCCTTCTTGCAGGCACCCCAGGCCACGTTGCCGAAACCTGAAATGGCAACCTTGCATCCCTTGATGTCCTTGCCTGCCTTGTGAAGCAGGTTCTGGGTGAAATAGAGGGCACCGAAACCGGTAGCCTCCGGACGGAGGATGGATCCTCCCCAGGTAGCTCCCTTTCCGGTGAGAACTCCGGTATTGTACTCGCGCGCGAGCTTCTTGTACATTCCGTAGAGATATCCGATCTCACGTCCGCCAACTCCCACGTCACCTGCAGGAATATCCTGATCCGGGCCGATGCACTGCCAGAGTTCGGTCATGAAGGCCTGGCAGAAGCGCATGATCTCGTTGTCTGACTTCCCTACCGGGTCGAAGTCGGAACCGCCCTTGGCGCCGCCCATAGGCAGTGTCGTGAGGGCGTTCTTGAATGTCTGCTCGAATCCGAGGAACTTGAGCATTGAAGGTGTGACCGCCTTGTGGAAACGGAGACCTCCCTTGTATGGTCCTATGGCGCTGTTGAACTGGATGCGGTATCCCGTATTGGTCTGAACCTCTCCCTTGTCGTCAACCCAGGTCACGCGGAAAGAAAAGATACGGTCAGGCTCGACCATCCTCTCGACTATCCTTGCCTTCTCGAACTCAGGGTGCTGGTTGTAAACCTCTTCGATTGATTCCAAAACCTCCTGTACTGCCTGGAGATATTCATTCTCTCCCGGGTACTTGGCCTGGAGGCGGGCCATTATGTCCTGTGTTTTCATTATGTAGTGTTGGTTACTTGACTTCCCAGGTGCTTCCGCTGCGGAGGAGGTCATCCATGCAGTGGATCTTTGATTTCTCTGAAACTTCCTTGAGCTGGTTGTTTACGCCGTCATCGTAGGTGACTGACTTTACATCACGGATGACACCGAGAGCCACAGGGAAATCCGGTCCCTTCATATCGGCAAGCATCATATGGATGCCTATGTTGTCGGTATGGGCGTCGTGGGTGAGTATATCATCCTCGGTAATGCCGTTCTCTCCTATTGTGACGACCTTGAGCCCCATTCCGTCGAGCACGAGTCCCTTGTCACGGTTCTTTCCGAATATCATCTTCTCGCCCTGCCTGAGGACAATGGTCCTGTCGGCCCTTACCGCAGGATCGGAGATATCCTTGTGCGCACCGTCATTGAAAATCACGCAGTTGGTCAGCATTTCCATAACGGAGCAACCGTCGTGGAGCGCAGCCGCGGTCATAATCTGCTCGTTGAGCTGGATTTCAACATCAAGGCTGCGGGCAAAGAATGTACCCTTTGCGCCGAGCACGAGGGAACCGGGATTGAAAGGATGCTCCACCGTTCCGTAAGGGGAGGTCTTGGTGATAGCTCCGAACTTGGATGTAGGTGAGTACTGTCCCTTCGTCAGTCCGTAGATACGGTTGTTGAAGAGGACGACATTGATATTGACGTTGCGCCTGATGGCGTGTATGAAATGGTTTCCTCCGATGGCAAGGGCGTCGCCGTCACCGCAGGCCTGCCAGATGGACAGGGACGGATTGGCTACCTTGATACCTGTGGAGATGGCCGTGGCACGTCCGTGAATGCTGTGGAAACCGTACGTGGCCATGTAATAAGGAAGACGTGATGAGCAGCCGATACCTGATACTACTACGAAACGCTCCTTCTCATAATTGAGTGTCTTGCTGACATTGGCAAGGGCTCTCTGAAGGGCGGCCAATACAGCGTGGTCACCGCAACCGGGGCACCAGCGTACTTCCTGGTCGCTTTTGAAATCTTTGAATGTAAGATCCGGCATAGCTTATTTCTCCTTATTGATTGCATCGACCAGTTCCTGAACGAGGAACGGCTGGCCCTGCACCTTGTTGAACTGTACAAAATTCATTTCAGGGAACTGATTGCGCAGATATGCTGCAAACTGTCCGCTGTTGAGCTCGCAGACGAGAATCTTCTCAAACCCGGCGAAAACCTTCGCGGTATTCTTTGGAAGCGGGTTGATGAAATCGAAATGGGCATATGAAATATCATCCATTCCGGAAACGGCGCTGTAGATATGTCCGTATGTTCCACCCCAGCCGACAACGAGAAGTTTGCCGCTCTCAGGGCCCATAACCTTGAGTTCCGGGAGTGAACCGGCAATCCTGGCCACCTTCTCAGCCCTCTCGGCAACCATCATAGCGTGATTTGCCGGATCGGTGGAGATGACACCGGCGTGATTCTTCTCAAGACCTCCCACACGGTGCTCATAACCCTTCTGGCCAGGACGGGCCCACTTCCTGACAAGAGTCCGGGGATCGCGCTCGAAAGGCTTGAAGGTCTGTCCCTCAGGCATTTCTCCCTTGACGAAAGGAGGAACGATCTGAGGATAATCGCTCATTGAAGGAATCTTCCAAGGCTCACTTCCGTTTCCGAGGAAACCTTCGGAAAGAAGGATGACAGGAGTCATATGCTCAACAGCTATCTTCGCGGCCTGGAATGCGGCATCGAAACAATGTGCAGGGGAATGCGCCGCCACAACAGGCAAAGGGCATTCACCGTTGCGTCCGTAGAGGGCCTGTCCGAGGTCGGACTGCTCCGTCTTGGTAGGAAGACCGGTTGATGGGCCGCCGCGCTGCACGTCAACCACAACGAGCGGAAGCTCGGTGATAACGGCAAGTCCGAGGGCCTCGCTCTTGAGGGAGAGTCCCGGACCGGATGTGGTCGTGGCCGCAAGGCTTCCGGCATAGGCCGCTCCGATGGCCGTGCAGATACCAGCTATTTCATCCTCTGCCTGCACAGTCTTGGCACCAAGGCTCTTGTGGAGAGCCAGTTCCTCGAGGATCGCCGTTGCCGGCGTGATAGGATAGGATCCGCAGAAGAGAGGAAGACCCGACTTCTCGGAAGCTGCGAGAAGGCCCCAGGCCACAGCCTGGTTTCCCGTGATGTTCCTGTATAATCCCGGCTCGGACGTCTTTGAAGGAGCGACGGTGTAGGTGTTGGCGATGGCCTGGATGTTCGCTGCATAGTTGAAGCCGTCGTTGAGCACCTTCTTGTTAGGAGCTATGGCTTCAGGATGCTTCTTTGAGAACTTCTTCTCAAGATAGGCATAGATATACTCGAGCGGACGGTTGTAGATGTAGCAGGCCATTCCGAGGGTGAACATATTCTTGCACTTGAGGATAGCTTTCTGGTCAAGACCGCTGTCCTTGAGGCTCTCCAGGGTGAGGGTCGTGATAGGGGCCACGATAAGTGTCCTGTCCTCGACTCCGAGTTCAACGAAAGGATTGTCCGTCGTGAAACCCGCTTTCTTCATACCTGACTCATCGAATGCGTCTTCATTGACGAGTATCATAGCCTCACGCTTGCACCATTTGGCGTTAGCCTTGAGCGCTGCCGGATTCATAGCCACCAGAAGGTCACAGAAATCACCGGGCGTCCTTACCTTGGAATCCCCGATATGCACCTGGAATCCGGACACACCGGATACCGTTCCGTGAGGGGCCCTGATCTCTGCAGGATAGTCCGGGAATGTGGAAAGCCCGTTTCCGTAGATGGCGGACATATCTGCGAAGAGAGATCCCGTCAGCTGCATACCATCTCCGGAATCTCCCGCAAAGCGGATTACAACATCTTTAGTATCAATAACTTTATGTTGCATTACTGAAATTGGTTAAGTGTTTTATAAAAAAAATGCCCCTGTTTGAGGGGGCATTTCGATAGTTTACTGCTGCTGTTGCTGCTGAGCCTGGAGTTCGGCCTGAAGAGCCTCAAGTGTCCTGCCTTCAGCTACACCCATCTCCTTTCTGGCCTCAGGGGTGAGGTCCATGATCTGGGCTTCGTCGATGTATGGAAGGGAACCAACCTCGAACACGGCTACAAGCTGATATTTCTTACCAAGCTTGGTAATGATGTCGTTGGCCTTCTCATAGATAGGCTGGAAAAGTTCCTGCTCCTTCTGTGCAATCTCGTTCTGTACATTCTGGCTGTACTCCTGGATGTTCTGACGGATGCGGTCGAGGTCCTTCTCGGCGCTTTCCTTGCGGGAAGCTGACCAGTTGGCTACGTTCTGCTGATAGTCATTGTACTTCTTGTTAAACTCCTCAACCATATCCTTGTATGTGTCCTGAGCCTCCTGGCTTACGACCTGGAGGTCGCTGCGTGCCTTGTCAGCCTCAGGGCAGAGCTGAATGAGTTCAGTTGAACTGATGCGTCCGAACTTCTGGCCGAATGCAGCAACTGTCGCGAATACCAATGCGGTAATCAAAAGAATCTTTTTCATAATATCACTAATTAAAATTGTTGTCCAATAAGGAAATGGAACTGGCTCTTTCCATTTGTCATATCATCGAATCCGTAACCCCAGTCAACACCTATGAGACCGATCATAGGGAGGAAGATGCGGACACCGGCTCCGGCCGAACGCTTGATCTGGAACGGGTTGAACTCCCTGATGTCGGACCAGCAGTTACCACCCTCGAGGAATGCCAGCGCATAGATGGTGGATGAAGGCTGGAGGACCACAGGATAACGGAGTTCAAGCGTGAACTTGTCGTATACGTTTCCGGCATACGCCGCACCGGATGAGTTGTAAGCCGTGGTCTTGGTAGGGGTCAGCGAGTAGTTGGTGTAACCGCGGAGCGCAATGACCTCGGATCCGTAAGTGTTGTAACCCGACATACCGTCACCACCGACAAGGAAGCCTTCGAACGGAGAGTAACCGAGCTTCTCGTTGTAGTAGCCGAGATAGCCGAACTGCGCGCGCGCCATCATCACGAGGTCGCCTGCAAGCTTGAAATAGCTGGCCGCTGAAACCTTCCACTTGTGGTACTCGATCCAGCGATATCTCTGAGGAGCCGTCCAGGTGTCATAGTCGATATCCCTCCAGGAGTTGACAGGGACCTTGTTCCCGTTCTCGTCGTAAGTGTACTTGCGGAAGAGTGAGAAAGGAGGAGTGAGCGAGAGCGATGCGGAGAAGTCCACACCCTGACGCGGATAAATCTGCTGGTCGGTACTGTTCCTTGAAAGGGAGATCGTGTAGCTGATGTTGTGCGACATTCCGTCGTCGAAGATGAAATATCCGGAGTACCAGTTGTTCAGACGGTAAGTCTGCCAGCTGAGCATGTTGTACAGCACGAAGTAGTTGTCAGGCCATTTGAGGCGTGAACCCAGCATTGCGGATGCTCCGAACACCTCCATCTCCCTGTTGTGCGAGAGGATTCCGAGATAGATGTTGGAATCGGTCTGACGTGTGTAATACGCCGAGAGACTGAGTGATATAGGCTTCTTTCCGAACAGCCACGGCTCCGTGAAACTTGCGGAAAGCGCCGTATAGTAGGAACCGTTGGTCTGGAAACGGAATGCCAGGTTCTGGGCGTCTCCCAGAGGGACCGGCCTCCAGGCTCCCCTTTCGAACATACGGCGGGTCGAGAAGTTGTTGAAGCTTACTCCGACCGTGGCGACGAAGGTGTTGCCTCCCCAACCTCCTGAAAGCTCAAGCTGTGAAGAAGGCTTCTCCGTCACGTTGTAAATTATGTCGACGGTGTTGCTTGCCGGGTTAGGAATGATGGAATAACCCTTATGCGGGTCCATTGCGGCCTCTGCATCGAACTGACCGAGAGAGGCGATCTCCCTGACGGAACGTTCGAACTCGCTCTGGCTGAACAGGTAGCCCGGACGGGTGAAAATCTGACGGCGTACGACCTTCTCGTTGGTTATGTCGTTGCCGTTGATCACGATATTGTTGAGCGTAGCCTGCTTGCCTTCGGAAATACGGAGCTCCACGTCTACGGAGTCATTCTGGATATTGACCTCCACAGGGGTGATCTCGAAGAACAGGTATCCGTTGTCGCGGTAGAGCTTGGAAACGTCGTACTCGTTTTCCTTGCCGCCGCCGAAGATCTTCTTATCGAGTGAGACCACGTCGTAGACGTCACCCTTCTTGAGTTCTATGATGTCGTTGAGCTGTTCGGATGAATATACGGAGTTTCCGGTCCAGGAGATGTCCCTGAAATAGTACTGCCGGCCCTCCTCGAACTCGAAGTCGATAGCCAGCCTGTCATCGGAGATGTAGTATACGGAGTCCCTTATTATGCGGGCGTCACGGTAACCGGCCTCCTGGAAAGGGTCCAGGACCGTCTTGCGGTCCTTGATGTATTCCTTCTCGTCGAATTTCTTGCTCTTGAAGAAGTTGTATATCTTGTTGGACTTGGTCTTCTTCATCGCCTTGGCGAGCTTGTACTCCTTGACGTGGTCATTGCCGTAGAAATTGATGTCCTTGACCTTGATCTTCGGTCCCTTGGTGACATCGAAGTTGACGATGATGGCGTTGCGCACCATACTGTCCTTCCTGACCGTAGTCTCTATGTCGCACTTGAGGAAGCCCTTCTCGGCATAGAATCTCTTGATGATATCCTTTGCGGTCTTGTCAACGTACTCCGAGAACTCGCCTCCCCTCTTCAGGTTGAGCCTGTCCTGTATGTCCTTCTTCTCCGAAGTCTTGATGCCGCTGAAGGTCCATTTGGAAACACGCGGACGCTCCTTGATGCGGACAACGAAGAAAGCCGAATCACCGGCCTCGCTGAGTCTCTCGATCTCGAGGGACACGTCGTCGAAATATCTCTGAAGCCATAGCCTCCTGATGATGTTGGACATGTCGTCACCGGGCACGGTGACCTCCATACCCTTGTCAAGGGACGTAATCTGGATTATCTGGTTCGCGTCAATGAAATTGTTGCCTTCGACCCTTACCCCTCCGACAATATATTTTCTTGGATTGTTATAATCGACGGCCACCTGCCCCTGGGCATTGAACTGCAACAGTGCAAAAACCGCGATAATCAATATCCGAAAATTCTTCATCACGTACTATATAAGACTGCAAATATAGGAATTATTTCAGTTTTCCGAAACGCCTGTCCCTGCTTTCATATTCTTTCAGGGCAGCAAGGAAACTGTCCTTTCTAAAATCAGGCCAAAGTGTGTCGTCGAATACAAACTCGGTATATGCAGTCTGCCATAACAGATAGTTGCTTATCCTCTTCTCCCCGGAAGTCCGGATCATAAGGTCCGGATCCGGGATTCCGGCCGTGACCAGCCTTGATTCCAGATCCTCCATGGTGAAATCTCCGCCCGGAAAGTCAGCCGCACAGCGCCTTGCAGCCTGGAGTATATCCCATTTGCCGCTGTAGCTCATAAAGATGACCATCGTCATCGAGCCGTTGCCCGAAGTCTTCTCCTCCACCTCGTCGATGACCGCGTTGAGCCCGGCCGAAAGCCTGGCCCTGTTGCCCAGGACACGAAGCCTCACGCCGTGTTCCATAAATGTCGGTATCTCATTTCTCAACGCTTTGAGCATCAAAGACATAAGAGCATCGACCTCCTGAACCGGACGGGACCAGTTCTCCTCGGAGAAAGCGAAGAGCGAGAGATATCTTATACCGAGTTCGCAGCAGGCGGAGGTCACCGCACGTACACTCTCCACCCCTTCCATATGGCCTCTGAAACGCTCGAAGCCCTTCTCCCTGGCCCACCGGCCGTTTCCGTCCATTATTATGGACACGTGCTGAGGAAGCCTTTGGAATTCCGTCATAATCTACTGATCTATGGTGTTTCTGATATCCCTTCCCCAGAAAAGCTTGGTCTTCAGGGTATTGAAGAAATCGGATGATGTCGGGCAGACTTTCCTGAGCGGGAAATCCGCGGTGCGTACCGTCAGCCTGCTTCCGGAACGGATAGGGAAATGCCTGTTGTCGACTGTCAGGAGCACGTCCTCACCGTTGCGGGAGAAGGCGCTTATCCCGACCTCGGAGGTACCCGGAACTACGAGGGTCCTCACCCCCAGGTTGTGTGGCGCCACAGGAGTGATCAGGAAGTCCCTGACCCCCGGCATGCAGACCGGACCGCCGGCGCTGAGATTGTATGCGGTTGACCCGGAACTGGTGCCTATGAGCATTCCGTCCGCCCAGTATGTAGGGAGCGGCCTGCCGTCCACACAGACATCGATTCCAAGCATCCTGACTCCGGTGCGCGATAAAGATATCTCATTGAGACAGAACGGACTGAGATTGTCAGGGCCTCCATCCATAGCAAGCTGGAGCATAGTCCTGTCCTCAATGGTGTATGAGCCGGAGGACAGCATCAGCGTCAGGTCGGCGAGACTGCAGTCGGCCAGAAAACCGAGCCTGCCAAGGTTGACCCCCAGGACCGGAACCTTCGAATCACCGATGCTGCGCGCTGCGGAAAGGAAGGTCCCGTCGCCCCCGAAGCTCAGGAGCATGTCGGTATCAGCGCGTATCCCTCCCCTGTTTATGTCGTATGTTTCGTTCCCTGCGGCTACAATCTCCCCCAGGGCTTTCTTTATCCCCTCGTCGGCGGCGAGCGCCGGCTTCCCTATGAAATATCCGATTCTCATATTTGCAGTCCTCAAATTTAGCACATTATTTACAAACTTTGAGCAGAAATGTCTATTTTTGTGTCTATGACAAAATTGAGCGTCAACATCAACAAAATAGCCACCATCAGGAATGCCAGAGGCGGGAATCTGCCTGATGTGACCAGGGCGGCCCTCGATTGCCAGAGATTCGGAGCGGAAGGCATCACGGTGCATCCGAGGCCCGACGAAAGGCATATCAGATACTCCGATGTCAGGGACATCCGTCCGAAACTGGACGTGGAATTCAACATAGAGGGGAATCCTATCCGGAGTTTCACGGATCTGGTCCTGGAAGTATGCCCGGACCAGGTGACGCTGGTGCCTGATGCGGCCGACGCGATAACATCCAGCAAAGGCTGGGACTGCATCGCCAACAAATCCTTCCTCAGGGAGGTGTGCGGCAGGTTCAGGGAGCGTGGGATAAGGACTTCGATCTTCATAGACCCGGTTCCCGGGATGGCGGAGGCTGCGGCCGAGTGCGGGGCGGACAGGGTCGAACTGTACACGGAGGCCTATGCGTCGAACTACTCCGCAAACAGGGAGAAGGCCATCGCGGAATACCTGGAAACGGCTGAAAAGGCAAGGGAATGCGGTCTGGGACTGAACGCCGGGCACGATCTCAATCTGGAGAATCTGGCATATTTCGTGCAGACCATCCCCTGGACAGACGAGGTCAGCATAGGGCACGCGCTCATAAGCGACGCCCTTTATTACGGTCTGGGGAAAACTATATCCCTCTATTTGGGAGAGATTAAGAAAAATTGACTAATTTTGCGTTTCGCGTGATTCATTCAGAATTCAAACAAAAAAAAGAAGATATGAAAAAAACTACCATCCTCCTTGGAATCCTTGCCCTCGCAGGCAGCATTTCACTTTCATCTTGCGACCAGGTCAAGAAAGAAGCCGACAACACTGGAAGCCCTAAGGCTGTTGCAGGGAAAGGCACCATCGTCTATGTCAACCTTGACAGAATCCTCAGCGAGTACGATATGGCCAACGACCTCTCTTCAGTCGTCAACACCGAAGCCCAGGGCGTGGAGCAGGACCTCAACCGCCGCGGATCAAAGATCGAGCGCGACCAGAAGACTTTCCAGGACAAGATCAACAAGGGACTTCTGACCCAGTCGACCGCCGAGGCCCAGTACAAGAAGCTTCAGGACGACCAGATAAACTTCCAGAACTACGCAAACCAGAAGCAGCAGGAGATTCAGGAGAAGCTCATCGTAACGCAGAACCAGATCCTCAACGCGGTCAGCACCTTCCTCCAGGAGTACAACGAGGAGAAGGGATATGCGATGATCCTCACCACCCAGGGAGACAACCTTTCAGTTCCGGTAGCCTGCGCTTCAGCTGAATACGACATCACTGACGACGTTCTCGAAGGCCTCAACAAGGCTTACGTAAAGGAAAAGAACGAGCCTGCAAAATAAAATACCTTGAAAAGGACCCTTCTCATACTGTCAGGGCTTCTGGCCTGTCT
>JAKSKC010000027.1 GCA_024401945.1 Bacteroidales bacterium
ATCTGCGAGAGATGCGGTGTCCATCAGGGGGACAAGGTGGCTCTCTGCGGCAGGGACCAGGCCAACTGGGGACTCTTTTTCCTTTCCGCGCGGACCTACGGTGCGGTACCGGTACCGCTGCTGCACGAGTTCAAGCCGGAGAACATCCATTACCTTGTGAACCATTCCGACTCCAAGGTCCTCTTCGTTGACGAGGTCATCTGGGAGAATCTTTCCGAAGTTGAGATGCCGGAGTTGAAGGTCGTCGTACAGCTGAACACCCTCAATTTCATATACTGTTCCGATGATTCCATAAAGAGCGTCAGGGAGAATTACCTGAAGGATTTCAATTCAAGGTATCCCGACGGCTTCACGGCCGACGACATCCATTTTCACGAGGATACGGCCGACGAGCTTGCGCTGATCAACTATACATCCGGTACTTCCGGATTCTCCAAGGGAGTGATGCTTCCGTACAGGGCGCTGTTCTGCAACATGGCCTTCGCCCGCTTCCACGCAGAACCTCAGATGACCTGCGAATCGGATATGGTGGCCATGCTTCCTTCCGCCCATATGTACGGGATGATGTTCGAGTTCCTGTTCGAGATGACCATCGGCGCGCACGTCCATTTCCTTACCAGGGTTCCGAGCCCGAAGGTCATAATGGCCGCGTTCAAGGAGATCCATCCTGATGTCATCATAGCCGTGCCGCTCATCATCGAGAAACTGTACAAGTCGCAGATAAAGCCTGCTGTCGACAGGAACAAGATGTACATGCGTATCCCCATCCTCGACCATTTCATCTGCAAGAAGATAAGGGAGAGCATGATAGAGGCGTTCGGAGGACGTTTCGAGGAGGTTATCCTCGGGGGCGCGCCTTTCAATCCCGAAGTGGAGAAATTCCTGCGCAGGATACATTTCCCGTTCACGCTGGGCTACGGTATGACCGAATGCGGTCCGCTTGTCACCTATGCGAAGTGGTATCGTACCAAGAAGGGCTCCTGCGGCCTGCCTATAGAGGGCTGTCAGATAAGGATAGACTCCAGGAATCCGCACAAGGAACCGGGGGAGGTGCAGATAAAGGGGGACAACGTGTTCCTCGGATACTACAAGAACCGGGAGGCTACCAGGAAGTCGTTCACCAACGACAACTGGTTCAAGACCGGGGATATGGGAATAATCGACTCCGACGGCTATCTCTACCTGAAGGGGCGCAGCAAATGCATGATACTCGGGCCTTCCGGACAGAATATCTATCCCGAGGAGCTGGAGGCTGTCATCAACAACGTCACCTATGTGATAGAATCGCTCGTCGTCGAGGACAAGGGAGGCCTGACCGCCCTTATCTATCCGGACTATCACCAGGGCGAGCTGGACGGGATGAGCGGGGAGGAACTGGAGCAGCGGATTTCCCAGGGACTTCCGGAAATAAACCGTCTGCTGCCGTCCTACGCGCAGATACGTACAATGGAATTCCTTCCGGAGGATTTTGAGAGAACTCCGAAGAGAAGCATCAAGAGATACTTATATCAAAGAAGCTGATGAACAAGTTTGACGAAAAATATCTGGCGATGGCCAGAATATGGGCCGGCAACTCCTACTGCAAGCGGCGTCAGGTGGGCGCGTTGATAGTGAAGGACAGGATGATAATATCCGACGGCTTCAACGGCACCCCTGCCGGCTTCGAGAATGTGTGCGAGGATGAAAACGGGGTTACGAAACCGTATGTGCTGCACGCCGAGGCCAATGCCATCACCAAGGTGGCCCAGTCGGGGAACAGCAGCGCGGGATCGACCCTGTACGTCACGGCTTCGCCCTGCATTGAGTGCGCCAAGCTCATAATCCAGTCCGGAATAACGCGTGTGGTCTACAGTGACGAATACAGGCTCAACGACGGTATAGAACTGTTGAAGAAGGCCGGAATTGTTGTTGAAAAGGTTGACTGAAATGGCAAAAGGAAAGATTTCATCCGTATGGGTGGCCCTTCTCGGGGTGGTGATAGGAGTGCTGGTCACCTTGACGGTGACCGAGATAAGGGACAGGAACGCGCAGCTGAAGTCCAAGTACCAGAGCTGGGGCAAGCTCAATCTGGTGCTCAGGACCATAGAGGAGAATTACGTCGACAGTGTTGATTTCGAGAAGGCCAGCGATGCCGCCGCCGAGGCAGCCCTCAGGGCGCTCGACCCGCATTCGGTATATATGCCTCCTGTAGAGCTCGAGACCTCCACAGAGGACCTTTCCGGCAATTTCGACGGTATCGGGATACAGTTCAACGTGCCGAACGACACGGCCATCGTCCTGGAGGTGATTCCGGGCGGTCCTTCCGAGAAGATAGGGCTTATGCAGGGTGACAGGATACTGAAGGTCGACTCCACCGACATAGCGGGGGTCAGCTTCCCTCAGGACAGTATAGTGCGCAGGATCAAGGGACCTGCAGGCAGCAAGGTCCTCATAACCGTCAAGCGCGGGAATGAGACCATCCCGTTCGAAATAACCAGGGGCAAGATCCCGAACCGCAGTCTGGCGGCAGGATTCATGGTCAATGACACCACCGCATATGTGAAAGTGTCCAGATTCACCGCAACCACGGCTTCGGAATTCCTGCAATCATCCATAGACCTCGTCCAGCGCGGTATGAAGAGGATGATAGTTGACCTGAGGGACAACTCCGGCGGATATATGGAACCTGCACTTAACATGAGCAATATGTTCCTTTCGAAAGGGGATACTATCGTATATCTGATGGGAAGGAATATACAGAAGGAGGTCTACAAGGCCAACGGTGACGGACATCTGCAGGATGTGGCTCTGACGGTGATAATAGATGACGGCACGGCTTCCGCCAGCGAAATCTTCTCAGGCGCCGTCCAGGACAACGGCAGGGGAGTGCTTGTCGGCAGGCGTTCGTTCGGAAAGGGGCTTGTACAGCAGCCGTTCAATTTCACGGACGGTTCGGGGATAAGGCTCACCATAGCCCGCTACTACACCCCGTCCGGACGCTGCATCCAGAAACCGTACACGGAGGATTACGATTACGAGACCTACAAGCGCTACAATACCGGGGAGATGGTCTGCGCGGACAGTATGAAGCTTGCCGAAGGCGGTATCATCCCTGATGTTTTCGTTCCTTTGGATACGACCAGGGTCACCCCGTTCTATATCAGCTGCAACCGCAAATCCACCACGGTGCGCTTCGCTTCCGCATTCTTTGATTCACACAGGGAGGAACTGGCGTCAATCGATGACTACGATGCGCTGCTGAAGTACCTCGACGGGGCTTCGCTTGACCGCGCCTTCCTGTCATTCGCCTTGAAGGAGGATGCTCTTTCACCGGCTGCCGGGGAATGGGACAAGTGCAAATCCTATATGATGGCCCAGGTGCGCGCCCTTGTAGGAAGATATTCCAAGCTTGGGGACAATGCATTCTACCACCTCTATCTGGCGATAGATGAGGTCTATGCCGCCGCGCTTACTGCGCAATGAATTCGTAGATGATATTTCCCGTCTGCTTTGCGGGCGCGGACGAGTCGGCGTTGAAGCGTGAGCGCTTCGCCGCGCTTATGGCCGCGTTCCTTATACAGTTGTCTGCCGGTCCGTTCTGGACTGAAGCTTCGACCACTTTCCCGGCCCTGTCGACGGATATGATAATGGTAATGGTTCCGGCACCGTAGCATTTGTATGCAGGGACGGGAAGACTGAGTGCGCGCCGTCCGTCGAGCTGCCAGGAGAGTACGGATGCTCCGGAATACTGCTTGGCCGGTTGTCCGTCCCCATCTCCTTCTTCCTCTTCACCCGAACTGACATCACCATAGTCTCCTTTCGGGAGGGAATATCCCTTCCTCAGTTCGTTCTGGATCTTTTCCGCATCTTCGTACAGTTTGTTCACATCGGTCCCCCTGTCGTCCTTGAGCTGTCCGTTGCGGTCAACCACGACGTTCTTTATGGCCCTTTCAGCCGGACTTCCGAGCTGCCGGTCTATCTTTGCCTGGATTTCCTCCCTGATGCGCTCCGCGCGTTCGATCTTCTCGATAAGTTCCTCGGCTTCCTTCTGCTGGCGCTCGATTTCCTCCTGCTTGGTGAAGTCAAGTACAAAACTGTTCTCCTTCTGTATGCTGGAGTCTATCTGGGCAAGCAGAAGGATTATTATCACTGACAGATGGGCTATCAGCGTAAGGTAGATGCCGGCACGGTCTTCTTTATGCAGGAATCCCACTTCAGGAACTTATTATTTGTTGTGACGCTCTTTGAGACAGGATGCGATGATGTCGATGGCCACCTGGTTGTGGCCTCCCTGAGGGATGATTATATCGGCATAGCGCTTGCTCGGTTCGATGAACTCGAGGAACATGGGCTTGACAGTGCGTGAATATCTCTCGATGACCCAGTGCACGTCCTTGCCCCTTTCGGAGATGTCCCTTGCCATCACCCTCATAAGCCTGTCATCGTCGTCCGCATCGACGAAGATCTTGATGTCGAGCTGCTCCCTGAGCTTCTTGCAGGTGAAGATCAGGATACCTTCGACGATGATTATGTCGGCCGGCTCCACGTGGACGGTCTCCGTCTTGGACCTGCTGCAGGATATGTACGAGTAGACGGGCTGCTCTATTGACTGTCCGTTCTTGAGTTTCTCAAGATGCTCGCAGAGCAGTTTCCAGTCGATGGCGTCCGGGTGGTCGAAGTTGTTGTGCCGTTTCTCCTCATCCGTCAGGTCTGCACAGTCCTTGTAGTAGGAATCCTGCGGGATAACCACTGTTGAACTTGCCCCCAGCCTTTTGGCAAGGGCGTTGACCACGGTCGTCTTTCCTGAGCCGGAACCTCCGGCGATACCGATCACAAGCATACTAGTATTCTGCGTTTTTAGGTGTTCTTGGGAATGGGATGACGTCACGTATGTTCTGCATACCGGTGACGAAGAGAAGCAGTCTCTCGAAACCGAGTCCGAACCCGCTGTGAGGGCAGCTTCCGAATCTGCGTGTATCGAGATACCATTCGAGGTTCTTCCTGCTCATTCCGAGTTCGTCCACGCGGGATTCGATCTTCCTGATGTCAGCCTCGCGTTCGGATCCGCCGATGATCTCGCCGATCTTAGGGAAGAGGACGTCCATCGCGCGGACTGTCTTTCCGTCCTCGTTCTGCTTCATATAGAAGGCCTTGATGTCCTTAGGATAGCCGGTGAGGATGACCGGTTTGCAGAAATGCTTCTCAACGAGATATCTCTCGTGCTCGCTCTGGAGATCCACGCCCCAGTAAACAGGATATTCGAACTGTACTCCGTCGGCGACGGCCTTTTCGAGTATCTCGATCCCTTCAGTGTACTCGAGTCTCACGAATTCGGTGCCGATGACGCCCTTGAGCCTGTCCATAAGCTCAGGATCGTAGCGGTCATTGAGGAACTGGATGTCATCCATACAGTTGTCGAGAGCGTACTTGACGAGGTGCTTGATGAAGTCCTCGGCGAGGTCCATGTTGTCATTTATGTCGTAGAAGGCCATTTCAGGCTCTATCATCCAGAATTCAGCCAGGTGGCGCGGAGTGTTTGAATTCTCTGCGCGGAAGGTCGGCCCGAAGGTGTAGATCTCTCCGAGCGCGGTGGCGCCGAGCTCACCCTCGAGCTGGCCGCTGACCGTAAGGCTGGTCTGCTTGCCGAAGAAATCCTTCGTGAAGTCAGGCTGGCCTTTCTTGTTCTTCGGAACGTTGTTGAGGTCCAGGGTGGTCACCTGGAACATCTGTCCCGCACCCTCGCAGTCCGAAGCTGTGATGAGAGGGGTGTTCAGATATACGAAACCCTTTGAGTGGAAATACTCGTGGATGGCGTATGCCATCTGGGAACGCAGTCTGAACACTGCACCGAAGGTGTTCGTGCGCGGGCGCATATGTGCAACCGTGCGCAGGTATTCGAAAGAGGTGTCCTTCTTCTGGAGCGGATATCTCATAGGGTCGCATTCACCGTAAACGGTAATCTGTTCAGCCTTGACCTCCAGGGCCTGGCCGCTGCCCACGGACTCTACCAGATTGCCCTCCACGCCTATGCAGGCGCCGGTGCTGATCTTCTGCAGAACCGGTTCGGTCTGCGGATTCTTGTCAACTACAATCTGGATATTCTTTATGGTAGAACCGTCATTCAGGGCAATGAAAGCGATTTCCTTGTTTCCTCTCTTGGTTCTCACCCAACCTTTCACGAGAACCTTCTCTCCTGCTTTCATTCCAAGCAGGTCCTTTACTTTGCTGCGTTTGATTGCACTCATTGTTTTGTTCTTTTTTTCGAAACTGTCCTGCAGTTTCTAAAAAGCAGCCCTCATAAAGGGGGCTGCTTCTATAGAAATCGGCTGATTTTATTCAGCTTTTCTTGCTGCGTACATTATCTTAAGCGCGGAGCAACGTCTGAGCTCCTGCTTGACATCTGTAATGATACCCATTCTGACATCCTGGTCAGCGCGGATGTTCACAGTCATAAGAGGACGGTCGCCTTCTGACTTTGAATCACGCTCTGCTGCGATGAAGTCGCGGATGTCATCGATAGTCTTGAAGGAATCGTTCAGCTGGATACGTGCGTCGGTACCGAACTGGGCTTGAAGGGACCTGATAGGTTTACCGATGTTGATATGGGCTGCGAGATCCTTCCTTTCAAGCTTTACGGACTCTGAAGCCTGTGGAATCCTCACGTCAACCTTGTTCTCCGTCTCACGGAGCTGTGTGGTAACCATGAAGAAGAACAGGAGCATGAACACGATATCTGACAAAGAGCTCGAGGTTATTGCAGGAACTTCTTTTTTACCGTCTTTTTTAAATTTTGACATAGTATTATCTCCTATTCTTTATTTTTTACCTACGTCCTTAGGCTCGGCCTCGGAAATGTTCTGAGGAACGGCTTTCTTGACGACTGCCTGCTGGTCCTCGTTGAGCTTGTCGAAAGGCTTGCCGTACTCCGCGTATGAGAAATTGTCACGGAGTTCGTTGACGGCCTTAACAAGTTCGTTCTGCACTGCGATGTAAGCCTGATAACTGGTACCGCGGTCATTCTGCAATGAGATGACACCCTGTGAAACAGGATATGTCCTCTTGCTGTATCCCTCGATCTCGGTCATCTTCTTCTCAGGGAGATTAGGATCGTCTGCAGGGTTGGAAAGGAATTCCACCATCTTATCTTTAAGCTGACTGACATCAATAGGTTCACTACCGGCAAATGTTTTGTCCGCAGAGTTAATCCTCACAATAACGATATTGCGGCGATTGACTTTCTGGTCTTCCACCTTCTGGTCCTTGTCGGGCATAGGAGGGAGCTTACGGGCGAGTCCGGACTGTGTTCCCATGGTTGTTGTCATAAGGAAATAGCACAGAAGCAGGAACGCGATGTCCGCTGTTGAACTCGAATTGATTGCTGGTGTTTTCTTACTTGACATAGTTGCTTATTTCTTCTTGTCAACGATTGCTGAACGGATGACGCCGGATACGATGGCTACGATGGCTACGACACCGGTGATATAGGTTGCATTAAGAATCGTGTCTGAAAGCTTGAGAGTGCCGGCGCTTACAGGCTCGCCTGTATATCCGACAGCATCAGCTCCGGAAGCGAATACCCAACCGATCAGGCAAACAACCGCGATGGAACCGAAGATGATTCCGATCTTGAGGAGTTTGGCAGGGTTGGTCTTAGCCATCATCACGAGACCGATTACAACGGCCAGCACGGCGATGGCTATCATGATGTATGTCCAAGCCAGAAGCGTGTTGGTTGCCGGCATCGGATCATTTCCCAACTGCCATCCGGCGGTGAATCCCCAAACGAGGATTGCAACGCTGATGACGATCAGGCCGATCATACATCCTTTGAAGAATTTATTGATATTTTTCATTGTAATGATTCAAATGATGATTATTTCCCTGATTTTGTAAGCACGTCGATGAGGTCGATAGAAGCTTCTTCCATATCGATGGTGATCTCGTCAATCTTTGCAAGGATGTAGTTGTAGAACACCTGGAGGATCATGGCGACGATCAAACCACCGACGGTTGTGATCAAAGCGACCTTCATACCACCGGCAACAATGTTAGGAGAAATATCACCAGCCTTCTGGATATCGTCGAAGGCCTGAATCATACCGATAACGGTTCCGAGGAATCCGAGAGACGGAGCGATGGCGATGAAGAGGGAGATCCATGAAAGACCGTTCTCCATCTTGCTCATCTGGACTGAACCGAAGGAAATGATATTCTTCTCTACAACGTCTACTCCCTGGTCATATTTGAGAAGTCCCTGGTAGAAGATGCTGGCTACAGGTCCGCGGGTCTCGCGGCAAACATCCTTTGCAGCTTCGATTCCGCCGTTCTTGAGAGCTTCCTCAACCTTAGCGATGAGAGCCTTGGCGTTGATCTTTGCGAATGAAAGATAGAGAATTCTTTCGATGGCAAGGGCGAGGCCGATGATCAAGCAGATGATGATCAATGACATGAAGCCTGCACCACCCTCGATGAACTTGGTCTTGAGAGCCTGGGTGAGAGGAATCTCCTCAGGAGCCTCTTCTGCGAGTGCCGGAGCTGCTTCGGTAGCCTCTTCTGCTACCTGCTCAGTTGCTTCAGGAGCTGCTTCAGTGTTTTCTTCCTGGGCGGCGGCGATGTTTGCAGTGAAGACCAGAATGGTCATAGCTGCCAAAAACATGAAAATTTTTTTCATAACTGTTTTTGAGTGTTTAATTAATAATTTATTAAGTAGTTAATAGTATTCTCCTAAAAAAATCGTTGCAAGATAGTAAATATATTTGACATCCCAATACTTATTTTGAGATTTCCCCCTTGAGATTTTCGCATAGAGCGGCCTTCACGGAGTCATTCTCCCTGTATCTTCCCATCAGATAAAACAGCTTTGCGAGGGCGCTTTCCGTCGTGATGTCGAATCCTGATATCACACCGGCGTTCTTGAGCGCCTTCCCCGTTGCATACAGGTCCATATTCACTTCACCTGTAATGCACTGGGTGACATTGAGAAGGATTTTCCCACAATCTGCGGCCTCCTTGACAATCCTGACGAACCAGTCCTTCGAAATGGCGTTGCCCGAGCCGTAGGTCTCGATGATGACGGCCCTCGACCCGTCTCCCAGAAGGGTGTCGCGGACCACCTGTTCGGTTATTCCCGGATGGACTTTCAGGATGGCGACCCTTGTGTCCAGCTCCGTACTGATGCCGAATTCCCTGTCCACGGGAGCTTGCATTATGCAGGCATTGTCATATCTGATGCTGATCCCTGCCGTGGCCAGTGCGGGCCAGTTGGGGGAGTGGAAGGCATCGAATCCGGTGGAGTCCACCTTGGTGCATCTGTTTCCCCTCAGCAGTTTCGAATCGAAGCATATGCACACCTCGGGCACCATCGGACCGCCGTCCTCATTCCTTGCAGCGGCTATCTCGATGGAGGATACGAGATTCTCCTTTCCGTCAGTGCGGGGCTGGCCTATAGGCAGCTGGCTTCCCGTGAAGATGACGGGCTTGCCGAGGTTCTCCAGCATAAAACTGAGCGCCGATGCGGAATATGCCATCGTGTCGGTGCCGTGCAGGATGACGAATCCGTCATAGCTGTCGTATCTGTCCCTGATGAGTCCGGCCAGGTCATGCCATAGCGCCGGCTCCACGTCCGACGAGTCTATGAGCGGGTCGAATGTGTAATGGTCGATCCTGACGGCGAATTTCTTCAGTTCCGGCACGGCCTCGAGGATCTGGCTGAAATCGAACGGCTTCAGTGCGTGGTCTTCCGGATCCTCGCGCATGCCTATGGTCCCTCCCGTATAGATGAGCAGGATGGATGCTTTCTGGTTTTGTGTCATATTCTGAACAGTTTCTTTGCGTTGGATGTTGTGACGGAGGCGACTTCTTCGATGGACAGACCTTTCAGGCCGCCTATGGCGGAGGCTATGAGGGGGATGTTGGAACTGTCGTTCCTCGTGCCTCTCAATGGCACCGGGGCCAGATAAGGGGAGTCTGTCTCAAGCAGTATCCTGTCCAGGGGTATCCTTCTGACCGTATCCGGCAGCTTCGAGTTCTTGAAAGTGAGCACACCTCCTATCCCCACATACCATTCCCCATAGGATGACAGGCGCCCGAAGGTCTCGAAACTGCCGCTGAAAGCGTGCAGGTTGCCTCTGAGATGCAGGTGACGGCAGTCATCCATCACCTTGAAGAAGTCATCCGTGGCTTCCCTCAGGTGGATGTTCACCGGGAGGTCCAGGGACGCCGCCAGCTCGAACTGGAGATGAAGCACCTCCATCTGCTCCCTGCGGAACTGTGCGCCGTAATGATAGTCCAGTCCTATTTCCCCTATGGCGACCACATCCCTGTCAGTGCACTTCATAAGCTCGTCCATCTCGTCCCTCCACCCTTCGTCCACCGAACCCGGATAAAGCCCCAGCATCGGGTACAGTATCCCCGGATAGCGGCCGGTCAGTTCGAACATCCCCGGCCTTTCGTGCGAGTCGACGTCGGCCTGGAGCATTCCGGTCACTCCGGCATCGAGGGCCTTCCTGATGACGGAGTCCTCCTCGCCGCGGAAGGCGCTGTCGCTGAAATGGCAATGTGTGTCCACGAATTCCATTCTACAAATTTAAGAATTTTTGCAGTTAATTGTGCAGCGCTGCTGCAAGTCAATGTCGATGAAGGAGTCGCTCTCGAGAATACCGGTGATCCCCGATACTTTGCCGTAGTCCCAGCCAAGCCTTTCGCATATACCGCTTACCGTGATGCCCCTTTCCTTCCTTACGGCGTCGGCCACCGCCGCGAATTCAAGGGCTTCCCCGGCTGGCAGGATGCCGGTGTAGAAATCCGCGACCCTCTTTCTGAAATCCTCCTTCTTTGCCCTGCAGGCCAGCCCGAGACAGGTTGCCAGGGCCGGTACGCTCACGATCGGTTCCGCCAGTTTTTCCGCGAGGAGTATATTGCACCCTTCCGAACGGAGGTCGTCAATCCTTCCGGGGAGTACGAACACGTCCCTGCCGTAGTCCGACGCCAGCCTTGCGGTTATCATACCTCCGCCCTTCTTCCTGGATTCCACCAGGATGGTGGCACGGCTCATCCCGGCAATGATCCTGTTCCTGCGGATGAAGGTGACGGCCTGTGGGGATGTCCCCGGAGGGAAATCGGAAATCAGCGCGCAACCGTCGCCGGACGCTATCCTTTCGGCCAGCTGCCTGTGTGCATAGGGGTATATGTGCTCGATGTCGGTGGGCAGGACGGCTATGGTCGCCGCACCGTGCTCGAGTGCCGTGCAATGGGCGGTCCTGTCGATGCCTATCGCCAGGCCGCTTACGATGCTTACAGCTGCCCGGGCCGAGGAAAGGCCCGCCACGATGCGTGCGCACCAGTCCTTGCCGTAGGGGCTCATATCCCTGGTGCCGACAACCGATATGCCCGTGTTTCGGAAAAGTTCCTCCGGACTGTCCTTCGACAGGATGTAAAGTCCGGCCGGAGCATCCTGGCACTCCGCCAGGAGAGGGGGATATCCGGGCTCTCCGAACGAGACGAAACGGATGCCGCGTCCCTCCAGCCGCGCCAGTTCCGCGGAACTCCTGTCAAGTTCCTGTCTGCTGACAAGGTGGGACAAACTGCCACGACGCCCGAGAAAACTCTCTATCTCACGGGCGTTCAGGTCGAAGATTCCGGAAAAACTGCCGAAGCAGGACAGGATGCGTTGCGGGATTTCGGGCGTATAGCCGAAAATCCGGTTCAGCGTGCAGGCGCTGACCCTTTCAAGTTGTATGTTCATAGTTCAAGTTTGGTTTGTGAAGCGTCAGATTATGAGGAGGGCGTCTCCGTACGGACCGAATTTGTAGTCCTTTTCGAGAGCTTCCTTATAGGCGGCCATCACTTTCTCGTATCCGCCGAAGGCCGCAACGCTCATAAGCATCGTGGACTCCGGGAGATGGAAATTGGAGACGATGGCATCCGGGATGTTGAATTCGTACGGAGGGAAGATGAACTTGTTCGTCCACAGGTCGTTGGCACGGATCTCACTGTCCGTGGTGACGTAGGTCTCGAGGCCCCTCATTACGGTGGCCCCTATGGCAACCACCTTCCCGCCGGCTTTCTTGGTGCTGTTCACCTTGTCCGCCGTTTCCTGGGTTATGATCATCCTCTCGCAGTCCATCCTGTGCTTGCTGAGGTCTTCGACATCGACCTTGCGGAAATGGCCTATTCCCATATGGACGGTAATGAAGGTCTTGTCTATGTCCTTGAGGATCATCCTGTTGAACAACTCCCTTGAGAAATGCAGACCTGCGGCGGGAGCTGAAACCGCACCCTCGTTCTTCGCAAAGATAGTCTGGAAATTCTCCGTGTCCTGCGGCTCCGGTTCCGGTTTCACCCATTCAGGAATAGGAGTCTGTCCCATTGCGAAAAGGGCCTCCTTGTATTCCTCGTAAGGTCCGTCATAGAGGAAACGGAGAGTCCTTCCCCTGGATGTGGTGTTGTCGATCACCTCAGCCACAAGGGAGTCGTCGTCTCCGAAATACAGTTTGTTCCCTATACGGATCTTTCTGGCCGGATCCACGATGACGTCCCACAGCCTCTGCTCGCGGTTGAGTTCGCGGAGCAGGAACACCATGATGTCGGCGCCGGTCTTCTCCTTCTTTCCGAACAGGCGGGCGGGCATGACTTTCGTGTCGTTCAGCACGAAAAGGTCGCCCTTTCCGAAATATTCTATGATGTCCTTGAATATCCGGTGTTCAATCTCGCCCGTATCCTTATGGAGCACCATAAGTTTGCATTCATCCCTCCAGCGCGGAGGATTGCAGGCGATCTTGTCTTTGGAAAGCTGGAAATTGAACTGTGAGAGTTTCATAAGCGTCCTATAAAATACATTCTTATATTTTACGGACGCTTATGCCCAAAAGTTTCATTATTCGTCAGAATTCTGAATATTTGCCAACTTTTGCCTGTATTCCTTCTCCATTTCGCTGTTCTTGCTCTTTTTTGCGAGAATCACGAGGTTCTGCAGGGCGTTGACGTTCTCAGGGTCCGATTTCAGGACCTTCTCATATATCTTCTTAGCCTTCTGAAGATTCTGCTTGGCGACGAGCCAGTAGGAGCCCTGGTTGCACTGGAAGTCCAGCTTGTCCTTGTAGAGCTTGCTCATCCTGGTGGAAATCGTGTTGAAGGCTTCGTAGGATGCAGGGCTGCCTATCTTGAAGAACACGAAGCAGTACTGCTGGATGAGATCGGGGAAATCACCCTCCCCGGCCGGTTTTCCGGCAATGGTCCAGTCGATGCCGGACTTGCTGTCCATATCGATCATCGTGATGATCTGTGCGAGGGCCATATCCGGTTGCTCTTTCTCATAGGCTATCAGGGCGTTGATCCAGTCAACCCTGTACTGCAGCTCCAGAGGTTTCAGACGGATGGCCTTTTCGATGTTGCTGACCGCGAGACCGAATTCATTGATGTCGTAGAAGTCCTCCTCGAAGTAGTTCACCTTGTTTCCCGTATTGTCCGGAAGGGACATCACAGGTGCGTTCCCGAGGAACTTGTCCTGCATTTTAGGAACCGCCTCGGTGCGCTTGGACCTGGCCAGATGGTAGTTGAATCTGGCCTCTATCATCTCGCAGTCATTCGGATCCAGCTCCTCCCACTGGTCCAGTACGTTCTCGATTCCCACACCGGCATAGCCGAGGTTCCTTACAAGACGTTCGTAGCGTGTCTTGAGCGTTTCCTTAGTGTTCTGTGCGAACAGCGGCATTCCCGCAAGGATGATTGTCGCGATTGTGATGATTCTTTTCATATTCTTATGCGTTTATATCCATCAATATCCTTCTCCGCTGCGGAAGAAGGTTGTTGCACCGGTTCCCCAGATTCTTCACGAATCCCAGCGGGAAACCTTCGTATGCTATCACGTTGTAGCCTTTCGGCTGGTCCGGGAGGACCAAACTGTCCCTGTGCAGGAACTTCAGGGCCGTCCCCCTGTCCACGTCAGCCACCGGGTATCCGTCCCTGTCGAAACTGATGCTCAGCGCATAGTCGGCGTCGGGTACGAAATCCCTGCCTTTCATACAGCCCTTCATAACCCCCCTCCGGCGCAGCGGATGCAGTGAATCCAGTCCGGCGCACCTGCCTTTCCCGCATCCGGAGGTTTTCCTCAGCATACCGGCCCACTGGCCTTCCCCAAGCGTGTCTCCTGCCCTGAGCAGGTTTCCCGCCTCCGTGCTGACGACGCCGTACTGCGTGAATTCATCCTCCGGAGGAATGATCTCCCCTCCGAGTTCCGATGCAGCCCATAACAGGTTGTCGTCGTTCTCCTTCCTGTTGTAGGTGCAGGTGGAGTATATCAGTATCCCTCCTTCCGTAAGGGCGGGCCATACGTCCGCCAGTATCCTCTTCTGTCTCGCGGCGCACAGCTCCACGGTCTCTTCGCTCCACTGCTGTTCGGCCCTGACGTCCTTGCGGAATATTCCCTCCCCGCTGCACGGGACGTCGGCGACTATGATGTCGAACATTCCCGTCATCCCTGCGAAGGCCGCCGGGTCGACGCTTGTCACCACGACGTTCGGGTCGCCCCACACGGCAACGTTGTCACAGAGCACTGATGCACGCTGCTTCATCACCTCGTTGCTCACCAGCAGGAAATCATCCCCGTATTTCTCCCTCAGCGATGCGGCCAGGTCCGTGGTCTTCCCTCCCGGGGCGGCGCAGGCATCCAGAATACGCATTCCGGGCTTCGCCGCC
>JAKSKC010000028.1 GCA_024401945.1 Bacteroidales bacterium
ACCGGGGGTTGCACTCTTCATCAAAGACCCGGTGCCGGCAGAGGGGACGTACTGGCCGGATTCCTGAGGGAGTACGTCAGCCTGGCCAGCAGGAGCCCGCCCGGAACAAGGAGGAAGGAGGGATGGGGCGGCAATGCCAGGATACGCGCATCCGGTTCCGGATGGATGGGGAAGCTGTCCGTCGACAGGGGCGGCAGGGCCGAGCTCAACCTGAACTGGAAGGGAGGAAGCGGATTCAACGGCTCTGCGGCATACTACGGCAGGGGCTGTCTCGACCAGCTCGTGCTAGGTTCGTTCAACGCCAGGTTCGGGCAGGGGCTGATCCTGTGGAACGGGCTGTCCTTCAGCGGATTCTCAACGACTGAATCCTTCTGCAAAAAGGAGAGCGGCATCTCGGCCAGCAACTCGACGACTCCTGACCTGAGAGGCGTCGCAGCCTGTTTCTCCTTCGGGAAATGGGAAATCAACGCAATGGGCGGGATAGAGGCGGGCAAAGGGAAGCCCAACCTGACCCCGGCCGTCAACATAGGACGCAGGGGACGTATCTGGGATGCGGGGTTCACCGTAGCGGCGGATTCCGGGAATGCGGTCGCGGGACTCGGCGGCAGGGTCCACATCAGCAGAACGGAGCTGTTCTCGGAACTGGCCTGGGACTTCAGGGGCGAAGCTCCGGCTGCGGTATTCGGCTTCAGGACGGACTTTGCCTGGGAAACGACATTCTGCGCCCTCGCAAGATATTATTCCCCCGGATTCTCCGGGAAATGGTCGTCCGGAGCACGGTCGTCAACAAAGACATCGGACGAGACCGGACTTGCGATGGGATTCGGATACAAATGGCTCGACGCGACATTGGACGCGGTCTGGCATCCGCACAAGCGCAGTTCCCAGATAAAACTGCTGGCAAGCGCAAAACCGGAATTCCATCTGAAACACGGGGTCCTGACAACGGAGTTCAGAGCCGCCGCAAGGCTCAGACCGGAGGACAGTTACAGGCTCCGGACGGAACTCAGGGGCGAACTCGACTGGACATCGGGAGTATGGAAGGCCCATATCAGGATTGACGGGGTGCACTGCAGGGAAACCGGGATCCTGTCATATCTGGAAGGAGGCTACGTTTCGGAGAGCTTCGCCACATACCTCAGGGCCGGTATCTTCAGGATCGACAGATGGGATGACAGGATATATGTATATGAAAGGGACGTGCCGGGGATGTTCAACGTGCCGGCTTATTACGGGAGAGGATGGAACGCATCACTGGTGGCAGGCTTCAAGAGCCGCTACCGGCCCGGAAAGTGCATGCACGGGCTGAACCTGAGATTAGGGTATACGGGATATGCGGCATCACAGAAAAAGCCCGCCGGATTCGAATGGCGGGCTCAGTATTCGTTCAGATTCTGAGCTAAATGCTTTCCAGGACCTTTTCCATCATAATTCCCCTGGAGCCCTTGACCAGGATGACCCTGTCCTCAACGGGATTGGATTCCAGCCACAGTTTCAGGGATGCCGAATCTGGGAACCAGGCGACAGCCTTGAATCCCGTCTCCTTCAACGCCTTTCCGAATTCGTCTCCGACAAGGGCCGCATCGATATGTTCCGCCTCCAGCAGGCGGAGGATCCGGCAGTGCTCCTTCACTGAGTCGTCTCCCAGTTCACGCATATCCCCGAGCAGAGCGAGTCTGGAACCGGCCTTCATCGCCGAGAAGTTCTCTATGGCCGCCTTCATCGAAGACGGATTTGCATTGTAGGCATCCACAATGACCGTATTGTGAGCCGTTTTTAGCATCTGCGAACGATTGTTCTTCGGCACATAGGCCCCGATGGCCGCTACGGCTGCAGCCCTGTCCACTCCGAAATACTCCGCAACGGCAAGCGCGGCGAGGACGTTCGCGGCATTGTATGAACCCACAAGCGCGGTCCTTACCACTGTCCCGTCAGAAAGCCTGATACCAAGATAAGGGTTATCGGGAGTCGTTTCGAGGATTTCAGCCCCCTGGTACCTGAGTCCGTATGACCAGATATGCGAGGTGACCATCCTGGAAGCCATATCAAGCAGCCTTTCGTCGTCATTGTTGATGAAGACCACGGAACCCTCCCTCGAGGAAAGATACCTGTATAGCTCACCCTTCGCTGCCATCACTCCCTCAAGGCTGCCGAAACCGAGGAGATGGGCCATCCCCACATTGGTGATGAGCCCGTAGTCCGGCTGGCTGACCTTGACAAGCTTCGCTATGTCATCCGGGTGGTTGGCCCCCATCTCTATCGCTGCGATATCGGTATCGGGAGTGATCCTGAGCAGACTGAGGGGCACGCCTATGTCATTGTTGAGATTGCCTTCGGTGGCGGTGACGTTGTATTTGGCGGAAAGGGCCGCCTTGACGAGTTCCTTCGTGGTCGTCTTGCCGTTGGTTCCGGTAAGGCCTATTACCGGAAGACGGCGTCCGCCCCCGACGTTGTTCCTGTGGTGGACGGCAAGTTCACGCAAGGTGACAAGCGGGTCCCCGACCCTGACAAGGCGCGGATCGTCCGGAAGGGCGGCGTCGGAATTGACGACAGCCCAGGCGGCACCTGAATCAAGGGCCTTCATTGCATAGTCGTTGCCGTCGAAATTCTCTCCCCTGAGGGCGAAGAACATCTCTCCCCCCTTTATCGCACGGCTGTCAGTCGTCACCCTGTAACCGCAGCCGCAGTATTTTGAATAGATATCTTTCATTTCGTTCCGGTACTGCCGAATCCTCCCGCTCCCCTGTCGGAAACGGCGAGGTCCTCAACCTGCTCCCACTCGATGACCTCGTGCCTTGCGAGCACAAGCTGCGCTATCCTCTCACCTCTCTCTACGGTGAAGGGATCATCGGACAGATTCACCAGGATGACGCACACCTCCCCGCGGTAATCGGCATCGACCGTACCCGGGGCATTGAGCACCGTTATTCCTTTCTTGGCGGCAAGGCCGCTGCGTGGACGCACCTGCACCTCATATCCGGCAGGAATCTCGAGGAAGAGTCCGGTAGGGACTATCGCCCTGCCCATAGGCGCGATCACCACCGGGGCATCCACAGCCGCGCGGACATCCATCCCCGCCGAAAATGCTGTTGCATATCCCGGCAGGTCCATTCCTGACCTGTTGATTACTTTTACTGTCATATTCTGTCTTATTTAGGAGCTATCCTGTAAAGCGCCGCCGCGATACCCGTGTAAAGGATATTCGGGAGCCATAGCGCAAGTCCCGGCGGAAGCGTGCCCGTGAACACGAACATCTGCGAGAACCTCATGAAGAGGATATACGAGAAAGCGAGGGCGAGTCCCAGCGCTATGTTCCAGCCTATTCCGCCACGCCGTTTCCTCGAGCTCAGGGCCACACCTATGATGGTCAGGATGAATGCCGAGAACGGAAGCGACAGGCGCGTGTGCTTCTCTATCTGGGCATAGATCACGTTCTGGTCCCCTCGCATCTTCTGCGTCCTTATAAGGTCCTTGAGCGATCTCCAGGAAAGCGCCTGGACGGTCTTCTCGTTCCTGTAGAAGTCGGTGACGGTAAGAGGTATTATGGTATCCATCTGTGCTCCGGCCACGACCTTGTCATTGAGTCCTTCGGAATATTCGCGGATGAAATAGTTCTTCAGGTGCCAGCCTCCCATCGTGCTGTCCCAGGCGGCGGTCTCCGCGCTGAGCTTGCGCTCGAGCCTTCCGTCCTTCATATCCTCGAGGGTCATATGGTAGGCCGTCTTGTTCCAGTCGCTGAAGAGTTCCACGTAAACGAACTGGCCCGGAGCTATCTGGTAATGGATGTTGTTGTGCTTGAAGTCTATATGGGTCCTGACATACTTCGCCTCGAAATCCAGCCTCACGACGTTGGACCGCGGTATGACATATACGTTCAGCAGGAGTGAAAGCACTGCGATCACGGCGGCCGAGAACATATACGGGACCATCATCCTGTGGAAGCTGACTCCCCCGGAAAGGATGGCGATGATCTCCGAATTGGCCGCGAGCCTGGAGGTCATGAATATCACCGTTATGAACACGAACAACGGTGAGAACATATTGATGAAGTACGGTATGAAATTGACGTAATACTGGAATATCGCATCCTTGAGCGGAGCGTGGTATTCCACGAACTTGTTGATCTTCTCGGACACGTCGAAGATGATGACAATGCCGATGATCAGCAGGATGGCGATGAAGAACGTGATTATGAACTTCATCGCGATGTATTTGTCAAGTTTCTTTACCTTCAGGTCGATCATAGCCTTGACGTGATTTTCTTTACAGCCTGTTCCTTCCAGGAGAGGAAATCCCCGGCCTCTATGTGGAGCCGTGCCTGGCGCACGACATCAAGGTAGAAAGCCAGATTGTGTTCGCTCGCAATCATACCGGCGAACATCTCCCCGGAAACGAAAAGATGCCTCAGGTAGGCTCTGCTGTATGCGTGGTCCACAAAAGACGTGCCCTCAGGGTCGATCTCGCCGAAGTCGTTCTCCCATTTGGCATTCTTCATGTTCATTATCCCGTTCCAGGTGAACAGCATTCCGTTGCGCCCGTTTCTGGTAGGCATCACGCAGTCGAACATATCGACACCGCGGGCGATGGCCTCCAGGAGATTGGCCGGTGTCCCGACTCCCATGAGATACCTCGCCTTGTCCTTCGGGAGAATGGAATCCATAAGTTCGAGTATCGCGTACATCTGCTCCACAGGCTCCCCGACGGCAAGCCCGCCGATGGCTATGCCCGCATCCGCGAAACGCAGGGCATGGTCCGCCGCTTCCTTCCGCAGGTCGGGATAGACACAGCCCTGGATTATCGGGAAGAACGTCTGGGAATAGCCGTACAGAGGTTCCGTTTCAGCAAAGCGGGCCGCATAGCGTTCAAGCCAGTTCTTGGTCAGCTGAAGGGACTTGCGCGCATATTCCGGTTCCGCATCACCGGGACAGCATTCATCCAGGGCCATCATTATGTCGGCGCCTATTATCCTCTGCGTATCCACGTTGTTCTCCGGTGTGAACTTGTGTCTGGAGCCGTCGATGTGGCTCTGGAAGGTGCAACCCTCCGGAGTTATCTTACGGATCTGCGTCAGGGAGAATATCTGGAATCCGCCGCTGTCCGTCAGGATCGGGCGGTCCCAGTTCTCGAATTTATGAAGACCTCCGGCCTGCTTGAGTATGTCAAGTCCGGGACGGAGGTAAAGGTGATATGTATTGCCGAGTATTATCTCGGCTCTTATGTCTTCCTTCAAGTCCCGGTGATAGACCCCCTTCACGGACCCCACTGTCCCGACAGGCATGAATATCGGGGTGTGGATTTCTCCGTGGTCCGTCTGTATCTGCCCCGTATGGGCCGATGACCGGGAGTCTTCGACGAGTCTTGTGAATTTCATCAGGCAGCCTTCTTTGCGGATTTGGGATCCTTGAACAGAATTGCGAAGACTATGGCTACGACAAGCGAATATGCCGCGAAGATGTACCAGGCCTTCGACCAGTCCGGAGTGGCTGAATTGTATACACAGGCATCAACCACGGCGCCGGCCGCAAGTGTCCCTATGGATGCTCCGAGGCCGTTGGTCATCAGCATGAAGAGTCCCTGGGCGCTTGACTGTATGTCCTTTCCCGTATTGTCATTGACATAGAGCGAGCCGGAGATATTGAAGAAATCGAAGGCTACGCCGTAGACGATGCAGCTGAGGACAAAGAGAAGCACACCCGGCATATCCGGACGTCCGAGACCGAAGAGGCCGAAACGGAACACCCAGGCGAACATCGCGATGAGCATCACTTTCTTGATGCCGAACCTCTTCATGAAGAAAGGTATCAAAAGGATGCAGAGCGTTTCCGAAGCCTGCGATATCGATATGAGCGCATTGGAGTTCCTTACGGCGAAGGTATCCGCAAACGCAGGGTTGTCCCCGAATGAACCGAGGAAGGTGTTTGCATATCCGTTGGTCACCTGCAATGAGGCCCCGAGCAGCATCGAGAAGATGAAGAAGATTGCGAACTGGCTGTCCTTGAAAAGCTTGAAAGCCTTCAGGCCGACAGAATCGGCAAAGCTCTGCCCGACTGAGACACTGACAGGGCAGTGAGGAAGCGATACCGCATAGATACAGAGCACGAGGCTCAGCACTCCGGATGAGAGGAGCTGTGTGTATGAATCCTGCATCGCGACTCCGTCTATCCTGAGCCAGTTGGTGACAAGCATACTGATGATGAAGCCCACCGTACCGAACACGCGGATAGGGGGATATGATTTCACGGTATCCTTCCCGGCCGCCTCCAGGACCTTGTAAGCCACGGAGTTGGAGATGGCTATGGTAGGCATGAAGAACGCCACGCTTATGCTGTACAGAGTGAAGAGCGGAGCGAACGCCAGACTTTCACCTGAGCGCATGCAGTAGATTCCGGCGGCGATCATAAATATACCGGCCAGACCGTGGCAGAGTGAAAGGACCTTCTGTGCCTCGATGCGCCTGTCGGCGATTATTCCCATCAGGGCCGGCATGAATATGGACACGATTCCCTGCATTGCAAAGAACCACTTGATATTCGGACCCATGCCGATGTTACCGAGATATCTTCCCAAAGATGTGAGATAGGCCCCCCAGACTGCGAATTCGATGAAGTTCATCAGTATCAGTCTGAACGTAATGTTCTTGTTCTTCATATCTGCCTGGTTTTATAAGGAGTACAAATATACCAAATATTTATTTGCGGCCGTGCCTGCGCGAACGTGATTTTCCGAAGAATATCTTGCGGATTGCAAGGAAAGCTATCACGACAACAGCCAGACCGGTGATAATCAGCGTCATACCGTTCGCATTCTCACCCTTGACCCTGGACCACATCGCGATGAGCCTGTCACTGTCCTGACCCCAGTCGTGCATAAGGGCGCATTTCTCTATGGTGCTCCTGTCCGGATAGAGAACGGGATCCACGCATACGGATTCGGCGCCTTCACCGAAGAAATAGCTGAGGTCGATAGGCTCGAAGGACTCGTCGATCTGGGATTCGAGAAGGGACTTGTCCCCGTTGGCGGAAACATAGCCCGTCACCTCCATGTTCCTGATTGCGATGTCCGGACGGCAGAGGAAGTCGATGAAATAGGTCGCGGCCTTGACATTCCTGGAATACTTAGGTATCACCCAGCCGTCAAACCACACGTTGCTGCCCTCCTTTGGGACTGCATAGCGGAGCTCCACCCCCACCTCTGCGGCCTCTTCGATAGCCCAGACGGCATCGCCGCTCCAGTTGAGACTGAGATAGGCCCTGTTCTGGGTCATCTGCTCCTTGCCGAAATCAGCCTCCCATCCGGCCACGAGTTTCTTGACATCCTTCATATAGGACTCCACTGCAGCGATGGATTCTTCCGATGAATCCAGCATCACATCGTCAAGGGTAATCGCACCGGAAGCCAGTTCATCCTGCTTGAGGTGGATGAGGACAGGGCTGTATACATCCCTCGGAGCATCCTTTATGAGGATCTTGCCGGCGAACTTGGGATTCCTGATGACCTCCCAGGTTGAAGCCTCCTCGTCGGTGACGTAGGCCGGGTTGTACAGGATGCCGGTGGTACCCCACATGAAGGCCACCGAGTAGTTGTTCGCGTCAATGTTCGGATTGATCTTCGAGAACACCTCGCGCACGTAAGGGGAACGGTTGTTCTCGATATAGTTCATACCCTCCGGAAGAGCTTCGAAATCAAGAGGGAGAAGCAGGTCCTCGTTGAGCATTCTCTCGATGATATAGTCTGACGGACACACCACGTCGAAATCCTCGTGACCTTTCTCGATCTTGGTGAGCATCGTTTCGTTGATGTCGAAGGTCTGGTAGATGACGTGTATCTTTTCACCGGTCTGCTCTTCATACCATTTCTCGAACTCCCCTATCACAGGTTCGTCGATGTAGTTCGACCAGTTGTAGACTTTGAGAACGGAGCTTCTGTCGGATTTGCATCCGCAAAGCAGAACCAGCAGAAGCTGGACAAGGATCAGGCTTTTTTTCATTTCAGGTTTATGGTATTATCGATTGTTCTTTCTCAGACGCGCCTGGCGCAGGTTTATCACCACCAGCAGCAGGAGCAGGGTAAGGAAGATGATTGTCATCAGAGGCCTGAGTTCGGGGGTCAGGCCGCCCTTTCTGGCATCGGTGTAGATGTATGTTGACAATGTGTCCAGTCCGACGGTTCCCCTCGTGAAGAAAGTGACGGCGAAATCGTCGAGCGACATCGTGAATGCGAGGATGAATCCGCTGATCATTCCGGGACGGAGCTGCGGGACAAGCACCTTGCGCATCGCAACCAGCGGAGTGGCTCCGAGGTCGAGCGCCGCCTCATAGGTGTTCGGGTTCATCTGCGTGAGACGAGGCATTACGCTGAGCACGACATAAGGGGTGCAGAAGGTGATGTGGGCCAGGACCACGGTAACGAAACCCTGCGAGATGTGGAGGAACACGAAGAGCAGGAACAGCGACACACCGGTGATGATATCCGGATTTATCATAGGGATGCTGTTGAGGAGCTGCATCGTATATTTCTTCTTTCCGGTGAGGTTGAAGATTCCCACGGCGGCCACGGTCCCGAGCAGGGTGGACACCAGGGCGGCGATCAGCGCGATGAGAAGGGAATTCTCGATAGCGGAGATGAGGGAAGCGTTCCCGGAATCGGTGAATAGATTGACATACAGTCCGGTGGAGAATCCGGTCCAGTTTCCGAGCACCCTTGATTCGGTGAAGGAGAAGATGGCGATGAAGACAAGCGGAGCGTACAGCAGCGCGAGCAGCACCCAGACATATATTCTTGCAAGTACTCTCTTCATGGCTAGATAACCCCTCCGTCGGATACGGTCTTCCTGTCATCCCCGAGCAGGGATGTGATACCGATGATTATAAGCATTACAAGGGCCAGCGCCGCACCGTAATTCCACATCGCGGAATTGATGTTCTCCTGGATGATGGTTCCGAAGAGCTTGATCTTTCCGTTGGTAAGGAATTCGGAGATGGCGAAGGTGGAAACGGTAGGCATGAACACCATAAGCACGCCGCTGAGTATTCCCGGAAGCGACAATGGCATCGTGATCTTCCAGAAGACCTGCCACGGATTGGCTCCCAGGTCCTCGGCCGCCTCGGCATACGACTTGTCCATTTTCTGGAGCACGTTGTATATCGGATAGATCATGAACGGGATATAGTCGTACACCATACCGTAGATGAGGGTACCCTTCCCGAGAGGCACACCCAACACGTTGAACAGTTCCGCGGTGGCCAATGTCCTCATAAGCGCATTGACCCACATCGGAAGTATGAAGAGCACGATAGTCACCGCGCTTCTGTTGTATTTCCTGTTCGCCAGTATCCAGGCTGCAGGGTATCCCAGCAACAGGCAGATGGCGGTATTCTCTATCGCCACTTCCAGGGAAAGCGCGAACGTCGACAGGGCATCCCTGTCAGTGAAGAAACGCGTGATATGGGCTATGGTGAAACCGCCCCCGGCATCCTGGACCGCATACACGGCTATCAGCAGCAGCGGCAGGACCACGAAAAGCAACAGGAATATGAAATAGGGAATACTCCAGCTCGAACGCTTAATCGTCATTTCTCTTCCTGATCTTAATGTCCTTCGGGGCTATGTTGATGCCCACGAGGTCCCTCTTGTCCCATATATCATTGGTATCCACGTACAGATGGTCACCATCCTCCGTAAGGATCGTGAGATGATAGTGGTTGCCCTTGTAAATGATGCTGCGGACATCGCCCGCGAGCACTCCTTCCTCCTGATGGTCCATCAGGTCGATCTTGTCGAAATCAACCTCGACCGTCACAGGAGTATCAGGCTCGAGCTCCGTCTCCCTGCACTCGAACACGCCGCCGAGGAATTCCACGTGGGTGGCATCCCGGATGCATCCGTCGAATATGTTGGAAACACGCTCCGCCAGCATCACCTGGATGTTCTCCGGCTGTATCTGGAGTCCCACCCTCGCACCGACGTCGAAATGACGGTGGTCCTGGGCAACGAGCTCATATCCGCTGTCAGTATTGACGAAAAGCTGGTAGTACACTCCCTTGAAGATGCAGGAGGTCACCGTACCCATGAACTCGGCCTTGCTCTGATCCCTTCTGATCTGCACATCCTCGGGCCTTACTACCACATCCACAGGCACATTCTCCCCGAATCCCTCATCCACGCAGTCGAATTCAAGGCCTATGAAACTAACCCTGCGGTCGCGTATCATCGTACCGTTGAGGATATTGGAGTCCCCTATGAAGTCGGCCACGAAGCTGTTTACAGGCTCATTGTAGATGCCGATAGGAGTGCCGATCTGCTGGATTTTCCCCTCGTTGATGACCACAACCGTGTCACTGAGGGTGAGAGCCTCCTCCTGGTCGTGGGTGACATAGATGAAGGTTATGCCAAGTTTCTCGTGCATCTCCTTGAGCTCGAGCTGCATGTCCTTGCGCATCTTGAGGTCCAGCGCGGCAAGCGGTTCGTCGAGAAGAAGCACTTTCGGCCGGTTCACAAGGGCCCTTGCGCCTGCGACACGCTGCTGCTGTCCTCCGGAGAGGGACTCGACGTCACGCGACTCGTAATCGGACATGCTGACAAGCTTGAGCACCTTTCTGACGCGTTTCTCGATCTGGTCCTCCGGGACGTGGTTGAGCTTGAGCCCGAAAGCGATGTTGTCATATACGTCAAGATGCGGGAAAAGCGCATAACGCTGGAACACGGTATTGAGCGGGCGCTTGTACGGAGGCACGCCGCTGATGTCCTTTCCGTCAAGAAGGATGCTTCCCTCGTCGGGATTCAGGAAACCTGCTATAAGACGGAGGGTCGTGCTCTTGCCGCAGCCGGAAGGGCCGAGCAAGGTCACGAACTCTCCTTTTTTTATACAAAGATTGAAGTCGTCAAGAACTTTCTTTCCATCGAAGCTCTTGCTGAGATGGCGCAGTTCTATAATGTTATCTGCCATGTCACACCGAGATTGAAACGTGGAGCCTTGAAAAGAGGGTCATAAACGATATCACCGTGGAATCGGAGCATATCCACAGGTTTCCAGTTGATGAGAAGTCCGCCGAACCAGTGGCCGGGAGACAATTCGAGGAGATCGAATGAAGTCTCGTAGGCCGCTTCGGCTGTGAATGCCCATTTTTCATTTGGAGAATAAGTCGCATAAAGCAACTGTGACATCGGAACACCCTTCAATGAAAGGTCCATGGTAGAATCCCAGGTGAGCTGCCAGTTTCCGATATTGAAACGGTGACCCATATTGAAAAGCTTCATATAGGTCATGTCAGGTCTCTGGTGGAAATTAAATGAGAACAGGCCCTCGTATGGACCGGCCTCGCCGCTTGCGTGAACGGTATATGAGTAAAGTTTGCTGACGAAAGGCTTCTCACCGTTAGGTGAAGTCGTGAAGGAAGCCGATACGCGGAATTCATCGACCGGTCTCCAGCGCAGCCTCGCACCCCACTGATACACATTGAGGGATGACCAGTAGGCACTTGCCAGGTCATAGTAGATATCGAAGTCATACTCCTGCAGTTCGAAAGTACCCGGATCAAGACAGAGTTTGCCTAATTCAACGTCGAATTTACCGAAATCATAGCCCAGGAACGCCCAATCCAGCCAGTTGCAGCAGTCACTTCTCAAAGTGAGGTCATAAAGCAACTTGGGGTCGGAACTCAGGAGATGCGTTGATACGCTGTAGGTGAAATTCGGTGTAATGCGGCCGTCCAGAAGAATGTAGGCTGACGAATTGCCGAGATTGTCGTCTTCGGTGTTGGAATACTCAGCCCTTGTGACCACTGTTACCTCGAGAGGCTTCTGTGCGTTGTCTTCAGCCTCTTGCGAGTGCGCAAGCAAGCTGAGCAGCAACGATGCTGTCAATACTAAAATTTTTTTCATTTCCACTCATAAAAACTTGTTTGAACAAAACTCGCGGCAAAGTTATAAAAAAAGTTAAAAAAACAACTATTCAATATCGTAATAATCATACCCCAGAGGGAAATCTTCCACATAGGCTCCAAGCCACCCGTGGTACTCCGAATCGAGCGGCAGCGTGACGATGGTCAGATAGGGATTGTCATTCTCCTTGAAGGTCATCGGGAATTCATTGTTCCTGAAGAATTTCAGACAGTCCGCAGTCCAGTTCCAGTCCTCGCGGTGCTTGCTGCTGTGGTCCAGCCTCGAGGATACCCAGGAATAGACTTCACCCATATAGGCCCAGCTCCTTCCCTCCGTATAGTCGAGCATCGCCTCCCTGTAGAAGCAGCCGTAATCATAGACACATCCGGCCACTCCGTAATCGGCTTCCTCCGTCCACAGCCTGTCCTCCGGCCCCATTGCCTTCAGTCTTTTCCAGCTGTCATACCAGATCATCCTTATGAGGGAAAAGGAAATGCTCTTTTCCGGATCGCCCGCCGGGTTCATATACCAGTAGACATCCAGCACGGTGCATATCATTGCCTTTACATAATTGGTCATGCTGAACAGGCAGGAAACCTTCTGGCCGGACCTGAAGTTGAGCACGTCGACCGAGAGGGTCTTCACCCCGGCATCGCAGCCTTTGCGGCACTGGGGGGAGCAGTAGTCGAAGCGGCAGTTCATATCGTAGCGGTTGCCGCCGGCACTGACGAAGCTTACCTCGGGGATGGTGCTTCCGTCGTAATTGACGGATATGCTGCTGCGCGATGCATTGATGCATAACTGGCTGCTGAATTCGAAAGGAGCCACGGCAGATGAGGATGAGGGAGTTGCATCTATATGGAACTCACCGAGATTCCTGGCTTTCCCGTCATATTCCGGGAACGGGTCCAGGCAGCTCACTTCGATCAGCGGGAACTCCATCCCCTGGAACAGCTGCACTCCGGACGGTCTCAGGCTGACTTCATCCCATACCCCGGCATCCTTCCGGCAGGTCCACAGGTCCTCGCCGGCGGAACTCAGGCAGGAAACGTATATGCTGTCCCTGGAGATATCCGCACATATGAAAGATTCCACTTTCGAAGGTCCCCTCTTACGGGTGTGGGAGGCCACCGGCCTGAGAAGGGAATCATAGAGTTGGGGATCGAAGGATGAATACGGCAGGAGGGAGGCCCGGTCCGAAGCGGAGGCATAGTACCCGAAACCCATCGCCTCCGCAGTGCCGTCGTAGCTGAGGCTCACGCTCTTTTTCAGCACCGGGGCATCTCCCGACAACAACCTCGGGACAGGCAGGAGCACATCCAGGTCGATCTCCAGCGCAGGGTCAAGCAGCGGGCTGTCAGTGGTTATACGGAGGGAAGTGCTTCCAGGGGAAATGGCGGACAGGTCGAGAGATATGCCGGCACCGGTATCCGGGGCAGTATTCCTCAACACCTTGAGGACTTTCCCCGAACTGCTCTCGCTCACATCTATGCGGCTTCCCGAGAATCCACCGATCTCCAAGGTACGTCTCTGGGCGAGGAAGAATGCTCCGGGATCCGCATCCCAGTCCACCTTCATTTCAGGAAGCACCTTGACCTTCACGGTCTTCCTGTGCTTTTCCCGTGCAGGGACCAGCATGACCTCGACCTCGTATTCCTTGCCGTTCTTAAGCCGGGATGCGTCCCTGACGCTGACGCTTAGCAGGCCGTCATCTGAAAGTGCCAGTTCAAGGCCCTCCGACGACATTATCCCCGGGAGCGCAAGCGATCCAGCATCCGAGCTTATGACATTGGATGTCCACCTTATATTATTTGCCGCCCCGGAGGACGATTCAGTCGAATACGGGGAGCATCCGTCTTTCGTAAAGCGGTTGGCCGGGTTTCCCGATATTCCCATAAACAGCCTGAAGCCTGCAGGAAAACCGGGTCTTACGGCTATCACTGCGCCGTCTTCAAGTACCTCCCCGTCGCGGGAAAGCAGTTTCAGGACCCTTCCGTCAGACCACTCATCCCCGTGGGAAACCTTCCAATACGGATTGAAGAGGTCATCCGTCGAGAAGTTCAACGTAATGTCATACACACCGTTCCGTTCAATGTCGAAGTCAGAGACATTGTCGGCGCCGGGATAGAACCTGTATACCAGGTCCCCTCCGAATCCGGCCGCAGCCGGGTTCAATCTGGCCTTGAACTCGAGGTAGGTCGGCAGCGAAGCGTTCCTTCCGGATGATTTCAGGAACTCCTCGCTCTTCCTTGAAGGGTCGGAGTTCCCCGGAAGCAGGGTTCCCTGCCTGTTCTCGGGCACATAAAGGACGAACGAATCGTCCCCGGTATCAGTCATAAGCGGATCATAGTCAGCA
>JAKSKC010000029.1 GCA_024401945.1 Bacteroidales bacterium
CTTCTCGAGCGCTACAGGACGTTTTTGAAGCTCGCTGCAGGCCCCGCCGGCAGGGAAGGACTGACTTATGACCTCTGCTGGTGCCAGAATCCCGAAAATGGATTCAATGCTGATAAGCATTTTATATTCATAAGAAGTACAACTGATAAAACAAATCAGTTAAAGAGTATAACATTTTTGTTAACGGCAAATTTCAGCGAAAAGGAGGCAAAAATCAAGGTAAGCATACCCGATCATTGCATCGGATACCTGGGACTTGACAGGAAAAGGATTCCTGAAGAAATGGAGGTGACAGTGCCGCCTTTCGGAGCTGTTATTTCTGACTTCTCCGCCTGAATTCAGCGACTGTGACGGCTGTCGCGACGGCGGCGTTGAGAGACTCGGACCCCGGCTCATCGGCAGGGTAAGGAGGGATGAAAAGGCGGTCGGAAACAAGTGCCCCGAGAGCATCCGAAATACCGTTCGCCTCGTTGCCGACCACGATAACGGAAGGGGAGTCCTCACCGGTGGAAAGTTCCCTTGAATAAATGTTCAGACCATCGAGGAAGGTTCCATAGACCTTTCCTCCTGCAGCCAGAACGGCTGACGAATATTCCAGAAGGTCCACATAATGGAAATCCACTCTGAATATGGCTCCCATAGTGGACTGGACCACTTTCGGATTGAACAGCTCCACGGTGTCCCTGCTCGCGTATATGGACTTGATGCCGAACCAGTCGGCTATCCTGATTATGGTCCCGAGATTACCGGGGTCACGGATAGCATCAAGGGCAAGGAAAAGCCCGGGCTCCACTTTGAAGCCTCCATTCTCGATCTCGGACGGCTTCCTTACTACAGCCAGGACCGGCGACGGACTGGAGAACTGGCTGATTCTGGACATCGCCTCCTCACCGATTTCATCACGTCTGTAGACATCCACGACCTCGAAACGGGATTTCTCCGCCTCGCGTACCATCTTTTCGCCTTCGACGACGAACAGTCCCGTCTCGTCCCTGAACTTTTTTGCGGCCAGTGACTTGATGAACTTTATGTCCTTGCTGGAAATGGAATTCATATCGCAAATATAACCACGAATTATCAAATATTATGTAAATTTGTGAGAATTAAACCCACAGATGAAACGCCATCATACCTTGTTATATATAGCGGCCCTGGCCCTGACAGCATCCTGCAGCACGACCAGGACACTGCCTGACGGCACGTACATGCTATATAAAAACAAGATTCAAGTCACTAATTCCAAAGACTTCAACACCAGTGGGTTAAACCAATACATAAAACAAAGTCCCAGCACCGGCCTCCTAGGCTGGTCACCGTTCGTCGCCATCTACAACTGGGTGGATGACGATGACACCGGTGCATGGGCAAGGTTCTGCCGGAAGATCGGCAAAGCTCCGGTCGTCTATGACCCCGAAGCGGTCATCACCTCCGTCGGGAACATAAAGGACAGGCTCGAATACCTCGGCTACTTCGACTCCAGGGTGACAAGCGCCATACACCTGAACAGGAAAAAGGCCAGGGTGGTCTATCAGATCGGTCTGGGCAAGCGCTATGTCATCGACAGCCTCTCATTCTCATTGCCCCAGGGCGGCACGTTCGCAGAGGATTTCATGGCAGATCTGGCCAACGTAAGTGTCAGGGAGGGCGATTTTCTGTCCGAAGCCTCCCTGGAGCAGGAAACGGTCAGGGGCACCGGACATTTCCGCGACCTCGGCTATTTCGACTTCTCCAAGAACCACTACGTGTTCGAGGCCGACACAGTCAGCGTCCCCGGAAAGACATTCCTGGAAATGAGGATCAATGACTACACCCGCAGCGAAACCCCGGCCGACGCCCAGCCCATCAGGAAATTCTACGTGGACAGCGTCCGGATATCCCACAGCGAGGGGCTGAAGTTCCGTGAGAGCATCCTCAGGAGCCTGAACACCATCCGCCCCGGCGAGCAGTACAGCGCCGCCAACGTCGACAGGACATACTCCAGGCTCTCAGCCCTGAAGCTCTTCAGCGGCGTCAGCATCCAGATGAACCAGGTGGACACTAACCGCGTGAACTGCGACATCAGCCTGTCCTCCTCGAAGCTCCAGGGCTTCAAGGCCAATCTCGAAGCCTCCACTAACTCCACCGGCCTCATCGGCATCTCCCCGCAGGTCAGTTTCTACAACAAGAACCTCTTCCACGGCGGCGAGTGGCTCAACCTCAGCTTCCTGGGCAATTTCCAGTTCATGGTCAACGAGCCCGTCCGCTCCAACGAATTCGGAGTCTCGGCCGGGCTGAGCCTGCCACGGTTCCTCGGCCTGCCGTACAGCCACTTCAAGGGAAGCAACATACCGCGCACTGAAATCAATGCCTCATACAACTTCCAGGACAGGCCTGAATACACCAGGAACATCGTCTCCACGTCCTACGGCTATTCCGGGACCAAAGGCCGCCTGTCCTACCAGGCATACCCGCTCCAGCTGAACATCGTCCACCTGAAGAACGTCGCCAAGTATTTCATGGAGATGATCGAGGCCAATCCTTTCATGAAGTATTCATACCAGGACCACTTCGACGCCGGCGTGGGAGGTACTCTGTACTATACCACCAACGCCGAGGTGAACCCATCCGTATCATACCATTATATAAGGTTCACCGCGGACCTGTCCGGCAACGTCATCAGCCTCCTGAAGCCTTGTATGAAGACCAATGAGGATGGCGCAGGACTGATCTGGGGCATACCGTTCTCACAGTATGTCAGGGGAGAGCTGACCCTCGGAAAGACATGGGTGTTCGGACGCAACGGCGGCCAGGCCGTCGCCACCCGGCTTGTGGGTGGCGCAGGACATGCCTACGGCAACTCCTCCGCCCTGCCTTTTGAAAAGCAGTTCTATGTGGGAGGCGCTAACAGCATGCGAGGATGGCAGGCACGCTCGCTCGGCCCGGGAAGCGAAGCGCCGAGCGTGACGTTCAGGATTCCGAGCCAGACCGGAGACCTGAAGTTCGAAGCCAACATTGAATACCGTTTCGACATTTTCTGGAAGCTTGAAGGAGCCCTGTTCGCCGATGCAGGCAACGTGTGGTCCATCCAGCAGGGGAAGGACCTGTCATCGTTCGACTTCAAGAGTGCAGCTGAATCCATCGCGGCAGACTGGGGCCTGGGCGCCAGGATTGACCTTAACTTCCTGGTGCTGAGACTTGATATGGGTATGAAACTCCACGAGCCGTCACGCGAGAATCCATGGCTGAGGCCTGGAGAATGGCTCAAGCGGGACGGATACTCCGTGCATTTCGGAGTGGGATACCCGTTCTAGGATTATTTTTCCTTTGGATAATACTTAGGCCAGCAGCTCTCGAGATATGCCTTGAGGGTGTCTTCGTGCCTGTTCCTCTGAGGCTCGTAGAAGACCGTACCTTCCATCCCCTGAGGGAGGAATTCCTGATCAACGAAGTTCCCGGGATAGTCGTGGGCGTACTTGTAACCGTCTGAGTATCCGAGGTCTTTCATAAGGCTGGTTGGAGCGTTCCTCAAATACAGTGGAACAGCAGCCATCTGGTCATTGTGCGCAGCTTCCATGGCCTTTCCTATTGCCATATATGCGGCATTGCTCTTAGGCGAGGACGCCAGATAGATGGTGGTCTCGGCGAGAGGGATGCGGGCTTCGGGCATGCCGATGTTGTTGACAGTCTGGAAGCAGGCATTGGCCAGGAGAAGGGCGTTGGGATTGGCCAGCCCGACGTCCTCGGAGGCTGATATGCAGAGACGGCGGGCGATGAAGAGTGGATCCTCGCCGCCGTCGAGCATTCGCGCGAGATAATATACGGCGGCGTTGGGGTCCGAGCCGCGGATGCTCTTGATGAACGCGGAGATGATGTCGTAGTGCATCTCTCCGCCCTTGTCATAGATGGCGATGTTCTGCTGGAGGCAGGAGGTGACGGTCTGGTTGTCAATGACCACCTGGGACTTGCCGGCGAATGAGTCGACGACGATCTCGAGGATGTTCAGAAGCTTGCGGGCGTCACCGCCGCTGTGGCGGAAGAGGGCGTCGGTTTCATTGACGGTGATATCCTTTTCCTTGAGGATGATATCGGTCTTAAGAGCATGGTCGAGAAGAGCGCTCAAATCGCTGATTTCAAGCGATTTGAGGACATAGACCTGGCAGCGGGAGAGGAGCGGGGTGATGACCTCGAAGGAGGGGTTCTCGGTAGTGGCGCCGATCAGCGTGATGGTGCCGTCCTCGACGGCGCCGAGGAGGGCGTCCTGCTGGGCTTTGTTGAAACGGTGGATTTCATCGATGAAGAGGATGGGGGAACTGCCGCCGCCGAAGACGGAACGGCTGCCGGCGCGCTCGATGACCTCACGGACGTCCTTCACCCCCGCGCTGACGGCGGAGAGGGTGTAGAACTCACGGTCGAGGGAATCCGCTATGATATGGGCCAGGGTGGTCTTTCCGACTCCCGGAGGCCCCCAGAGGATGAATGAAGAGAGGCTGCCGCTCTCGATCATGTTCCTGAGGATACAGCCTTCGCCGACCAGATGTCTCTGGCCGACGTAATCATCAAGCGAGTGAGGCCGCATGCGTTCCGGAAGGGGAGGGAGGACTGTAGTCATAGCAGATACGAAGGTAAAACTTTTTACTCTCTTTTTCAAAGAAAATACCTAACTTCGTTTCGTTATGGGAACGAAACTTATAAAGTTTTTCACTGTGCTGGCCCTTGTGGCGTCCGGAGTGGCGGCAGCGGCTCAGGACAGTTCTTCCATAAGGCTGGGGGCATTCCAGTCTCCCAAGGGAATAGGCATCTGCGCTGAGTTCCAGAGCCATGACGGATCGTTCGATTCCATAACCTTCGATGCCGACATGTTCGGAATAATAATAGGCACATATTCACGCCCGGGATACAAGGCCACGTATACCCACAACGTCATAATAAGCAAATACGACAGGGGAGACTGCCGTCTCGAAGTATATGCAGGCCCGGGGCTTACAGCCGGATATGCGCGTGATATCAGCAAGACTTACAGCACGATAGCCGGACTGAGCGGAGTGACCGGAATGAGATTCCTCTTCAGCAGAAGGGTATCGGTCAACCTTGAAATCGGAGCGGACCTCGCCTTCACCATAAACAAGGACAGCAGATACGGCATGAACAAACTGAGCCTCTACAGGGCCGGGCGCCTGCATTTCTTCTATCCTCAAATACGTATAGAATGGGCACTATGACATTCAGACTGCTAAAAATCATACTTCCTGCAGCCCTGATGTGGTGTATTTGCCCACAAAGTGCTGATTGTAAGGATTTTGAGACCATGAAACAGGATTTCATCGGACGTTCGCGCGTCGGATTCTGCGTTGAATGGGGATATACCGGCACATTCAGGCACAAGTGGCACAACGATTATGTGGGCTCCGCGGACGGATACAGGATAGACGTCCGTGATACCGACTTCCTTCTGTACTCGAACGGACTGATGCAGGCCGGGCTGTTCTTCGAAACCGCCAGGCATTATTCCGTAGCCATGAACGTCGGATTCGCCGGAGTGTTCCAGGAGAGAAGGATGTTTCCGCTGACGCTGAGATTCTCGTATTTCTTCAGATCTTTACAGGAGGACGGATTTTTCGCGCTGGCCGAAGCCGGAAAGGCATTCGTATTCGACGGGACGGACATGCACAACAACATCGCACGCCTGGGAGGCGGATACAGAATCTCATTAAGTACCAGGAACAACCTGGATTTCAGCACATTCCTGCAGCTGGCCACCGACCATCCCGACATCTACAACATGAATCTCGGAAATAAAGTCCAGAAAGTCTATGTAAACTGCAGCGACTCATACTACGGGGCGCTCGTGTTTACCGTCGCCTTATCATTCTGACTCCCCTCTCTTGTTATATAATTTATATTATGTTAAGTTAACTGTATTTATCCCTCACCCAAACGGTGAGGGATAATGAAAACAATAATGTTATAGAGTTTAACAAAGATGTTAAATAGTTTAATAATCAAAGCGTAGATTTAAAACCCCTCGAAGCCCTTTGAATAAATTAAGAATTTTAGTATTTTTGTATAATATATATGAGCGAAGACGACAGTCCGGTTTTCGGAGCGTTTTCAGCGGAGAAAATCGGAGCTGTCGCGAAGCGGTAATTATTGTTTAGAAGTAAATGCCAAGAAAAAAAGTCGATCTTATACTTGAGGACGTGCTGATAGAGTCCGTGGCAGCCGAGGGCAAAGCCCTGGCGCACGTGGACGGTATCGTCCTTTTCGTTGAATTCGCCGTTCCGGGAGACGTCGTGGACGTGCGCGTGACGAAAAAGAAATCAAACTACATGGAAGGCTTCGTCGTGAAGATGAAGAAGCCGTCCGACCAGAGGCTTGATCCTTTCTGCCCCCATTTCGGCGTATGCGGAGGGTGCAGATGGCAGCCTCTCCCCTATCCGCTCCAGCTCCAGGCGAAACAGCAGCAGGTTTACGACCAGCTCGTACGCATAGGACACCTCGACATTCCGGAAATATCACCGATCGTCGGCTCCGACAGGGTTCAGTATTACAGGAACAAGCTGGAGTTCTCATTCTCCTCGAAAAGATGGTTCCTCGCTGACGAACATCCCGAGGATCTCTCAGACAAAGAGCGCTGCGGCCTCGGCTTCCACGTAGGCAAGTTCTTCGACAAGGTTCTGGACATAAAGGACTGCCACCTGCAGGCTGAGCCGTCCAACTCCATCAGAAACTTCATCAGGGACTACACCCTGAACCACGGCTACGAATTCTACGACCTCCGTGCCAACCAGGGCTATATGCGCAATTTTGTCATCCGCTCCACAGAGGCCGGAGACATAATGCTGACCATGGTCTTCGCATACGAGGACGTGGAAAAACGCACTGCCCTGCTCGATGCGATATCTAAAGAATTCCCTCAGATAAAGTCTCTTTACTACGTTATTAACAACAAGTTGAATGACACCATCGGAGACCTTGACTGCATCCTTTACAAGGGCGAGGACGCCATCTACGAGACGATGGAGGGCCTGAAGTTCAAGATCGGCCCGAAGTCCTTCTACCAGACGAACAGCCCTCAGGCATACAAGCTCTACAGCGTCGCCCGCGACTTCGCCGCCCTCACCGGAAGCGAGACGGTCTACGACCTCTACACCGGCACCGGCACCATCGCCCAGTTCGTCTCCGCCAAGGCCGCCAAGGTCATCGGAATCGAATACGTCCCGGAGGCTATCGCAGACGCCAAGCTCAATGCCCGCAACAACGGCATCACCAACTGCGAATTCTTCGCCGGCGACATGAAGGACATCCTCACCGCAGACTTCATCAGCAAGCACGGACGTCCGGATGTCATCATCCTCGACCCTCCGAGAGCCGGCATCCACCCGGACGTCGCAAAAGTCATTCTCGATGCGGAGCCTGAGAGAATGGTCTACGTCAGCTGCAATCCTGCATCCCAGGCGCGCGACCTCGCAATCCTTAGTGAAAAATACACCATCACCGCCGTCCAGCCGGTGGATATGTTCCCTCAGACGATGCACGTGGAGAACGTCTGCGCGCTCATAAAGAAACAACAATAAAATGGCAGTACAGATACTTATCCTCCTCGTGGGCCTTGCGCTGATAGTCTTCGGCGCGGACTGGCTCGTGGACGGAGCCTCGACCATCGCCAGAAAGGCAGGGATCAGCGAGTTCGTCATCGGACTCACCATCGTCGGCTTCGGCACCTCCTGCCCCGAGCTCGTCGTCAGCCTCACCGGCGCCTTCGCCGGCAACTCCGACATCTCCATCGGCAACGTCGTCGGCTCGAACATCTTCAACACCCTCCTGATCCTCGGCCTCACCGCTGTCATCGCCCCTATCGCCATGACCAAGGAAAACAGGAAAAGGGACATACCGATGACTATCGGAGTGACCCTGCTCTTCATCCTCTGCGGCATGAGCAGAACCCTCCTCGGAGTAGGCTCCGCAGATATGATTTCAAGAGTGGAAGGATTTGTGTTCCTGGCACTTTTCGCCCTTTATATCTACTCCTGCTTCAAGTTCGGATCAGCCGAAGAAAGCGGTGACGACGGCAAGAAGATTTCATTGGCGGCAGCCATCCTGCTGGTAATCGCCGGTCTGGCTGGATTGATCTTCGGCGGACGGTTGTTCGTGGATTCTGCAACGAAGATTGCCCAGCTCCTAGGGGTGAGCGACAAGTTCATTGCCATAACCATCCTGGCGGGCGGCACTTCCCTTCCGGAGCTCGCCACCTGCGTGGTCGCAGCCGTCAAGAAGAAGGGGCAGCTCGCTCTGGGCAACATCCTCGGATCGAACGTATTCAACATCCTCCTGATACTCGGAGCATCCGCAGTTGTCACTCCTCTGCATATGAGCGGAATGAACCTGGTGGACATGGGAGTGCTGATGCTCAGCGCCCTGCTCATCTTCACGAGCGCGTTCACCGGAAAGAAGAACATCCTCGACCGCTTCGACGGCACCATCCTGCTGCTCGCGGAAGCCGGATACATGACATACCTGATAATGACTATATAAAAATACACACAATGAAATTTGAACCGACGAAATACCAGCTGATGAATGTTGGTACTGGAAGAATCTTCGAAGACGGAGAGTGGACCCTCGCGGATCCCCAGGCCCCGTCTCCTTCCCTCGTAAGGGCAGTCTATGAAAACAAGCAGTTCACTCCGCGCGAGGACCTCAAGGGCCTCTACAGATACGCTGAGTGGCTCCCTATCAAACGGACCCTCAAGAAATCGCACGCTCCTGTAACCTACAAGAGCAAGGGTCTGGCCAAGGAGCTCGGAATGAGCAACCTCTACATCACCTTCTCCGGCTTCTGCCCGAAGCTCGGAGCCGGCATGACCACCTGTTCCTTCAAGGAGACCGAGGCCTTCTCGGTCTGCGCCAGAATGCCGAAGGACAGCAAGCGCATACTCGTAGTCCAGTCCGCAGGAAACACCGCGCGCGCGTTCGCACAGGTCTGCTCGGACAACAACATCCCTATCGTGATCTGCATCCCTGAAGGAGCCAAGCACGACATGTGGTTCCAGAAGAAGCTCAAGGACTGCGTCAAGGTGGTCGCCACCCCTATGGGCTCCGACTACTTCGACGCCATCGCCCTCGGCGAGAAGATCTGCAAGGACCCTATGTTCATGGCTGAAGGCGGTGCAAAGAACGTCGCCCGCCGCGACGGCATGGGCACCACCCTCCTCAGCGCTGTCGAGACCATCGGACGCATCCCGGACGCCTATTTCCAGGCAGTAGGAAGCGGCACCGGCGCCATCGCAGCATGGGAGAACAACATGAGGCTCATCGACGACGGCCGCTTCGGCACCCACAAGATGAAGCTCTTCGTTTCCCAGAACGCGCCTTTCACCCTTATGAACGACTCGTTCAAGGCTGACTCACGCGAGCTCCTCCCGCTCACACCGGAAGAATCCCGCAAGGCCTCCGAAGTTATCCTGGCCAAGGTTCTTTCCAATAGAAAACCGCCTTACAGCCTCGCCGGCGGACTCTATGATGCGCTCAAGGACACCGGCGGCGACACCTTCACCGTTACCAATGACGAAATCGTCCAGTGGATCATCAAGTTCCTCCACTGCGAGGGCTACGACATCCTCCCTGCAGCAGCAACCGCAGTCTGCAGCGTTGCCAAGGCTCTCGAGCAGGGCAAGATCGACAAGGACGACGTCGTTATGCTCAACATCACAGGTGGCGGCCTGCTTCAGGCCAAGAAAAACGGCTACGTGGAAGCGGAACCGGCGCTGGGCCTCAGCCCGGACCTCCCGGCGGAAGAGATCATCGCCAAGGTCAAGGCTTTGTTCTAATACCGGCCCATCGGAAATCAAAAAGGCGGAGATCAAATCTCCGCCTTTTTGATTTCCTTGTTCTCCACAGGATTCGAGTAAATCCGACGGAATACATCACGCAGGTCCTCACGGTTCAATGTCCTCTCGACCCTCTTGAGCTGGTGCTCGGTGTATGCGATGAACTTCTCCCTGTCTTCAGCCGTATACCTGTCGCTGTACTTCGTGGTGCCGTACACCATATCGTATGCGATGAAATTGGTTTTCCAGAGCTTGTAGCCTTCGACCACTCTCTGATCGATGTACTGCATCAGAGCCTGATAGCGGTCATTCTTGTCCAAGCCGGCCGCAGTCTCGATCTCTTCGGCCGCAAGCGGGGTTCCGATGTTGAGATGGACATTGCCCTTCCACTGGCGGATGCCGCTGACGATGCTGTGCATGTCCTCCTTCGGCCCCTTGACATATTTCTGGGTTCTGGAGATAAGAAGCTCCCTGGCCTTTCTTATATCACAAGGCTCGTATTCGTACGAAATGCTGAGAGGAATCAGGTTCAGCTCGGAATAGTTCTCCTGGAAAGTACCGGTCCCGCTCATGTCGAACATCTTCACGAGTCCCTGCTCGGTTTCGTCAAATCCGTTCTTCGTACGGCCCTGGCGCTGAGCGATCCATACGGAATTCTTCCCGGATGTGATGGTCTGGCGTATATACTTTGAAAGAAGCTGCGAAGAAAGATAAAGCTCCCTCGCGGAAATGCCGCGGATAACCTTTATCATTCTGTTCGAACGAAGCAGTTTTTCAACCGTAGGGCTGGAAAGAAGGTTGTCCCCCACACATATCTCCGACATAGTCACTCCGTTCTGCGCGAGGACATACTGCGTAAGCGCCGGGTCGATGATGATGTCACGGTGATTGGATATCATAAGGAACTTGCCCTGTACGGACAGGATGTTCGAGAAGCCGTCATATGAGAAATTCCCGATGGTGTTGTTGAGGACCCAGTCCACAGCCTTGGTCATAACGACCTGCTGGAACTCGTCGATGCTGCCGAGATTCTTCAGCTTGTCCGAAAGGAAAGTGATACGCTCGTTAGGGAATATGGCTTTTGAAATGACCGGGACTGCCGGATGCTTGGCCAGCTCACCGAACGCTTTTACCGCCTCCTCATCGGAATATGGACATATATCGAGGAATTGCTCTTCCATTGCTAAGGTTTAAGTCAGACAAAGATATACAAAAAAGCAATATCAGTCAACTCTGCGGAGCAACGAACTGTCACCGTAGCTGAGGAATCTGTATCCATTTGCCAGGGCATAATCATATATGGTATGCCAGTCGCCCTTCACAAAGGCGGAAACCAGAAGGATCAGAGTGCTCTCCGGCTGATGGAAATTGGTCACAAGCAAGTCGACGATGCGGAACTTGAAGCCAGGGACAATGATGATCCTTGTCTCCACTTCCAGCCGGTCAAGGCCGTTGGCATCAAGATAGTCTATGATAGCTCCGATGGATTCTTCAAGTGAATATGGATACTCCCTTTCGTATGGACACCACTGCGCCACAGTCTCAGGCTTTCCCTTCTCGATACAGGACACTCCGACGTAATAAAGTGACTCCAAAGTCCTCACGGAAGTGGTCCCAACCGCTATAACTTTTTTGTTACCATCTAAAACATTATTGTTTTTATCCTTGATTTTCAGCAAGAAGTCCTTGGTAACAATAAAAGGCTCCCTATGCATGGTATGATCGGCCACATTGGAGCTTTTGACGGGCAGGAAGGTGCCGGCACCTACGTGAAGACACACATTTTCGATGTCGATGCCCTTGTTTTTTATGTCATCAAGCACCCTTTCGGTGAAGTGAAGACCAGCAGTAGGAGCAGCGACCGACCCCCTGTACTTTGCATACAATGTCTGATACCTTTCCAGGTCGACAGCCTCCGTCTCACGGTTAAGATAAGGAGGAATAGGCACTGTTCCGCAAGCTTCGAGAACCTTGGAGAAAGGGAAGCCGTTGGACCAGGTGAACTCGACAAAGGACGTTTCGTCCTCCCGGGAAACAAGGTTGGCGACCAGGTTCATCGAGGCGATATCAGGGTCATTCCCGGGATTATAAAGATGAAGCGGATCATCCTTCCAGCGCTTGACGTTACCGACAATACAGCGCCATACGCACCGGTCGGTAACAGCAAAGACTGTATTATATTCAACGGGATCGACAGGCTTGAGGCAGAAAACCTCGATATGGGCTCCGGTTTCCCTCTGGAAATGAAGACGGGCGGGCACGACCTTCGTGTCGTTGAACACCATCATTGCCCCTGCAGGCAGGAAAGAAGCAAGTTCACGGAAGACATGGGACTCCACCTTTCCATCAGAATATGTAAGGAGCTTCGAAGAATCCCTCTCTGGAAGAGGATATTTGGCGATACGCTCGTCGGGGAGGGGATAATTATAATCCTCTATATGAATTTCAGGTATCATTCTGACATTTTAAAATACGGTGCAAAGTTAATCATTCTACGAGAATAATTAAAAAATACGATTGCATTCAAAAGGGCCGGAAGGACAGTATGATACAATGCAAAATATACAATCGTATACTGAATCACATAAGTAAATTTGTAAATTCAGCTCTTTGATTATTTACTTTTGTAAATCATTTATATTTGTTTACAAAAGTAAAATAAGGGAAATTTATATAGCATATCTATATTATACAATATGCTTATTTTCAGTATTTTATATGACTTTATATATAGTATATATAGAGAATAATAAGTGAATCCTATGCCCCAAGGTACCATTACACTGGATTATACCATGATTTATAGTAGTATATCCTCTTAAACCCAGTGTTTTACGCACATTCACTTAAATGGATTCATTCAAATAAACACTCTCTATCCCCTACTCATTCTATATGACGATTTCAAATTGTGAATCACAAAAATACTTTGTATGTTAAAAATATAATATTACATTTGTGAAGCAGACGTTAATTTTTGTAAACATACCATGAACACCAGATTGCAGCAATTCCTTTCTGCGGAGAACATCTCCCAGGCCCAGTTCGCGGACACCATAGAAGTAGCCCGCGCCAGCGTATCACATGTACTGGCTGGAAGGAACAAGCCCGGTTATGATTTCATTAAAAGTATTGCAGATCACTACCCCAAACTCAATCTGGACTGGCTGATCAACGGCAAGGGGAAGATGTACAAGGAAGTCGTGACTGCTCCCCTTCCAACTGCTGACTACACGGACGAACTTTTCGCCCCCGAAAAGCCCGAGCCTGTCGAAAATCCTTTCCGTCAGGTGACCGAGATTCCAAAAATCGACTCCTCGACTGAAAGCAATATTAGAGCTGAAGCCTCTAAAACCTCTAACAATCAGCGAAGAATCTCTAAAATCATCGTATTCTTCGACGATGATACGTTTCAAGAATTGAAGTAAATTCTGTATATTTGCTATACCAACATAGCATTTTATGTACAGACAGATAATCAAGCCGTCGCTGTTCGGATTCAAGCAGGAAACTTCCAGCAAACTCTTCACGGGTCTGGTGGCTCTGTCCTCCTACTTCCCTTTCCGTCCGTTCACAAAGGCCTTCCATAAATTCAATTCCCCCGAGCTGAAGCGGGAGCTCTTCGGACTAGATTTCCCGAATCCCATAGGACTGGCCGCCGGAATGGACAGGAACGGCGATTACATCGATGCATTCGCAGGCTTCGGCTTCGGCTTTCTGGAAATAGGTTCCCTTTCCCCTGAGCCTAACAACGGCTATCCCAAGCCCAGAGTCTTCAGACTCACACAGGACAAGGCCATCATCAACAGGATGGGAACTCCGAACAAGGGCGTCAGATACGCTATCGAGAAGCTCAAGGCAAAGAATCCCGGCATCCTTGTTTCTGCCAGCATCGCCCCGGACAGGGACAGCCGCAAGGACGAGGAAATGATCAAGGACTACCAGGTCGCCTTCTCGCTTATGTATGACTTCGTGGACATGTTCACCGTCA
>JAKSKC010000003.1 GCA_024401945.1 Bacteroidales bacterium
AGGGGGGCATTGATTTCGTAAATGTGCGCGTTGCGCTCACCACATTGTTTTGCCCAGTCCACAGGGGTTCCCTTCTGTATCTTCCTTATAGCGGACTTTCTCTGTTCGTCAATTCGGGCGGCCACCTCGTCCGGAGTTCCCTCGTAGAGCCATTCCGGCATATGGTCGTACATATAGTGGAAGGTGTTCCCAATGTCTCCCAGCCTGCATTTCCAGAAGCAGCTCGGACCCGGGAAATATGAATGTCCCGGGCAATGCATATCGCCCGTGAAATGAATCAGCATCCTGATGTTCATCACTACCGCCGAATCGCTCAGCTCCCTGAAATGAGAGAGGTTGTAGTCCACCAGGCTGAGCGCATAAATGGCATCCTCCACTCCGAGGCGCGCGTTCGGGTCGTAGTTGTGGTTCTCATCCACTTTGTACACGTGCCAGGCTGTCGTATATGCGATATCCTTGTCGTTGCGATGCTTGTCCATCCAGGTGGCATCGTCCTGCAGGTTGTAATCGATGTATTTTGCAATGTTCTGTCTTGCGGTCCCGCTGATGTGTCTCTGAGCCACCGCAATGACGATCCTGTGCCCGTAATTGGCCCAGGCCAGGGCATTCTGCTGGAATGCCAGAAGCGCTATGACGCTTAAAATTGCCAGTCTTTTCATATCGGTCGGTTTTTCGGTTTCCTCAAAGATATTAAAAAAAACCGGAGAAATCCGACACATTTTTACCGACTTTCTGTATATAAAAGGAATATCAAGTTACGCAAAAACGCACTACAAGCGGTTCCAGCGTAACTTGATTTGTAAGCTTCTCCGCGATGCACCGAACTCCGGCCCACAGATTGCGCCCTTAGGGTAGCTGGGTCATCACCAAGGAAATGTCCATCATACCAAAAGCCAGGCAGGGTCTTCTGACCGTAGCCTGGCTTGGTGCCCGGGGCCGGGCTCGAACCGGCACGTCTTTTAAAGGACAATGGATTTTGAGTCCATCGCGTCTACCAATTCCGCCACTCGGGCAGGTGCAGAACAGGTTTGCGCTGCAAAGGTATCCAAAAAAGCCGATTTATCAAATTTTTCGTATCTTCGTAGAATCTGCTTTGAACTGATTCTAAGTTATGCGTCAACTTTCAGAACTGCTCGAAGGATACCCTTCCGTGTTCGTGGTCTGCGACAGGAACGTCGCACGCCACCTCGGCATGCTCGGCCTGGATTCCTATCCGGTCAAATCAATCTGCGCAAGCGAAGAGCAGAAGACCCTTGAAAGCGTCACCGGCATCTGCCGCTGGCTTCTGGAACAGGAAGCCGACCGCAATGCCCTGCTCGTGGCCGTGGGCGGCGGGATAACCACCGACATAGCCGGATTCGCCGCCTGCATATACAAAAGGGGCATCCGCTACGCCAACGTGCCCACGACGCTTCTGGGGCAGGTTGATGCAGGACACGGGGGCAAGACGGGAGTCAATCTGGACTCCTACAAGAACATGCTCGGCGTCATCCGCAAGCCCGAATTCACCCACATCGACGTCCGCACCCTCGAGACCCTCCCGGAGGAGGAATTCATCGCCGGCAGCGCGGAGATGCTTAAGACCTTCATCATCTGCAACGAGGGGGACAACTACGGGAAGGCTGTGGACCTGCTGAGTTCCGACAGGAGAAGGACGGATATGGAAACGCTCGGGGAACTCATCCGCGCGGCGGCATCCGTCAAGGAAGGGATAGTGGAGAGGGACCTGATGGAGAACGGGGAGAGGAAGATGCTGAACCTGGGACACACCTACGCCCACGCCATTGAATGGTACGAGCACGCTGCCTCGGTGGAACATCCCCTGTCGCACGGAAAGGCAGTGGCTGTGGGAATGATCTGCGCGGCAAGGCTGTCGGAGGAACTTGGGGTTGCTGAAAAGGGCCTTGCAGAGAGGCTGACGGCAGATTTCAGGGCCTGCAGGCTTCCGGTAGAGCTGCCTTACGACAAGGCTCTGCTGGAAAACGCAATCCGCAAGGACAAGAAGGCGGAAGGCGGCAAGGTGAATTTCGTGCTCATCGAAAGAATAGGAAAAGTAACCGTCAGGAAGATATGATCTGCGTCAGCATACAGAACCGCAATCTTGAACAAATCCTGTCCATTCTGGATAATCCTCACGCCCAGATGGCAGAAATCCGTCTGGACAGCTGTCCGCTGGACGACGCTGCCATCGAGGAGCTCTTCGGCAATTGCGACACCCCGCTTATCGCCACCTGCAGGGCTGCGGACGGTGATTTCAGCGAAACGGAACGCAAGCTCGCCCTCGCGGCAAGGGCCGGAGCGAACTTCATCGACCTTGAACTTGAAGCGCCCGTTGCGGTAAGCAAGAAGATACAGTCCATCTGCCGCGAATGCGGGAGTTCGCTCATACGCTCCTGGCACGACTTCAAGGGCACGCCTGAACCGGAGTATCTGAAACAGATCGCCGAACGCTGCGTACGCTACGGCGCCGACATAGTGAAAGTGGTCACTACGGCTATCTGTGAGCAGGACTGCAGCGCAATCGAATCCCTTTACGGCAGTTTCTCACATCCTCTTGTGGCATTCGCAATGGGTGAGAAAGGCCGTGAAAGCAGGATAAAATGTCTGTCCTGCGGCGCACCGTTCAGCTATGCGGCCGTCAGTGACAAGGAGGCAACGGCTCCCGGGCAATGGGACTTCGAGGAAATGTACCGGAGAATCCACGGCGGAGCGGAACCCTATTCAAGGCAGAACCTGCAGATGCCGGCGTCCAAAAGTTTCGCCCAGAGGGCGATTCTGTGCGCGGCGCTCGCCGACGGGACCTCAAGGCTGGGCAACTACTCGCCCTGCGACGATTCCGAAGCGGCCATAAGGGTGGCAGGACTCCTGGGGGCGGAGATTAGGACCGACGGCAATACTCTGGAAATCACAGGCAGGGGGGATTCCTGCGGAAAGGATCTTCCGGACAGCATCAATGTCGGGGAGTCAGGCCTGATTACAAGGCTGATGATTCCGCTGGCGGCTCAGACGGGTTCGGGGACTTTCAGGATCGAAGGGGAAGGAACCCTGCCGGGAAGGGCCCTGGGAGGGGCATCCGACATAATGGCGGCGTTCGGGGTGGTCCTCCAGAACGAAAGGCCGCGTGCCGACAGGGAGATCCACGTCCCTCTGAAAGTCTGCGGAAAACTCATTCCGGGCACGGCCGAGATCCCCGGCAACCACGGATCCCAGCTCATCTCCGGACTTCTGATGGCGCTCCCTCTGTCCGAAAAGGATTCCACGGTATACGTGAACGAGCCAAAGAGCATACCGTATATGTTCATAACCTGCGACGTCCTTCGGAAATTCGGCATCAGGATAGGAAGCCAGATGGAGGGAAATGCGGATATGGTCGAACTGCAGGACTGGAGCTGCTGCAGCGGCATCAGCTTCAAGATCAGGGGCAGGCAGAAATACAGGGCGGCATCCTTCGACCTCGAGGCCGATTGGAGCAGCGCGGCCAACTTCCTGGTGGCGGGGGCCGTATTCGGGAACGTCAGCCTGAAAGGGCTGGATACCAAATCACTTCAGGCGGACCTCAGCATCCTGGACATCCTGGTGGATGCCGGAGCGGCCGTATCGGAACTGGAAGACGGGACCGTATGCGCGCGTCAGGCACCTCTGAACGCATTTGAGACGGACCTGAACAATGCACCCGACCTGTTCCCTATAGTCAGCATCCTGGCGGCATTCTGCAACGGCACCAGCCGCATCGCCGGAATAAGGAGGCTCAGCACCAAGGAATCCAACAGGGCGGCCGCAATCATCAGCACCCTCGACAGGATGGGAGTGAAGACATCCGTCGAATCCGATACCCTGAGTATCTGCGGCGAAAGCCTCTGCTCAAGGAAACTGGGCGGGAGACTGCTCCGCGGAGGAGAGTTCAGTTCCTACCACGACCACCGTATGGCAATGGCCCTCAGGGTGGCCTCCCTGGGAACAGAAAGCCCCATCGTCATCGACGATGAGGCCTGCACGGGGAAATCGTTCCCCGGTTTCACAAGATTGTTCTAAAGCTCATTCCTGACAATGCGGCCGTACTGCATTACAAGATGCAGGTCGCAATTGTCATCGTAGATGCATATGTCGGCATCCTTTCCCGGAATGAGGGAACCCTTCTTTCTGTTGATACCCATAATCGTTGCAGGAGTCTCCGATGTCATCCTGACCGCGTCTGCGAAAGGAATGCCGGCCTTCTGAACGGCTGTCTTCACCAGACGGTCCATCGTGGCGATGCTTCCGGCAAGGGCTGAACGGTCCGCGAGCTTGCACACGCCGTCCTCGATGATGACCCTGGGATCGAAGGCCTTGTCGCTGTCAGAAGCCGAGCAGGCAAGGGCGTCCGTGATGAGGGCAGCCCTCTCGACACCCTTCACAAGATAGATCATCTTCAGGATGGTTGGAGGTACGTGGATGCCGTCGGCAATGGCTTCGACCGTCATATCAGGAATGGCGTAAACGCTTTCCACCGTTCCCTCGTGCTTGAATTCCCTGACATTGTGGGCAAGGGTCATCGCATTGTAGAAGTGTGTGACGTGTGTATATCCGGCATCGTAAGCCTTCTTGACATCCTTGAATTCCGCATTGGTGTGGGCGATTGCGGCAACCACGCCGTGCTCGAGCAGGCAGCGGCCGAATTCCTCGGTTCCCGGAAGTTCAGGAGCGGAATCCCAGCGCTTGATGCAGCTGGTGCTGTCGAGGATCATCTCGTAGTCCTTCTTTACAGGAGGGGTGATGTACTCCGGCATCTGGGCACCGGCCTTCGCAGGATTGAAGTAAGGTCCCTCGAGGTGGAGACCCATTATCGGGCTGCCCGGCTCGGCCATAAGCTTGTCGCAGGTCTGTGCAGCCTTCATTATCATTTCGACGGAGGAGGAGCTAAGGGTAGGATAGATTGCGGTCGTTCCGTGCAGCAGGTGTGAGTTTACAGCCACCCTGAACGCATCTTCCAGACCTTCCATATAATCCCTTCCGCCACCGCCGTGGATGTGCAGGTCGATTCCTCCGGGGACTATGTTCATCCCCTTTGCATCGACGACCTCCGCACCTTCGATCTCAACCGACCCGCAGCCGATTTCTGCAATTTTACCATCCTTTACGACAAGCGTAGCGTCATTTTTGACTCCGCCCGGAGTATAGATTCTGCCTCCTATGAATTTTACGTACTTTGACATTTGTTGGAAACTTTGTTTGATTTTGTAAAATTAGTAATTTTGTAGAAGATTACGCTAATAAATCATAATCATTATATTCTATGAAACTTATCATCAAATCAGGCAGCAAGGAAGGTTCCCTCTGGGCAGCCCGCCATATTGCTGAAAAAATCAACGCAAAAGCCAAGATCACTGACGAACCGTTCGTACTCGGACTCTGCACAGGATCGACCCCTATCGAGACCTACGCCGAACTCGCAAGGATGGTAAAGGCTGGCGAAGTTTCCTTCAAGAACGTCATTTCATTCAATATGGATGAATATGTCGGACTCCCTGAATCATATCCGGAGAGCTATCACTCATTCATGCATCACAACCTCTTCGACCACATAGACGAACCTGCGGAGAATATCCACATCCTCAACGGAAACGCCGAAGACCTCGAGGCTGAATGCGAAGCCTACGAAAAGGCTATCGTAAAGGCCGGCGGATTCGACCTTTTCCTCGGAGGTATCGGTGAAGACGGACACATCGCCTTCAACGAGCCTTTCTCCCCTCTCACCTCACGCACCCGCGTAGTGACCCTCACCGAGGATACCAGGATCGTAAACTCAAGATTCTTCGGAGGTGATATGAACCAGGTTCCAAAGCAGGCCCTCTCGGTAGGTGTCGCCACCGTAACAGATTCAAAGGAGGTCGTCATCCTCGCATTCGGACCTAAGAAGGCACGCGCCATCCACGATGCAGTTGAAGGACCTTACAGCCATATGTGCACCGTTTCCGCCCTTCAGAACCACCAGAACGGCATCATCGTATGCGACGAAGCCGCTGTAGGCGAGCTCAAGGTCAACTCCTACAAGTACTTCAAGGCTGTGGAGGTAGCAGAGAAACTTTAAGTACCCTCTCCATATAGGAAAGCGGCGGCTGACAAGTGATTGTCGGCCGCTTTCTGTATGGATGCTGTTCCAAGGCCTGATCTATACGGCAGACCCGGATGTCGGAATGATGCTAAAGGATGTGGAAGGCCACGGTGAGTCCGGCCATTACGATGGACACCATGCTCATAAGCTTGATGAGGATGTTCAGTGACGGTCCGGAAGTATCCTTGAAAGGATCTCCTACGGTGTCACCGACTATTGCCGCGTGATGGCTTGAGGAGCCCTTGCCTCCGAAATTGCCCTCTTCGACGAATTTCTTGGCATTGTCCCAGGAACCTCCGGAATTGGCCATGAAGATGGCCAGCACGAATCCCGATCCGAGACCTCCGATAAGGAGTCCCAGGACACCTGCGACGCCCAGGACAACCCCTACGGCTACAGGAACGGCAATGGCAATTATCGAAGGGAAGAGCATTTCGTGCTGGGCCGCCCTGGTGGATATCTCCACGCAGGCCTTGTAGTCAGGGGTTCCCTCACCGGTAAGTATCCCCTTGATCTCGCGGAACTGACGGCGCACTTCAATCACCATCCTGTTGGCGGCGCGTCCCACGGCCTTCATTGTGAGGCCGCAGAAAAGGAAGGCCATCATCGAACCGATGAATACCCCGGCCAGTACCGCAGGGTTCATCAAAGTGACGTTGTAATGCTCCAGAACGTCAAGGATAGTGGCGTTGGCGGCTTCGACGCCGTTGATCAATGCACCGGCGGTACGTCCTGCGGCAATCTTTATCTCCTCGATGTACGAGGCGAGGAGGGCGAGGGCCGTGAGAGCCGCCGAGCCTATCGCAAAGCCCTTTCCGGTTGCGGCCGTGGTATTGCCCAGGGCATCCAGGACATCCGTGCGGTTGCGGACCTCGGGTTCGAGTTCAGACATCTGCGCGTTTCCTCCCGCATTGTCCGCAATAGGACCGTAAGCATCCGTCGCAAGGGTGATTCCCAGGGTGCTCAGCATACCTACAGCCGCTATGGCTATGCCGTAAAGGCCCTTTGAGAGAACCGATGCGTCGGTCACGTCAAACGAGAATCCGGTGGCGCAGAGGAATGAAAGCACGATCGCGCACACTATTGCGATGACAGGTACCGCCGTGGATATCATCCCCAGCCCCATTCCCTCAATTATGACGGTGGCCGTACCGGAACAGGTGGATTTCGCCAGGTCCTGCGTAGGTCTGAATGAATGTGAGGTGTAATATTCAGTGGATTTTCCTATGATTACACCGGCAAGGAGACCGGCTATCACGGAGAATGAAAGTCCGAGCCAGTTTTCAATACCGATAAGGTAAAGAATGCCGAATGTCGCCGCTCCGCTGAGGACGGCCGCCAGATTGGTACCGATGCTCATACTCTTGAGCAGCTGGGACATTCCGGCTCCCTCCCTGGTACGGACCGTGAAAATGCTGATTACCGAAAGAATGACACCCACGGCCGCTATCAGCATAGGGGCCAGGATCGCCTTCATCTGGATTTCGGGACCCTGTGCAAAGAAAGCGGATGCGCCGAGCGCCATTGTACTGAGGATTGAACCGCAATAACTTTCGTAGAGGTCAGCCCCCATTCCGGCCACGTCACCTACATTGTCACCTACATTGTCGGCTATGGTTGCAGGATTGCGCGGATCATCTTCCGGAAGGTCGGTTTCAACCTTGCCCACGATATCAGCCCCGACATCGGCGGCCTTGGTGTAGATCCCTCCTCCGACGCGGGCGAAAAGTGCCTGGGTGGAAGCTCCCATCCCGAAGGTCAGCATAGTGGTCGTTATTATCACGAGCTTCTGTGCCAGGGATGCTTCGGTAACGAAGGCGTTGAGGACCAGGAACCATATCGCGATGTCCAGAAGACCGAGCCCGACGACGGTGAGACCCATCACGGCTCCCGACCTGAAGGCTATCCTGAGACCTGCATCAAGCGATTTGCGGGCGGCGTTCGCAGTCCTTCCCGAAGCCAGGGTGGCTGTCTTCATACCAATGAAGCCGGCCAGTCCCGAGAAGAATCCTCCTGTCAGGAAGGCAAACGGGACCCAGGGATTCTGAACCCCGAAACCGTACGCAAGTACGGCGAAGACGACGGCAAGTATCACGAATACTATAACCACGATCCTGTACTGCTGCTTCAGGTAAGCCATCGCTCCCTCACGCACGTACTGCGCGATCTGTTTCATCGAAGGGGTCCCTTCATCCTCTTTCTTCATCTGCCTGTAGAAGATGAAGGCGAACAACAGCGCTGTCACCGATGCCGCAGGGACTGCATAAAATAACGGATTCATATAAATCATTTTTACTCAGGAGTGTAAATATAAGGTTTAATTCTTAAATTTGTGAATCAACGATATTCATCCACTGATATGACCGACAGAAGATCCTTCCTAAAGACAGCCACTGCAGCCGCGGCTGCGGCCGTTTGTGCCCCGATCATCAGCAGCTGCAAACAATCTGCAGATGAACTTGAAAAATCAGACGGGATCATTGATTCCCCTCTCAACTCCAACGGAGGCTCCGAACTCATAGTTCCCAAAGGGGCCGGACTCCGTATCACCGGAACCTTCCTCGACGAGATATCCCACGACATCCCGCACCAGAACTGGGGACCTGCCGAATGGGACCGGGACTTCCAGAATATGAAGGCCATCGGCATCGACACCGTGATAATGATACGCAGCGGATACCGCAAGTTCATCACCTGGCCGAGCAAATATCTTCTCGGGAAAGGCTGCTATATGCCTTCCCTCGACCTTCTGGAACTGTTCCTGAGCCTTGCTGACAAGTACGGGATGAAATTCTATTTCGGACTTTATGACACCGGACACTACTGGGACACCAGGGACATGTCCTGGGAACTTGAATACAACAAGTTCGTGATTGACGAGGTATGGCAGATGTACGGGCACCACAAGAGCTTCCAGGGATGGTACATAAGCACGGAGATAAGCCGCAAGACGAAAGGCGCCATCGACACCTTCCACGAAATGGGAAGGATGTGCAAGGATGTGTCAAACGGCCTTCCTACCTTCATCTCACCGTGGATTGACGGCAAGAAAGCCATTATGGGCACCGGACTCAAGGAAAAGAAGGGCGTTTCAGTCCGCCAGCACGAAGAGGAGTGGAACGAGATCTTCGACGGCATCCACGACGTGGTGAATGCCTGCGCCTTCCAGGACGGTCACATAGATTATGACGAGCTTGACGCCTTTTTCAGCGTTAACAAGAAGCTCGCGGACAAATACGGTATGGAGTGCTGGACCAATGCCGAAAGTTTCGACAGGGATATGCCTATCAACTTCCTGCCTATCAAGTTCGACAAGCTGCGCATGAAACTCGAGGCCGCCGGACGCTGCGGATACGACAAGGCCATCACCTTCGAATTCTCGCATTTCATGTCACCTCAGTCAGCATATCTCCAGGCCGGGCATCTTTATGACAGATACAAGGATTATTTCGAAATAAAGTAGTATGAAAATAAACGGTGCAAACATAGGATATGTCATCTTCCTGTCCATCGTCGCGGCTTTGGGAGGTATTCTTTTCGGTTACGACACCGCTGTCATCTCCGGCACGACCGCAGATGTGGCGGAGCAGTTCAACCTTACCGATATCTCGAAGGGATGGTATGTCGGCTGTGCGCTTGTGGGATCCATCATAGGCGTCGCCGTGGCCGGTATGCTGAGCGATTTTCTCGGAAGGAAGAAGACAATGCTCATAGCCTCAGTCCTTTTCAGCGTCTCAGCCATAGGCTGCTGCCTGTGCTCAGGAATCAACGACCTGGTCGTCTACCGCATAATCGGAGGACTCGGAATAGGCATAGTTTCCATAGTCTCCCCTATCTACATTTCGGAAATCTCCCCTGCCAGAATCCGCGGGACAATGGTTTCCCTCTACCAGCTTGCCGTCACTATGGGACTGCTGCTGGCCTATCTGGTCAACTTCATCATCCTCAGAAACTCCGGCAACATCACATACACAGGTTTCTTCAAATGGGTATTCAACGATGAACTCTGGAGAGGGATGCTCGGGTCGGAGACTGTTGTCACGCTGCTGTTCTTCATCGTGATATTCTTCATTCCTGAAAGTCCCCGCTGGCTGATAGTCAAGGGAATGGACGACAGGGCGATGAAAATATTCCGCAGACTGAAGGATTCGGACGAGGGAGCGGCTGAGGAATTCGGCCTCACCAAGGCATCCATCGCGGGAGAAGTCCGTTCCGAATGGTCCGCACTGCGTGAAAAGGGCATAGTCAAGGCTGTGATAATCGGCTCCGCCATTGCCATTCTGGGACAGTTCATGGGTGTCAACGCCGTGCTTTACTACGGTCCTGACATCTTCGCCAACGCAGGTCTCGCCGCCGAGGATTCATCATTCTCCACCGTGCTCGTAGGCCTTGTGAATATCCTGACCACCGTACTCGCCGTGTTCATCATAGACAGGGTGGGCAGGAAGAAACTCATCTATTTCGGCGTCAGCAGCATGATTCTCTGCCTTATTGCCATCGGCATCATTTTCGCCGCAGGCGCGGGCGGAGTCCTGCTCCTCGTATTCTTCCTCCTTTATATCTTCAGCCAGGCCATCTCCATCAGCGCAGTTGTGTTCGTCCTTCTGTCAGAGATGTATCCGAACCGCGTCAGGGGCATAGCGATGTCCATCGCGGGACTTGCCCTCTGGGTGGGAACATATCTCATCGGTCAGTTCACCCCTTGGTGCATGACCAACCTGACTCCTGCAGGAACGTTCTTCCTCTTTGCAGTGATGTGCATCCCTTATATGCTCATTATGTGGAAGAAGGTGCCTGAGACAACCGGCAAGACCCTCGAGGAGATCGAGGAATACTGGAAGAAGCAGAACTGATGGAAGGTAGGATCAAGGCAATCGACATGATCAGGGGACTGTCCATCATAGGGATGGTCCTCTGTGCCGCATACAGCTGGGACAGCGGGCTTCCGGCATTTATGTTCCACTGTCAGGAACCGCCTCCCGATTACGCGTTCTCGCCTGAAGTCAGGGGCATAACCTGGGTGGATCTGGTTTTCCCCTTCTTTCTCTTCTCAATGGGCGCCGCCTTCCCGGTGGCTCTCGGCAAGAAGCTGCAGAAGGGTGTCGGCCAGGGCAGGATTGTCCTGGGGCTCGTCCGCCGCTGGGTCACCCTCGTGATTTTCGCCCTCGTGATCGGGAACAGCGGAAGAATCTTTTCCTCCCAGGCTCCTGAGATATGGAAGGGAGTCTTCGTCGTTGCCGGCTGGCTGGCACTTTTCGCCAGTCTTGTAAGGTCCGCCCGCAAGTGGGTCAATCCCTGCGGATATCTGGCCGTAGTGCTGCTCGCGCTGGTCGAGAAGTTCATATTCAAGGTGGACCTCAGCCTGTTCACCTCTGACATAATAATTATGATAATGGCCTGGATGGCACTGCTGGGAGGCCTTGTATGGCTCGTAAGCAGGAACAGTCCGTCGCTGAGGCTCCTCATCTTCGCCCTCATACTGGCCGTCAAGGCGGCAAACTCCTACACCGGTGTATTCGGCGGTGTCGGGGTGCCGGATTGCCTGGGATGGCTCTTCGACTGGGGATTCTGCCAGTATCTTCTCATTGTCATCCCTGCGACCTTCGTCGGGGAGATCCTTATGAAGGAAGGAGGGAAGGATGCCGGAGCGGTGGCGGTCCTCATCCCGCTGCTGGCTGTCCTCACACAGCTGTGGGGCCTGTACACGAGGAATGTGGCCGTCGATTTCTGCATAACCGCAGCACTTGCGGTGGCCTATGCCCTTGTATGCAGGAAAAACGCCGGCAAGGCCGGGATAATCGCACTTGCCGGATTTTCCTTCCTCATAGCGGGCATTGCCTTCGACCCTCTTGACGGGGGCATCGCCAAGGATTACTGCAACATAAGCTATCTGCTCTGCACCGGAGGGATGGCGGGTCTCGTGACATCCGCCCTGCTGGTAGCCGGAAACAGGGGCTTCAAGGGAAATGTCCTGAGCCTTTGCGGCCAGAACCCGATGATAGCCTATACCATAGTATCCGGACTAATAAGCCCGGTCCTCTATGCCTGCGGACTGTTGGGACTCATTGATTCCCTGGCCACAGGAAATATGTTCTGGGGGCTCCTGCGGGGGTTGATCGTAACCGGGACAATGTGCCTGTGCACCGCCTTGCTCACCAAAAAGAAAATTTACTGGAGAAGTTAGATATGAGAAAAATGCTTTTGACCGCCGCACTCGGAATCCTCGCATTCCTGGGCGCACAGGCACAGGAACCGCTCAAGTTCCATCAGGACGGTACTTTCAAGATCGTCCAGTTCACGGACCTTCACTACAAAGCCGACAAGGCGGAATCAAGGATCGTGCTCAAGCGTATGAACGAGGTCCTGGATGCGGAGAAACCGGATCTTGTGGTAGTCACCGGGGATATGATATACTCCTTCCCTGCCAGAAAGGTCCTGAAGGAGGTTATAGGCTGCATCTCATCGCACAAGGTGCCTTTCTGCACCGTCTTCGGAAACCACGATGCCGATTTCGGGACGGACAAGGGGACGATGTACGACTACATCCGCAGTTTCAAGGGATGCGTGATGCCCGACCGCAAGGATGTCCTGTCACCGGACTACACTCTCGAACTGATGTCCTCGGACGGGACGAAAACCGCTTCAATCCTCTATCTGTTAGACTCCAATTCACATATCTTCGACGAAAACGGCAATTTCAGCTCCTACGATTTCATACAGGACTACCAGATAGAGTGGTACAGGGAAACCAGCAAGTATTTCACGAAGAAGAACGGCGGGGAGGCTCTTCCGGCCCTGGCTTTCTTCCACATACCTGTCCCTGAATTCCACGATGCCGTGGCAAGCGAGGGATGCACCCTGATAGGCACCAGGATGGAATCCGTCTGCTCCCCTGTCTACAACAGCGGGATGTTCCGGGCCTTCAAGGAGATGGGGGATGTATTCGGAGTGTTCGTGGGACACGACCACGACAACGACTACGCTGTGAACTGGCAGGACATACTTCTCGCATACGGAAGATATACGGGAGGCAACACCGAGTACAACAACCTCCCCAACGGCGCGAGGGTCATAATCCTCAAGGAAGGGAAGAGGGAACTGGACTCCTACATCAGGCTTAAGGGAGGAAAGGTCATCAACGAATTCACCTTCCCGAAGAATTTCCACAAGACAGACTGGAGAGGACGTCCGCTTGACCCGGAATGCAGACGTTAACGCCTGTCGAAACCCTTCCAATCCACAGGAACTGTCTCGAAGGGATGGTCATGGCCATCCAGGGTCCTCATCGAATCAAGACGGGCCTCCGGATTGTCAACGGCAAGTATCCACATCTCGTCGGCCCAGCCCACGTTGCGCCCCTCCGCCTTGAAAAGTCCTGTTGAGCCCATCCTCTGCAGCAGTTTGAAATCCGGATCGGAAGGTTCCAGGTCCAGATAGGGCTGGATACGCGCACCCGCTTCCAGAAGGACGGTCTGCACCTGGCGGACATCGACGTCACGCACCCGGCAGTCATTCTTCACTGCAAGTGCCGCAATGACCCCGGCCGCCTGTCCGAGCTCCATTACAACGGGCTGCAGACGTGTCGCCCCCTCGATGGAGTTGTCCACGGATATCGATTTCTCCGCCACAAGCAGGTTTTCCACTCCTATCGGGACCATGACCCCGGCGGGAACTGTGAAGGAAGGAATCGGAGTGTACGACTTATGCAGATTCCTCCAGTCGGGATTGGCATAATGGTGATGGTCCACGGGATAATCGCCCACCGCCACACCGGTCCTGTAAAGGGGCTCCGGATATCCGTATGGGTCCTGCACCGCCTCGAAAGTAAGCCTGGCCTCCCCTTCAATCCTGCGGCTTTCACGGAAATAAGGAATGAACGGAAGTCCGTCTTCCGTCGGGAATTCACCATCTGCAATGCCGATATTCTTCATCCCCAGCTCGGTCTGGATGAAATAAAGGTAGCCCAGAGCCTTGTCCTTTGCCTGTCTGAAGGCCTTTTCCCTTTCGTCAGCCGATGCATCCACCACATCGGCATAGAAATCGTTTCCGTCGATCGGCCAGTTGAGCATAATCCTTCCGCCGGGCAGGCGGCCGTAGCTGAGCATCATCTCCGGACTCCAGAGCGCCTGGCCTTTGGATGTTCCGGGATTGTTCAGAGGATTGATGCAGCAGTTCACATAATTATCACGGTCGTAGCCTGGTGGCTCCGGGATGGTTCTGTCGGCCTGCGGGCCGTAATCCTCCGCTATTATCACATAGGTAAGGTCCTGGACTATGCCGTCTTCGTTCCCCAGTTCATATTTCACCCCGCATTCCTTTGCAACCCAGCCCAGTTCGGTGCCGTCGACTAGTACCCTGCAGTTGTAGCGTATGCCGTCCGCCTTGACCGTCCATCCGTTTCCGTGCCTGTGTATCCGTTTGAAATCCACATTCCTGTACACTGTGAGATTCTCCTGCGCGGCGCAGATGTTGTCCAGCACCCCGGCACCGGTGTGAGGCTCGAACAGGATGTTGCTCACCCAGCCCGTCTTCAACGCATCATATCCCCCGTATCGGGCCGCCAGGGAATCGCAGAATTCCCCGAATATGCCGGCCCTGAGCCTGTAGCAGCCGTCTATCGCGCTGACGCCGGCGGAGGTGAGCATCCCTCCCAGCCACGGAGTCTCCTCCAGAATCAGGGTCTTCGCCCCCATCCTTGCACTCTGTATGCCGGCTGCAGTGCCCGACGCGCCGCCGCCCACGATTATAATGTCATAGCCCACCTGCCGGCAGGCTACGGCCATAAGTGCTGCAAGCAGCGGTAAAAACAATTTTCTCATTTTTCCTGACTGTTGAACGGCTTTTCGGGCGCTACGAATTCCGGAACAGGTTTAGGAATGAGTTGAAGATCAACGAGATTGCCACCGTAATGGAACCCGCTTGCATAGCGCATCGCATGCCACATCATTTCTTCGAAAAGCCTGTCTGCACCGTTCACGCAGTCATTCTGCGCCTTCAGCTCGAAGCCGGTCAGAATCTCAGCAGCCTTTTCCGGGTCGGACTTATAGACGCGCAGGGCCTCTTCATAAACCTTACGGAAACCTTCTTCCACCTCCGTTTCAACCATATTCCAGTACTTTTTCACACCCTTGCTGAAAATTTCACGGTTCAGCGCACAGATTGCATTCACACGCTTGAAGGAGGTGTAGGCCGGATTCGGGTCATATTGGAGATCGGGTGCGACATAACTGTACCGCGGACTTAAGGCTGTGGCATTGACGGCAAGTGGAACAAAAGGCGCATGCGCCGCCTCGCTCACGCAGACCCAGGCTACGCAGGCCATTTCCCCGGGCCTGTTGTCAAACACCTCGATGATGTGGACTTCCTCCTGGCTCTCGTCCCCGATTACACGGCATTCGGGCTCGGAATAATACTGCGTACCCTCATATCTGTCACGGAAAATACGCCTTACAGCGGCCAGATCCACCTTGAAATCGGGCTTGAAGAAAAGAGGATAATATTCCGAATGGTCATAATCCCCTGAAGTAGACGGGGAGAGCAGCTGATGCCCGCGCCAGGTGCGCTGATGTGAGAAATCATACAGGCGCCCGTCCCCCATATATGTACGGCGGAGGTTCATCCTGCCGTCCCTGTCCCTTACGGCGAAGCCGTTCCTTTCGGGCAGGCTGAAAAGCTCCCTGGAGCAGATTACATCCCCGGACCGGGGATCCACCGTATCCAGCATGAACTCGTTTCCGAAAACCGCCACCGCATCATCGGGCATCTTCACCGCGCAATACTGGTGTCCGGAGTATATCTCCATATACCAGGCCTCATTCCGATCGACTGCCATCACAATGTTGCACTCGGCGTGACCGTACCTGTCAATAAGGGAGGAGAGGAGTTCCACGGCTTCGCGCGCACTCCCGGCAACAGGACCTATGGCGGCAGTTATTGTCTCCTCAGCAATCCCGTTTGTCACCCAGGGATCCGCCTGACTGGCCTCTTTGCAGAAATACCCGGTCACCGATGAAGTGAATGCAACGCCTTTTTCATTTATTGAGAAATCACCGTACGGGCCGGAGTCCGCGCACAGCGGGGTCGGAAGGGTTATGCAACGGAATGTATTCTCCGGAAATTCCCATACGAAGCCGTTGATGCCGTTGATATAATGTCCGGATTCCCCTTCGACAGCCTCGCTCAGCTTCAGATAAGGCATATTGCCGCCGATGGACCAATCACAGCTTCTGGCTATGATGGCGGCCCCGTTTGCAGAACATTTGCGACCGATATAAACGCCCGTGCAGGCAAAACATTCCTGTATTCCGAGAATGGCACTGAAAATAATGACGATGGGGAGCAATCTTTTCATATCTCACGACTATAACCTGACAAATATACCGTTAAGATAGCTGAAATCCTATCTGTACTCAAAAAAAGAGGTCGGCCGGATTTTACCGGCCGACCAATCAAATGATATGGTCCCTTATATTTTATTTTGCAAGGATTGCAGGGTCCAATACATAATTCTCCACGCAACGTCCATTGAGGCTGGCGAATGCGATACCGATCTTTCCGTCTGCATTGTACAGTTTGGCTGAGCAGGCAGGTGAAATACCGTAATCCCAATCAGGACTGAAGTATGTTGCAGCATTAATGTCGAATATTGCCACCTCGTGAACGATACCCGTAGTCGTAAGGTTGTTGACGTCGACAAGGCTTACTACAGGAGTAAGTCCCCATTCAGGGAAGAATGTATCGGCAATTGAAACGAGATAAAGGTTGCTACCAATCTGAATCATATCAATCGTCTGGTATGCATAGTTGCCTGACTGGTCAGGGTCCGGGTAAAGTACCGGCATAGTGGTACCTTCGGCACTGAATATATATGCCGTATTCTCCTCATAGCATCCTGACATCGCGAAACCTTCGGCAGCGGTTGTTCCAAGTGCAGTTATTGTAGGGAAATTATTCGGGTATGTATTCCAGGCACCGCATCCCCAGGTTCCGACAAATCCAGTTACCGTTACACTATTGTAATCGCCTACGACGCCGTCCTTGATTTCCCAATAATCTGCATTCATAGCCATTGTAACACCTGCGATTCCTTCAACAGGCGCTACAATAATAGCATCCTTGGTAACATCACCCCTGACCTTGATTTCTGCCCCGAAAGGACCACCGCACTCAAAGGCGGCCTTGGTGATAAGGTTGGTTTCAGTTCCTGAAGGGGTTACAGCGTTGAGAATGAAATACCCGTCGAGATATGAGTCGGAGTATGCCGTATGGTTACATACAATGAGGTTGCCTGCGTCATCATTGGTTATCACCTTCTGTGTCATACCATTGCCACAGAACCAGTCGATCTTCTTGAATGCACCGTTTTCCGGGGTGATCTCATAGAGATCCTGACCGTTGGATACATAGTGCTTTCCGTTGTAAACAGCCTCTGAAAGGACAGTTGTTCCCCAAGTGTCAAATTCCATATCATACATACTGAGGGAATACTGTACATATTTGTTTCCTTCCTGAAGGATATAAACCCTTACAACCATATCCTGAGTCTCACCGGTAGGATTTCCGTCCTCGTCAAGAACAGGAACCTGATATTGTGAAGAAGTGAACTTGATGTAAGAAGTACGGTCACCATATTTCTCATTTGCATCAAGGTTAACGGTATAAGTTCCTTCGGACTCGGATACGTGCTGCCAAGGGAATGCGGTCTCATAAGTTGTAACCTCATATTCAACATTCGTCTTGACCTTGAAGCTTACAACAGAGGCTTCCTTTGCAGCATACAGATATCCATACTCATCAACTCCTTCAATTTCGAAATAAGGCTTGAGAGCGGCCTGCTTTACGGTAATCTCGAAGCTCTGCTTTGCTCCTGAGATCATTACGATGCCTTCACGCTCCTCCTCGTCGTTGGCTGCGACCTTGATGGAAACGGTCTTGTCAACAAGTCCCTTGGTCTCCACGAAAGTGAGCCAGTCCACGTTCGTGCTGACCTTTACGTCAACGTTGGTCTTGATAGGGATATTGATAACCTGCTCGGTCTCATCAACCTCGATAGGATCCGTCGGGACGATGAGCCCGTCCTTCTGGAGCTGGGTGAACTTGACTGTAGCCGAAGCCTTGTCTCCCCTGATTGTAAGGGTGGCGGTAACAGGGTCGTTGCTGTCGTTCTGAGGTGCTGTCACCTTGAGGGCGACTGTTCCCTGGCTTCCGGAAGCCGGAGTAATGCTCCAGGCCTTGTTGTCAAGGGAAGCTGTCCAGTCAACGTTGGTGGTGAATCCCACGGTAACGATGTCGCCTTCTACAGGGACAGTAACCTCTGCAGGAGTCGAAAGTGTGATTGAAGGAGTCGGCTGCTCCTTAGGCTGACAGGCGATTGCGAAAATCGCGGCAGCAGCAAAAAACAAATACTTTTTCATAAAAATAGAATAGATATAATTGGTTATTATTCAACTGTTTTCAAATATGCGTCGATTCCTGTTTTAAAGGCATTCCAATAATCGTACATCCTGACGTGACAGAGGTCGAAGGCGAAATATCCGTCTGCGGCGTTGATGCAGGCATCCACGGTCTGGGGAATCACGCTCTGCTGTCCACCCTGCTCGAATCCGCTTGCATTACCTATGTCAGGGCCTCCGGAACATTCCGTATCCTTGCCTATCTTCTGTTTGGCAAGCTTTGCGAATCCCTGCATTGTCCACTCGCCGCTGCCATAAACGCTTGTGGTTCCGGCATAGCATCCCAGCATCATGAAGTCGCAGTGGTCGGCAAAACCGGCCTTCGAATAATCATCATCGGCCCAGGAATAGCTCCTCCTCGCATTATAATCCGGACTCGCCCAGTTCACACCGGAAGTGTAATAGGTGGAGTACCAGGCTCCCACATAGCAGCCGAAGCGCATCTCGGCATTCACGCTGTGAACCTTGTCCGAGGCCTTTTCCACAAAGTCGTGGATAGTCTTGACCCTGAATGACATCCAGGCCTTCTGGATGGCTTTCATCGAAGAAGGGAGGGATGTTGCGCCGGGCTTGAAGATGTCCGAAGGCCAGTTCTGGACGGCGGATCCGTAATATTTCTCGAACTTCTGCCTCGTGACATCGGAGAAATCGCTCAAAAGGGCATTGTCATCGAAACGGCAGCGGTCCAGGATGATGCCGTCAAGGTCGTAGGAGGCAAGCTCCCCTATCAGGGTGAGCATGAAATTCTGTACGTCCTCATTGACCGGATTCAGGAAGACGGTACCCTCAACTCCCTCGTAGAAGGTGCTCTGAAGGCCTTCCTTCGCGTTTATCACGGTAGCCCAGCTCTCGGGAATCTCACCGCTGAATATAGGACCAACGCTCTCGAGTCCGTATATTCCGCCATAACCTCCGACGAAGGTGTTGATGGCGGCGTTGACCCTGAGTCCGAGCCTGTGGCCCGAATTAATGAACGCCTGCAGATAATCGAACGATGCCGTTCTCTCGACGAACTTGTACCTGCCGTTCACCCAGGCGGCCAGCTTGACGGCCGGAGGGCATACGGAGGATTTGAAGAGAACACAGCCTTCGGTCGGTCTCACGTCCACGATCACGTCGGTGAAACCCATTTCCTTCACCTTCTGAAGGTCGGATGTGATGCGCGAACTGTCGTTGGCGAAATACTGGAAATTGGCTGATGCGTCAATCCAGATATACCTCGGCTTTCCCTTGAACTGCGGTTCAGGTCCCGGAGGCTCAGGTCCCGGCGGTTCAGGTCCGGGAGGCTCAGGTTGCGGCTGAGGGTCCTCCCAAGGCCAGTCAGGGAGAGGTTGAGGTTTCTGGCAGGCCCCTGCCGTGACACAGCACAGCAGGGCTGCGAAAATGAGTTTGCTTATCTTCATTACTGTCTCTTGATACAATCCACAACATATCCGCCTACTACCTGGGCGTTGTTGTCATAATAGTAAACATAGAGCTTGTATCCGTCAGCGGACGGGGCGAGGACTACGTCTCCGGAACCTCCGGCATAGTCACCCTTCTGGTACCAGGCTATCTCCTCGTTGGATATCTCCACAGCTGCGGATGAAGGGTCAGTTATGTTGAAGAGATACAGTCTCGGCCCGATTCCCCAGTTAGGGAAATGGCTGACAACGAACAGCGTCATATACCTGGCATTGTTGAATGTCTTGGAATCAAGGCAGTTCGGGTTGAGCGACCAGTCGCCGATCCTTCCTATCACATTGTCAGTGCCGTTGTTGTAATAATGCAGGAGATACATTTCCCCGTCGGTGTTCTCACCGTAATAGTCATAGAACCATCCGTCGTGCGCAGGGTCAAGCGATGCAGGAACGACAGTCGCCATATTGACAGGTGCCGAACCCCATCCCGGTGTATATCCGGTCAGGTCGAGCATATCGGTGGAAACCACCTCGCCGTCCTTGACCGTGAGGTATATTACCTGGGTGCTGACGGTGACTCCGTCCACACCTTCGGCGGTGAGGCTGATTACCGCATCTTTCTCGATGTTTCCGAACACCTTCATCTTGTGTCCAATAGGAAGCGCAAGAGGATTCTCGAATGAATGGAACAGCTCAGGTTCGCTCTTCACGGACGAGGTCTTGTAGATATTCACATATTCCCTGTTCTCGCCTCCGAGAGCCACGTTGGTGATGAGCATATGCTCCATCTCGTCGTTGGTTATCGCTCCGGCCACAGCGCTTCCGAGCTTGATGTTGCCGATCTTGACTCCGGTGAGTCCGTCCACATAGACAGGGGCGTCGCCGTCACCGGTGCAGATTACGAGATAACCTTCGAGCGAAGCGAGTGAAACGGCTGCAATGCTCTTGTAGTCAGGAAGAGCAAGTCTGCTTACAGGATCGAAGTTGAAGAGTTTCTCAAGGGAGTTGAGCACGAATCCCTGGTCAATCTTCTCAGGATCGCCGGTCTGAACCGTGTATTCGCACTCCGTTCCGTCGTGGGCGATGACAGTGAACTTGACAGGCTTGCTGTAGTCACGCGGTTTTGAAGGGTCAGGGGTGATGGTAGCGTGGGCGGATACCGATACGGTGGCCTTCGCGCTGCTTACATCATCCTTCGTAGGCAGGATGACCGTCTTCTTGTCCTTGTCCACGACTCCTGAAACGGTAGGGTTGGACAGGGTGAAGGAGAGGATGTCACACTCGGATGACTTCACCCTTTCTCCGGTGATGCAGATCTTCCTGCTCTTCCCGAAAGGATCGGTATAGGTGAACCAGTTCTCCTCGGTGAGGTCGAGCAGGGTCAGGGCCGGCTCAAGCTTGAAATTAGGCTGGAGCTCCGCCTGCACGCGGACCTTGGTCATGTATGCAAGGGTCTGATAGTCGGATGTTACCGGATAGTAGAACGGTACCGGGATGACGAACCTTTCGGCGGTATCGTCCTCTATTGTGAGCTTTGCCATCTCCTGGTCCACGTAAGGACCGAAGGTGAAGATGGCAGTAAGGCTTGTAAGGCCCTGTCTGTCAGCTGTAGGAAGTACGTACTCAGGCTTGTGGCAGGATGTCACGGCTACAAGTACGGTCAATATGGCAAGTGAAATCTTCTTCATAACTACCTCCATTCTTCATATTGGTTGACCAGAGAGTTTGAATTGAGTTCGCTCTCAGGCATAGGGAAACGGTACATCTTGGAAGGGAAGGTTCTGTCCTTCTCGTCGACCGTAACGTACTTGTACATAAATCCGTCTCCGGACTTTTCAATTTTCAGACCATGCTGCTGATAGTTGGCAAGTCCCACAGGATAATCCTCGGTGGCAAGCTCCCAGCGGCGCAGGTCCCAGTAGCGCAGACCTTCGAACGCAAGTTCAACCTTGCGCTCCTGGCGGATGGCCTCCCAAAGCATCGTTCCGGTGAGATCGGTGTAAGGGAGTCCGACGCGTGACCTTATCTGACGCAGGATGGCATTGGCTTTCGCCTCGTCAGGCTTGGATGACTTCACACAGGCCTCGGCCTCGTTGAGCAGGATTTCGGCGTAGCGGAGGAAGGTGAAAGGCTGGCTGCTGGCAGATGTGTTCACATCGTAGCTTTCGTCCACGAGCTTGCGCAGATAGTAACCTGTAACGGTCTTTCCCTTAGGCTCCTTGTCTGTCTTCCAGCTGGCCCAACCGTCTATTCCGCCTACGTACGGCTCAATGGTACGGCCCTTCCACTCGGAACCGTTGTAGAGGATGGTAGCCTGGAAACGTGGTTCCAGTGAAGCGTATGGAGGTTCCATAAGCGTACCGTTGGCATTGTGCCAGGCTGACCAGTCAGGGAAACCACCGTTCGCATATTCGTAGCTCTCCACAATCTCCTGGGTAGGGACGCCGTAAGCGCCTCCCTTGCCGTCGATGAGAGTGTAGTCACCGCCAGGGGTGTAATAGAAGTTGAAACTGTGCGAGATGCCCTTTCCAAGGTCGAAGGTGTACTGGATGATGGCCTCCGTGTTGCCCTGGGCGAGTGGTTTTCCCCAGGCGTCGGCGTAACTTGCCTCCAGAGAGTATCCTTCAATGGCCTCGGCGGCAGCGATGACCTCGTCATATCTCTTTGCATAGAGCATCGCACGCGTGATCATTCCAAGGGCCATTCCCCTGTTGATCCTTCCGTTTGCAGCGGAAGCCAGAGGAAGATTGTCAGCTGCATAATCGAGGTCGGCCTCGATGAAGTCCCAGGCCGCATTCTCTGTGCTGAGCTCCTTGTCCTTGACGATGGCGCTGAGGTCCTCGTCATATATGATGACGTCCTTGTAGCGCTTTACAAGCTCGAAATAGAGGTATGCGCGCATGAAGCGGATCTCACCCTCGAGCCTCGCCTTGTCATCCTCTGACATCTGTCCGTAGGTGTGAAGGTAGCTGAGGGATTCGTTGGTCTGGCGGATAGCCCTGTAAAGCGTTCCCCAGTATCCCATATAGGAATCCACATAGCCTGCCTTGAGCACGGACCCGCCGTATGCCATCTCCGAAGGGATGTAGCACAGCGCGTTGTAGTTGTATGAGGTGTACTTCATCTCGTCCGTGAGGGACTCTGTGAGTCCGATGGTGGTAGGAGATGAGTTCATATCCCAGATATATGTGTACAGATAGTTGATGCTGTACTCGGCATTCTCCGTTGTCTCCCAGATTGTCTTGGCGGAGACGCGGTCTGTCGGGGTCATATCGAGGAACTTGTTGCAGGATACCAGCGCAAGGGCTGAAACGGCAATGATGATTATATTCTTTTTCATAACTGCTCCTCCTTTAGAATGTAAGTCTGATACCTCCCATCAGCAGGCGCTGCTGAGGATAATAACCGTTGTTCACTCCAGGTGATTCCGGATCGATTCCCTCCGGAAGACCATCGATTGTAAAGAGGTTCTGTCCCTCGACGAAGATCCTGAAAGCCTCTATCCTGATCTTTTCAGTCCACTTCTTCGGGAAAGTGTAACCCAGCTGGGCTGTCTTGAGCCTGACGTACTTGCCGTCACGTATCCAGAATGTACTGCTCAGACCGTTGTCTCCTCCGTGACTCACCGTACTGAGGGTGAGACGAGGGAAGGTACCGTTCTTGTTGTACTCGCTGTAGGCGTTCTGTACAAGGAACAGAGGTGAGTTTCCACCCTCCTTGAAAGACTGTGTCCAGATGGTGTTGTCATCATATCCGTTGTAGTATGTTCCGGTGAGGGATACGTCGAAGAGGGCGCCTCCCGTGAACTGGGCGTTGAAGTCGATGCCGTTCCAGTTGAGGTTGAAGTTCAGACCGAAGGTAAGCTGAGGACGGTTGGAACGTCCGAAGTATCCCTTGTCATCCTCGTCTATCTTGCCGTCTCCGTTGAGATCCTTGTACTTGATGTCTCCCACGTTAGGACGTGTTCCGAACCAGGCGCTGTTGTCAATCTCCTCCTCGCTCCGGTACAGACCCTCGGCCTGCCAGCAGAGTATGCTTCCGTAAGTGGTTCCCACCACCTTGCGGTAATCCACGATGTTCGGCTCGTCATTGTAAACAAGCCAGCGGGTGTGTGAATAAGTCGCACTCGCGGAGATGTCATAGTAGAACGGCTTGCCTCCGAGGTCGACGTGGTTGCGGTGAGTCACCAGGATGTCTATACCCTTGGCGTCGATGGCGTTCTTGTTGACCCAGGTAGGATAATAGCCTCCCATCGAGCTCGGGTATCCGGTGCTCTGGTAGGTAAGCATATCGTAAGTGTAGTTGTAGAAGGCGTCAACCTCCAGTCCCAGCAGTCCGTTCCACATCGTGAGGTCGAATCCGCCGTTCCAGCTGAGAGTCTTCTCCCAGGTGAGGTCGGTGTTCGGAATACCTGAAGTGTAGTAGGCCGGAACTATCTGCGTGGCTCCGTTGAGAAGACCGTACGCAACGTTGGAACCGTACTGGCTGTAGGTGCTGAGGAACATATATTCGCTGACGCTGTCGTTTCCGAGCAGACCGACACTGCCGCGGATCTTGAGGTCGTCGATGCAGTTCACGTCGCTCATGAAGTTCTCCTTGGACATACGCCATCCCAGAGAAGCTGAAGGGAAGAATCCCCAGCGGGTCTTGGTCATTCCAGCAAACTTGTAGGAACCGTCATAACGTCCGGTGAACTCGGCCAGGTACTTCTCGTCGTAATCATATTTGAGACGGAATACGTAACCTGCGCTTCTGGATGCGCTGCTCCAGCCCGAAACCGGACTGTTCGTAGGGACTCCGTTGCTCAGTTCAGGAAGGGATGAGAACGGAAGGTTCTTGACATAGGCGGCGAGCCCGTTACCCTTGTACTGACGGAGCTCGACAAGGGCGAGGGCGTCTATGTTGTTCTTTCCGAAACTGTTGGTGTAACTCAGGCCGGCCTGTCCGACAATCTGCTCGGAATAGGTGCTGCCTTCGCCGAGGTTGGTGACATTGTCGGAAACGTGAGGGTTGTCGCTGCGCTGCACCCATACCCATTCATCGCCGCTCTTGATGTGACTCATCATCGTGTACGGTGTGCTGAGGTTCTTGTTGTATGAGTTGGAGTAGCTGTACGAACCTGAAAGCTTCGCTGCAAGCCCCTTGAGGAACGGGAAGTTGTAGACAAGCTCGGCGTTGGCCGTCATCTGATATCCCCTTGTGAGCTTGTAGCCGGAGTCATAGATCGCCGCCAGCGGGCTGACCAGGAACGACTGGTTGTTCTGAACGGCTCCGGTATAGTATCCTTCATACCTTTCAGGAAGATAAGGATGCATCTGGATCGCCTGCCTGGCGATACTGAACCATCCGGCCTCCGTACCGCCGTCGGAATCGGATCCTCCGGAAAGGTATGCAGGCGTGGTCCTGGTGCTGACAACCCCGCTCAGACCTATCTTGAAGTCGAGGTTCCTGCCGATCGTCCCTTCGATATTGGAGCGGATGTTGAACCTGTCATAGTTGAAATTGTCTATGTTACCCTTCTGACCGAGATATCCCAGGGAAGTGAAGAACCTTGTCTTCTCCCCTCCTCCCTGCACTGTAACGTTGTGCTTCTGCGTGACACCGACACCGTATACCTTCTTGATATAGTCGATGTTGTCCCAGCCGTCGGCAGGGTCGCCGTTCTGCATCGCCGCTATGTTCTCCTGGGTGAAATATGGCACGTACTGGTCCGGAGAGGCGATCTCACCGTTGGCCAGCTGGTCCATCATCTGGGCCACATTGTAGTAGTACGCATATTCGGGTCCGTTCATGAACTGCGGGAAATTGGCGTTCATTGAAGCTCCGACCGATCCGTTGTAGGTGATCCTGGTTTCTCCCTTGTCACCCTTCTTGGTCGTGATGATTATCACACCTCCGGCGGCCTGGAGACCGTATACCGCAGCGGACGCTCCGTCCTTGAGGACAGAAACGCTCTCGATATCAGCAGGGTCTATGTCATTGATGTTGTCGACTGGGAAACCGTCCACAACATAGGCGACACCGTAAACCGATCCGCGGATTCTGAGCGAGGCCTGGTCGAGACCCGGCTCTCCTGACTCCTGAACGGATGAGATTCCCGGCAGACGGCCGGCAAGAACCTGGGATACGTTGGTTGACGGAGCCTTGAGAAGCTCGTCTCCCTTGATAACGGATACCGCGCTGGTAAGCGAGCTCTTCTTCTGGGTACCGTAACCTACCACAACCACATCATCGAGGAAGAGATTGTCCTCCTCCATCACGACGTTGTGCTCGCCGGTACCGTTATATTTCCAGCTCACTGTGGTAAGACCGATGCAGGTGTACTCGATCATCGCACCGTCCGGGACTGAAATGACGTACTTGCCGGATGCATCCGTCATCGTTCCGTTGGTTGTTCCTGAAACGATTACCGTCACACCGGCAAGCGGCTCCCCATTGGAGTCCTTCACTGTTCCCTTGAGGCTGTGCTGGGCCATTGCAAGCGTGCAGCACAGGAAAAGGGACAGGAAAATTCCGGTTATTTTCTTAAGCATAGTTTATAGTATTATTTGATTTGTTTGCTTTCTCTCATAGCAGCTTCCAGGTCCCCCCAGAGCTGATGCTTGTTCAGGTGACTGATGTCGAAGACCATCACTCCACCCGTTGATTTCAGGGCCTGAACCACCGCAGGAGCGAATTTTTCCATCTCCCCGAGATACTGTTCGACGTATATGGAACCTACTACAGGGACCACCCCGCAGGTGATTTTCTTCGCCAGTTCGGCGCCTCCCTCGACACTGTAGCAGTAGGTGAGGTCGAGCTTGAGGCCGGCTTCCGAACTCTGACCCTTGATTCCGGTCGCCCTGTCCACATCCTCCTTGGTTATGTAGGAATAGTACAGACCTGTCATATACACATCCAGAAGCTCCGCATAGGCCGCATTCCTGTACTCAGGTGTGGCCCAGTCGAAATCCACCGAAGGGTCGTACTGCCTGGAAGCCCAGTTCACGCCGAGCTGGTTGTAGGTCGGATACCAGGCTCCGGTGTAGTCACCTATCTGCAGGGCGGGGTTGATGGCCTTGAGCTCATTGTGTGTCCTCTCCACGAAATCGTGTATGACCATAGCCCTCCACTCGCACCATTTGTTGAAATATCTGCCGGGCACACATTCGGAACGCAGGTTGCCGTCGGCGTCATACCAGCTGAGGATATCCTCCGGGAAATTTTCAACCGTGATTCCGGAATACTCCTCGAAAAGCTGTTTCGAGAGTTCGCTGAAATCGGAGGTTATGCCGTCGAAACGGACGCGGTCGAAGATGAGTCCGTCACATTCTGGATACTTGCCGACGAATTCCTTCAGGATGTCAAGTTCATAATCCTGAACCTGCGGATCCGCCGCATTGAGCATACCGTTGTAGTTGGTCTTTATCTCACTTATAGGAACGAGCTGTCCCTTGTCGTAGCAGACGCTCTGCCACTCCGGATGCCCGTCATATATTATCCCGCGGTTCATGAAATTATGTCCTCCGCAGAATACGTTCAGGCTCGCGAACACATTCATTCCCAGCTCGTGTCCGTATTCGATGAAATATCCCATCATATCGTAGTCCTGCGGCCTTTCAACACCGTCGAAAGGACTCATATATGGAGCTATGTCACTGTCGTACAGGACCTCTCCCATTATGGACTTCACGTCCACGACCACATTCCCGAAACCCAGGGACTTCACTTTCCCGAGATAGAATCTGATGGAATCGGGATTGGACAGGACGGCGTAATTGGCCTCACAGTCGAACCACATATAATTGCGGTCCGGGGTCTTCTGCGTGCAGGCGCCAAGGGCGAGCACCGCAGCCAGCGTCAGGATGAGATTCTTCATTATGAAAGCGTTTCAAGTATCTGCCAGATCTGATAGAGTCCTCTCGGAACGTGGAAGCATCCCTTCCATTTTCCTCCCTTGAGCGGAAGCAGAACCTCTCCCCTGCGGTTGAGATATCCGTACCATTCAGGATATTCGCTGTCCTTGAAATGCTTCCACATATAGTCGTTGAGCTTCTCGAACCATTCCAGACACTTTTCGTTGCCGGTCAGCTGATAACCCTTGATCATAGCTATGCTTGATTCCAGATGGACCCACCACAGTTTCTGGTCCCACTCGAGCTCCTGCGTAGGATAACCCTTGCGGTCCATGAAATAGAATATTCCGCCATATTCCTTGTCCCAGCCATACTCGATGACACTGAGCGAGATCTCCACCGCCTTCTCTATGAGGGCCTTGTCGCCGCGGCGGATACCGATGTTCATAAGGAACCACATGGCCTCGAGGTCGTGGCCGGGATTCACTCTCCGCCCCTCGAAACAGTCAAGGAGACTGCCGTCCGGAGCCAGATTCTCCATAATGACTCCTAGGTCAGGCTGGTAGAACACGTCCACTATTTCGTGGACGCTCTCGTCTATGGTCCTGTCTATGAGGGCGGGGTCGTTGATGATGTCCTCAACCTCAAGAGCCATGTTGCAGATTATCATAGGGAGCGCGAAATCCTTCATCGGACGTGTCCCGGGCACTATCTTGCACCACTTGCCCTTCGGATTTGAACGGCGTTCGAGAATGCGGTCGAAGGTGGCTTTGGCTATTGCGGCATACTCCCCGCTTCCCGTTGCCTTTGCAAGCTGGGCGAACGCCATACAGGCGAAAGTGTTGGAGAAGATATTGTACGGATAGACTATAGGCTTTCCCTCACGGGTTACGGAAAAATAGAAATCGTAATTCCCGTCGTGTCCGTATTTCTTGAGGAATTCTGCGCCCTGAACCGCTGCGTCAAGCCATTCCTGCTTCTTCTCCAGATTGTTGTAAAGCATCGCGAAAAGCCATACTTCCCTGCCCTGCAGCCAGATGAACTTGTCAGTATCGAACACGCTTCCATCCCTGTTCAGACACGAGAAATATCCTCCGAACTCCTTATCCTGCGATTTTTCCAGCCAGAAAGGGAGAACCTGCTCAAGCAGTTCCTTTCTGTACTGCTCCGCAAGCTTCTTGAAATCCATTTTTTCCATCGTTTATTAATACAATATTCCTTTTTAACTCTCCAATATAAGAATCTTTCTTTTTTATTTTGATTTATTAAATCAATTTTATTTTTACTTTGTCATAATCATTCTGTATATCAATTACTTATGTTTTAATTTAACCCGTTTGCATAGATAAATCATTTTAAAAAGATTAATAGAATATTTGGCGTATTTAATAAAGTGTTTTAATTTTACAGAAATCGGATGCAGAATGATTGAAAAGACCATACTTCGGGAACTGTGCGTGAGCGACGGAATCTCCATCGCGGAAATAGCCCGCAACACCGGGACAAGCGTTCCTACCGTCACCAAATACCTCGAGCGGCTCGGATGCAAGGGGATGGTGGAAAGTTGCGGAAGGACAGTGACATCGCACGGCAGGCAGCCCAACCTGTTCAAGGTGCACAGCGACAGCGCCTACTTCCTGGGAGTGGACCCAAAACACGACACCCTGATGCTGGCCCTGATGGACATTTCGGGCAAAACTGTTTCCGAGCGTCAGGAAAAGCTTGATTTCGCAAACACCCCGGAAATGATGGAAACCGTCTGCAGCGAATGCGAAAGGTTCATATCCGATTCCGGAATCGACCGAAGGAGGATCCATTCGGCTGCATTCAACATCTCGGGACGGGTGAATCCGGAGACCGGAGACAGTCATTCCATCTTCAATTTCGAGAACGATGACCGGCCTCTCGGGGAGACACTGTCCGCCAGACTGGGGTTCAAGGTGCTGATAGACAACGATACAAGGCTGATGGCATACGCAGACCTGATGAGCAGGGACAAAATGAGTGACTTCAGGAACTACCTGTTCATCAATATGGGATGGGGAATCGGGCTCAGCATAATCATAAACGGCAGCATATACTACGGGATGAACGGTTTCAGCGGAGAATTCGGGCATACCTACGTGTACGACAACGAGATAATGTGCCATTGCGGCAAAAAGGGATGTCTCGAGACTGAAGTATCCGGAAGGGCGATCTGCAGCCATCTTGCGGAGAGGGTCCGTGGCGGTGAGACATCGATTCTGGGAAAGAAGATCCGGAGAGGCGACCAACTGAGCGAGAATGACGTGATCCAGGCTGCGCTGCGCGATGACACACTTTCAATAGAGGTCATCGAAAAGGCGGGAGCGGAGCTGGGAAGGCAGATTGCGAATCTGATCAACATCTTCAATCCGGAGGCAGTGATCATCGGAGGGAGCATGCAGGATGCGGGGGACTGTTTCATCGAACCGGTGAAGCTTGCGGTCCGCCGTTACTCGCTACGCCTGATGTCGCAGAACGTGGCCATACTCCCTTCCCTGCTCGGAGACAGGGGAGGATGCATAGGCGCGTGTCTGAAGGCACGTGACCGGATGCTTGAGGAAATCTGAGCGTTTTATAATTAAAAACACTATATTTGCTTACGTACTACAACTAAAATCATTAATGGTTATGAAAAAGTATTTTGCAGAATTCATCGGCACAATGGTGCTGACATTGCTCGGATGCGGTACAGCCGTATTCGTAGGATGCGGTGAGCCTGCAGGCGTATTCGCCACAGCTGCCGCTTTCGGTCTCTCTGTAATCGCAATGGCCTACACCATCGGTGCCATCTCAGGATGCCACATCAATCCTGCCATCACCCTCGGTGTTGTACTCAGCAAGAGAATGAGCTGGAAGGACGCTTGCGGATACTGGGTAGGACAGTTCCTCGGAGGTATCGCCGGAGCTGCCATCCTCTTCTGGATCGTTTCCGCCACAGGTGCACAGGCTGCAATGGGTGACCCTGCAGGACTTGGAGCAAACGGCGTTGCCAATGCAGGCGGTGCCTGCGGTGCAGTCCTCGTAGAGATAATCGCCACATTCCTCTTCGTTCTCGTTGTTCTTGGAACGACTGACGAAAAGAAAGGTGCAGGCAACCTCGCCGGACTTGCAATCGGTCTCACCCTCATCCTCATCCACCTCGTATGCATCAACCTCACCGGAACATCAGTCAACCCTGCACGTTCATTCGGACCTGCACTGTTCGTAGGCGGAGAGGCTCTCGCAAACGTCTGGGTATTCATCGTAGCTCCTCTCATCGGCGGTGCCATCGCAGCCGTTGTATGGAAGTGCCTTGCCTGCGAATGCAAGTGCTGCTGCAAGAAGGCTGAATAGTCCCTGTCACGCGGAAGCGTAAAACAATAAGGCGACCGGAAACCGGCCGCCTTATTTGTGTAAAGACGCAGTTATACGTCTATATCCTCCGGGACTGGACTTCCGAAAGGACCCTGAGATAATTCTCCCCCCATATTGCGGTGATGTCCTCATCGGAATATCCGAGCTTCAGCAGTTCCATTGTAAGGTTGATTGCATCGTTCACTCCGTTGAAGCCGACACCGCCGCCTCCGCCGTCAAAATCCATTCCCACTCCGACGTGGTCGGCGCCGATGAGTTTCACACAGTAGTCTATATGGTCGACCATCTGCTTCAGACCGACTTTCGAGGTGTCCCCCGATCCCATGAAGTTCTGCACCAGATATATCTGGATCACGCCCCCCTTGGATGCAAGCAGGCGCAGGGTCTCGTCGTCGACGTTCCTTGGATTCTTCCAAACCGAAGAAGCCCCCGAATGGGTGAATACGACAGGTGCGGTACTCAATTCCAACACGTCCCTCTGGGTTTTAAACGAAGTATGGGACAGGTCTATCACAACGCCCTGACGGTTCATTTCCCGAACGAACTCCTTTCCGAACTCTGTCAGCCCGACGGAAGGATTCTCACTTTTGTTGGATGAACTGCATATCTGGTTGTCTCCGTAGTGACAAAGGGTTATGTAAGTAATCCCCCTGTCATAAAGCTTCTTGATTATACCCAGGTCATCCCCGGCAAAAAAACCGTTCTCCAGACCAAGAAGGAAAGCCTTCTTACCCTGTTTCTTCAATGCCAGGATTTCATCCCTGCTGCGGGCCACACCGCACAGATCCGCACGCCCGGCAAGATGCTTCTCGGTGAATTCGAGGAATTTCCACAGTTCTGCAGGTGCCTCGGAAACATTGTCCGGATCTTTCTGATTGACTCCGCGCGGATTCAACCACAGCGCAAGATACTGTGCACTCGCGTGTCCCTGATCCATTTTCGCGATAGAGACCTGACATCTGCTCTGAGATTCGTCAATGGTATATCCCCTGTCCGGACGATAATACGCGGCCTCAGGGAAATCGCAATGCGTATCCAGGACTATTATGCTGTCCATCAGAACCTTGGCGTGATGGAACAACCGCGCGAGACTGTCTATGTCAGCGGTCGGAGCCACCGGAACGTTGAAATCGTCAAGAACCTTCTCAAGGATTTCATATTTCCTGCATCCCAGGCTGTCATCATAAATAAAGCCGTCAAGACCTGAAACATACCCGCTCAGTTCCTGATACGAAGTGAGCGTTGAATCAATCTCCGCAATTGAACCTATCCTGAGGATTTCCTGTCCGGTTTCCTCTTCGGTCTCAGCAACAGGAGTGCAGAAAACGAGAGAGACGGCAGCAAACGCGATAAACAGAGTCCTTAAAAACTTGTGCATACTATTTTGACGCTTCTCTTATCAAAGCCTTGAAAATCGGGAGGAAGGTGTTGTCCCCGGCGTAGATCATTTCCTCAGGGTGGAACTGGGTTCCCATTATCCAGGCTCCCCCGTCCTTGTATCCCTTGATCCGGCCGTCACGCTCGACAGCCTCGACGACACCGTCTGCGGCATAGGCCACGGCCTTCAGTCCCGCAGGCATCCTCTTGATAGCCTGGTGATGAAGGGAATTCACCACCGCCTTTTCCTCTCCAAGCAGGGATGAGAGTTCCGAACCCTTCTCAATCGTGATGGAATGTGTCGGATACGCAGGGATTGTCGGCGTCTGGCTATGCTTCACGTTGGCCTTGACGTCCGTAGGTATGTCCTGCCACAGGGCTCCGCCGAATGCGACTCCGAGGGCCTGTTCGCCGCGGCATATTCCAAGGACAGGTATGCCCTTTGCCACAGCGGCCCTTACGAGCTTCACGTCGAACTCATCCCTGACGGCGTTTACAATCTTCATTTCCCTTCTTGGTTCCTCGCCATACCATTTGAGAGGATCGAAATCTTCACCTCCGGTCATGATCAGACCGTCCAGTACGGACAGCATCGCGTCAATCTGGGCATCGTCCAGACTGACAGGCAGGATGACAGGCACCCCTCCGGCAAGGGTCACACTCTTGACATAAGCCAGCCTGGCTACCGAATCATCTCCGGAATCATGTCCGGAGATTCCAATGACTGGGGTTTTTGCAGCTGCCATCAGGGCAGTGCAAACTACAATTGCGATGATTAAAACTGCTTTCTTCATAACTCAAAACTGACATAAGAGGCCGTTCCAGCAAAGGGGCGACCTCTTATTCAAAAATGTTAGATTATTATTCTGCGGCTTTCTCCTCTGCAGGAGCTTCAGCTGCTTCCTGTGCAGGAGCCTCGACAGCGGTCTCGGCCTTCTTTGCACGGCTGCGGCGGGTAGTCTTCTTTGCAGCAGGCTTCGCGCTTGCGAGAGCAGCCTCATTGAAGTCCACGAGCTCGATAAGGGCCATATCAGCTGCATCTCCCTGACGGAATCCGAGGTGAAGAACCCTGGTGTATCCGCCCGGACGGTCAGCGATCTTTGGAGCTACGGTGCGGAAAAGCTCTGCAACGGCGTTCTTGTCCTTAAGATAGCTGAAAACAACCCTGCGTGAGTGTGTAGTATCCTCTTTTGACTTTGTGATAAGAGGTTCAACATAACTCTTGAGAGCCTTTGCCTTGGCAACTGTAGTGGTGATTCTCTTGTTGAGGATCAGCGATGCTGCCATATTGGAAAGAAGCGCCTTGCGATGTCCGCTCTTGCGTCCAAGATGATTGATTGCTCTATTATGTCTCATCTTTTAAATATTCTTTTTCTTAGGTTCGATATTGTACTTGGTGACATCCATTCCGAATGAGAGTTTCATCTTCTCCACAAGGACATCGATTTCGTTGAGTGACTTCCTTCCGAAGTTGCGGAACTTCATGAGCTCTGCGCGTGAATAGGAAACCAGATCGGCGAAAGTGTCGATATCGGCGGCTTTCAGACAGTTGTAAGCCCTTACTGAAAGTCCCATATCCGAAAGCTTGGTGAGAAGGAGATGTCTCATGTGGAGAGACTCTTCGTCAAGTTCCTTGCTGTCTGACTCGAGGGTGTTCTCAAGAGAGAGCTTCTTGTCGTCAGTGAAAAGCTTGAAATGGTAGATCAAAATGTTGGCAGCTTCCTGGAGAGCTTCCTCCGGCTTGATGGAACCGTCGGTCAAAATCTCGAGATTGAGCTTCTCGTAGTCGGTTTTCTGCTCCACACGCCAAGGCTCCACGGTCCAGTTGACCTTGCGGATAGGTGTGTAGATCGCATCGATCGGAATGGTTCCGATGGCCATGTTCTCCTCTCTGAGCTCCTCTGCAGGCACGAAACCGCGTCCCTTGGTGATGGTGAGGTTGATTTCGAGCTTGACTGAAGGTTCGAGAGTGCAGATATGCTGCTCCGGATTCAACACCTTGAAAGAAGACAATCCCTTTGAGATATCCTCTGCTGTAAACTCCTGCTTGCCGCTGATGACGATAGTAACAGTCTCAGTGTCAATGGTATCAACCATCCTGCGCAGGCGGACCTGCTTGAGGTTGAGAATGATGTCCTGCATACCTTCGATAATGCCGGAGATAGTCTGGAACTCATCCTGTACACCGTTGATCTTGATCTGACTGATAGCATATCCTTCCAAAGAGGCCAACAAGATACGACGGAGAGCATTGCCGATGGTCTGTCCGTATCCAGGCTCAAGAGGTCTGAACTCGAAGCGACCAAGGGTATCATTGCTTTCGAGCATAATCACCTTGTCAGGTTTTTGAAATGCTAAGATTGCCATATGATTCTTTTTGGGTGTTAAAAATTACTTGGAGTAAAGGTCGACGATAAGCTGCTCGTTGATTGTCTCAGGGATTTCGGTCCTGACCGGAAGGTTGAGGAACTTTCCTGAGAGAGTCTTCGCATCGAACTCGATCCAGGAATACTTCGCAGCTGAAGCTACGCTGTTCTGGATAACCTCGAGGCTCTTGTCGCGCTCGCGTACTGCGATTGAATCACCAGCCTTCACCTGTGTTGAAGGAATGCTGCATACATTTCCGTTGAGGGTGATATGGTGATGTGAAACGAGCTGGCGCGCAGCGGCACGGCTAGGTGCGATACCCATACGGTAAACTATATTATCAAGACGTGACTCGAGGAGGAGGATGAGGTTCTCACCCTTCTGTCCGGCCATACGGGAAGCCTTGTCATAGGTGTTGTGGAACTGACGCTCGAGAACACCGTACATATATTTGACTTTCTGCTTCTCCTTGAGCTGCATACCGTAATCTTTCTGCTTCTTGCGCTTTGCAGCGAGACCGTGCTGTCCCGGAGGATAATTTCTCTTTTCGAAATCCTTGTCTGCTCCGTAGATAGGTTCGCCGAATTTACGGGCGATCTTGGTGGTAGGTCCTGTATATCTTGCCATAGTTCTATACTTTTTAAGAATTAAACTTTACGACGGCCTTTAGGACGACATCCGTTATGAGGCATCGGAGTGACATCGATAATCTCGGTAACTATGATACCTGCATTGTTGATGGTTCTGATAGCTGACTCACGGCCTGCACCAGGGCCCTTTACATATACCTTGACTTTACGAAGACCTGCGTCGAAAGCAGTCTTGGCTGCATCTTCAGCTGCCATCTGCGCTGCGTACGGAGTGTTCTTCTTTGAGCCACGGAAACCACACTTACCTGCTGATCCCCAGGAAATCACCTGACCCTGAGCATTGGTAAGGGAAACGATAACGTTGTTGAATGTTGATGAAATATGAGCCTGCCCATAAGCATCAACCTTGACAACTCTCTTGGATGTTGTAGTTTTCTTTGCCATAATTCATCAAATATTACTTGGTCGCCTTCTTCTTGTTGGCAACAGTCTTCTTTCTACCCTTGCGTGTACGGGCATTGTTCTTGGTGCTCTGGCCGCGAACGGGGAGACCCACACGGTGGCGGATTCCACGGTAGCAACCGATATCCATAAGACGCTTGATATTCATCTGGACTGAAGAACGGAGCTCTCCCTCAATCTTGAGTTCACCGACCTTCGCACGGATTGCTGCAGTCTGCTCATCGTTCCAGTCACCGACTTTAATACCACGATCGATACCGCACTCATCGAGAATCTTCTTCGCTGTGTTGCGGCCGATACCGAAGATATAGGTAAGACCTATCTCTCCTCTTTTGTTGTTTGGTAAATCAACAC
>JAKSKC010000030.1 GCA_024401945.1 Bacteroidales bacterium
GCACACAGCATCCTTCGCAAGGAACTGGATAGTTCCATCCCCCTGTGAACCTACTCCTATAGATCCATATACGGTGCTGCCTCAGGACGTTCTCAATTCCCAGGAGGCCTTCAGCCAGCTCCTCGCGAAATGCTACCAGGGACTGTCCTGCTCAGGTTCTTACGGTCCTGACGGAGGCCCTGACATCGACGGTGTGGACGGAGGTTACGGCCAGTATATCCGCGCCCTGATGCACCTCGAGGAACTCTCTACCGACGTTTGCACCTGCTGCTGGAACGACCAGACGCTGTTCGATATCCACAACCTCTGCTGGGGCACGTCAGATACCTTCGTTGCGGCGATGTACTACAGAATCTTCTTCCAGGTCAGCCTCTGCAACGAATTCATCCGCAAGGCCAACGAGGCTCAGTTCAACGGTTTCCCTAACAAGGAGAACTACATTGCCGAGGCCCGTGCGCTCAGGCTTTTGAGCTACTACCACGCAATCGACCTCTTCGGAAACGTTCCTTTCACGACTGAGGACAATACCGTCGGTTCAGCCGGCCCTGAGATGAAGAAGCGCAAGGACCTCTTCGAATGGATGTGTTCAGAGGCCGAGTCCCTCATCAAGGGCAACAGCCTTGCCGAGGTTGGAAAGAACGAATACGGAAGAATCGACAAGGGTGCTGTGATGATGATTCTCGCGAAGCTCTACCTCAACGCAGAGATCTGGGCAGGAGTCAATATGTACAAGCAGTGCGCTGAAATGGCAGAGACCGTGATAGCCTCTTATCCTTCCCTCCACGCAAATTATGCGGAGCTCTTCTGCGCCGACAACCACCTGTTCAGCAGGAATGCCACTTACAACGGTGACGAGCTCATCTTCGTGTCACCTCAGGACGGCAACAACATCCGTTCATACGGTTCAACGAACTACCTCATCTTCGCCAGCACCTTCTCAGTGGACGGTTTCCCTGGAAAGACGATGGACGTGGCCAAGGTAGGCATTTCTTCAGGATGGTCAGGACTCAGCCTCACAGGAACCTTCACGAGCAAATTCGAGGAAGGGGACAGCAGAGCTATGTTCTTCAAGGGTGACTTCGAGCAGTACATTGATGAGATCCGTGATGCAAGCGGTGCTTCAAACGGTTGGAAATCAATGAAATACTCAAATATCAACCACGATGGTTCAGCCGCTCAGGCACAGGGCTTCGTCGACACCGACTTCCCTGTATTCCGTGTTGCGGACGCATACCTTATGTATGCTGAGTGCGCGGCACGCGGAGCAGCCGACGTAACAAAGGGTCTCAAGTATCTCAATGTGGTCCGCAAACGTGCAGGTATCAGCGAATACAGCAACTCAGCCGACCTCAACCTCCAGAACATCATCGACGAGCGCGGCCGCGAGCTTTATCTCGAAGGCTTCCGCCGTCAGGACCTCATCCGCTTCGATATGTTCACCACCGACAAGTATATGTGGGAATTCAAGGGCGGCGTCAAGGACGGAAAGGCTGTTGATTCACATCTGAATCTCTATCCTATCCCTTCAGCCGACCTCAACGCAAACGGTAACCTCAAACAGAACCCAGGTTATTAACAGATGATTATGAAAAAGTTATTTATCGCAACAATAGTCGCTCTCGCAGGTATACTTTCGGTTTCCTGCGTCCAGGAGCACATCGACGCGCAATATCTTCCTGACAAGGCTTCGTCTCAGGCTCTCGGCGAGATTGCAGGCTGCACTCTTGCGGAGGACGGCCCGAATATCTCAACTACCTACAAGGAGGTTGACTTCGGCCTGAGCGTTCCTACGGGATACTCTCTCTGGGTTGATATCGCAGGCAACAATTTCGAGGGTGCCAAGAAGATAGACGCCACAATCAGCGAAGGCACCATCAGCTTCGGCCAGAAGAAGTTCAACAAGATCCTCACCAATATGGGAGCAGTCCCTGGAGAGGAATTCTCAGTTGAATTCAGGCTCAACGCCTCAATGCTCACCGACAAGGGTACTGAAGCTCGCACCATCTATTCCAATGTCGTTAAAAGTTCCTTCATCCCTTACGAGGAGTCCCACGACGTTATGGACGTAGTGGACGTTCCTGGAGATTACCAGGGATGGAAACCTGCCGAATATCCTAAGCTCTTCAACTACTCATACGACGGAGTCCTCTTCCGCGGCGTAGTTGACTTCACCGAGGAGAAGAAGGCCGGCAACGGATTCAAGATCACCTACGGCGGCAACTGGGACAGCGATTCCGGCAACTGGGGATCACCTGACCAGGCGGAGGCTGCGGAGGCTGACAAGATCACCCTCATCAACGGTGACGCATCCCAGAACATCATCTGCTACTCAGCAAAGAGATACTATCTCTTCGAGTTCGACAAGGATGCCCTCACCCTGAGCAAGCTCAGATCATTCGACCAGGTTGGCCTCATCGGTCTCAACGGAGACTGGGACAACGACGTCGTGATGACCTACAATATGTACTACGGCCGCTTCTGGGCTGACGTTGACCTCGCATCAGACACGGAATTCAAGTTCCGTCTCGATGCTGCCTGGGATTTCAACGGGGGAGGAAACCTCGAGGATCTCTCCGCAGGCGGAGACAACATTCCTATCGCAGCCGGTCAGTATCGTATCTACTTCTATATGAACGACGTTACCATTTACGCTGAGATCGATCCGGATATGTACGGCAAGGACGAACCTACCATCGGACCGGAACCTGAACCTATTCCAACCTATCAGGGATGGGGTATCATCGGTGTCGGCGGAGACTGGGAGAATGATATTGCAATGACCGAGAAGGACGGCGTCTGGACCGGATATGCAAATCTTACCGCCAGCGACGAGTGGAAGCTCCGCAAGGATGCCGACTGGGCAGAAAACGCAGGTGGAACCTTCGAGGCTCTCGACACTCCGTTCGCAGCTCTCAACGGCGGTGACAACATCCGCGTCGGAATGGAAGGCTTCTTCAAGATCGTTTACGACACCAACGAATCAACCATCACCGTTTCCAACGGCACCGTATGGTCCCTCATCGGTGATTTCAGCGGCTGGAGCGGAGACGTCGATATGACTGAGACCGAACCGGGCGTATGGGTAAGCCCTGCGACTGTCCTCACTCCTGGATGGAAGGTACGTCTCAACCACGACTGGGCTCAGGACTTCGGTGGAACCTTCGCTGAATTCGACACTCCTTTCGAGGCAGTGCCGGGCGGCAGCAACATCGACTGCGGCGACGGTACTTTCGTCGTAACCCTCAACCTGAACGACAACACCATCACCGTATCCAACGCCGCCAAGACCTGGGGCGTAGTAGGTGATTTCTGCGGATGGGGAGAAGATGTCGATATGTACGAAGTGATGCCGGGCGTATGGGTAAGTCCTGTTCTCGACCTTACCGGAGGATGGAAAGTGCGTTACGACAACGGTTGGGACATCGACCGCGGCGGCGCCACACCTTCAGAGCAGGGAATGTTCACTGCAGCAGTACCTGGAGGTGAAAACATAGCCCTCGAAGGATCGTTCGCAGTCGTTTACAACGCAAACAACGAAACCATAGGAACTCTCGGATTCGGTATTACCGGTTCTATCGCTTCCTGCGGTATCAGCTGGGACAAGGACATCCCTATGAACCTTGCTTCCGACGGAAAATACTACAGCATCCCTGTGGCTCTCACTACCGCCGACGAACTTAAGATCCGCTGGAACACCGGATGGGATATCAACAGAGGTGGAGTATGCGAGGCGGTCGAAGCCGAATTCGACGCTGTGGATGGTGGTGAAAACATCACCGTTCCTGCAGACGGAACCTATATGCTCGTTTATGATCCTGCCAATGAAAAGCTTATGTTCACCGTACATTACTGGGGACTCATCGGCGCATTCAACGGCTGGGGAGGCGACACATATATGCTTCCTCTCGGAGAAGGCAAGTGGGCCGCATACAACCAGACACTTGAGGGTGAATGGAAATTCCGTATGTCTTCCGACTGGGCTGTCAACTTCGGAGGAAGTTTCCTTGAACTCGGAACTCCTTTCGAGCTGACTCAGGACGGTGGGAACATCAGCTGTGAAGAAACGAACATAGCCATCGTTCTTGACACTGAGGCTGCAACCGCTACCATAAGCAAGTAATTTTCAATTCAATTGGTGCACCGAAAAATTATCGGTGCACCAATTTTTATTTTTATATATCTCCAAGATGAAGCGATTTTTCCTTTTATTGGCAATCGGTCTGCTGGCCCTGTGCTGCAATCCGAAAGAGAATCCAACCCCGAAACCCGATCCCGTCCCGACTCCTGTCAAGGACGACGGCCCTTCCGGCATCACCTATCAGCTTCTCGTCTATTCGTTCTGCGATTCGAACGGGGACGGCATTGGAGATTTCAACGGCATAAGTTCAAAACTGGACTATCTCAAGGACCTGGGGGCGGATGCCATCTGGCTCTCTCCCATCAATGCCTGCACCTCGTATCACGGATATGATGTGGAGGATTACTCGGCCGTGAACCCGGAATACGGTACCGAGGACGATTTCAAGCGTCTTCTCGACGCCGCGCACTCCAAGGGCATCAAGATCTATATGGACTATGTCCTCAACCATTCATCCAAGGAACATCCCTGGTTCCTGGATGCGAAAAACAATGCGAAAAGCCGGTACAGGGACTGGTATATCTTCTCTTCCGACCCGCAGGCCGACGTGAAGGCAGGCAGGATAGCGATGATAGAGAAGAGCGGGTACAACTCCGGGGAATGGACAAGCTGCGCCTCCGGTAGCGAAGGCCCGATGAAGATAAAGTTCACCCTCGAGGTGGACTCAAAAGGAAAACCGAAGACTATTACCGCCCGAAAGGTGGACGAAATACATAACAGCGGGGCCCGCAACTCGGGAATCTGGCTGTATTACGGAGACGGCGAGATGGCCGAATTCTACTCCGATCTCTCGCTCAGCATCGAACTGAGCACACAGTGGGGCGTACTGGTACGCACATCCACCGACAGCAGCTGGCCGACAGGCACCAAGTACGGAGCGGCTGAAGGCGCGCAGAAAATGAGCTGGGGTCAGAAACTCAACATCTATCCTAGCTCTTCAAGCAACGACCCGAAGGACATTCTTCTTCCGGAGATGGATATGAGCTACTACCATTCCGTCTTCGGCTCCTGGATGCCCGACATAAACTACGGCCCTGCATCCTCCTGCGAACAGTCCGGACCGTTCAAGGCCCTCACCGAGTCAGCGGACAAATGGATAAGGATGGGTGTGGACGGCTTCAGGCTCGACGCCATCAAACATATCTACCACGACGCCAAAAGCGACGAGAACCCTACCTTCCTCAAGAAATTCTACGACCGCTGCAATTCGACCTACCGCGCGGCGGGCCACAGTGACGACATCTATATGGTAGGAGAGCACTTCAGCGAAGCCGCCGAGGTGGCCCCTTACTACAAAGGCCTTCCGGCATACTTCGAATTCTGTTTCTGGTGGAGGCTCAGCGAGGCTCTGAACAGCGGCAACGGAGGGGATTTCGTAGGACAGCTGCAGAGCTATCAGAAGCTCTACGCCCAGTACAGGAAAGACTACATAGAGGCCACCAAGCTCAGCAACCACGACGAGGACAGGGCCGCCGAAACCCTGGGACGCAACATCGACAAGGCTAAACTGGCAGCGGCGGTGCTCCTGAGCTGTTCAGGCCAGCCTTACATATATCAGGGCGAGGAACTGGGATACTGGGGCGGCAAATCAGGAGGAGACGAATATGTCCGCGGACCTATCCGTTGGACAAAGGGAGGGGCTCTCGCTTCGGCCAAGGTCCGTTACGACGCTTCGATGATGACCGACAATCTCAGCGTCGAGGCTGAGATGGAATCGGCGAACTCCATCCTCAACGTCTATCGTAAATTCGCAAAGGCGAGACGCAGTTATCCGGCCCTGACGACAGGAACCCTCGGCTATTGTCCCGATGTTTCCGGAGCCCGCAACATCGCGGCCTGGTACCGCATCACCGACAGCCAGAAGCTGCTCGTCATCCACAATTTCAGCGCAGGCGCCACAAACCTCAATTTCAGCAACGCTCCCGGAACTATGGTATGCTCGAACGGAAGCGTGACTGTCAACGGCAGCAAGGTATCTGTAGGTTCATACTCATCCGCAATATTTCTGCAGCAATGAAAAAATACATCCTTCTACTCTCCGCACTGCTCATTCTCCCAGCCTGCAACCCTGAAAAATACTCGAAGGGAAACGATGGGGAAGAAAATCAACCTGTCGAGGCCGCACAGTTCGTAAAGGGGGCCGACATCTCCTGGGTCACCGAGATGGAGGACAAGGGTTATCTTTTCTATGACAACAAGGGAAAGGCGACCGAATGCACGGCTCTGATGAAGGAACTCGGGATGAACGCAATCCGCCTGAGAGTATGGGTTAATCCGCTCGATGACCCGCGCAACGGCGGAAGATCCTACAATGACGCCGCCGACGTCCTGAAAAAGGCGCTCCGGGTAAAGGCTCTCGGGATGAAGCTGATGATAGATTTCCATTACAGCGACTACTGGGCGGACCCGGGAAAACAGACCATTCCGGCAGCCTGGAAGAACCTTGACACCGACGCTATGGCAAAGGCTCTGGCAGCGCATACTGCCGAAGTTCTCGAACTTCTGAAAACCAACGGAGTCGATGTGGACTGGGTGCAGGTGGGCAACGAAGTGACCTCGGGGATGCTCTGGGAAACGGGAATGGTTAAAGGACAGGAGGCCTCCTCCTTCTGCAAGCTCTTCACTGCCGGACGCGACGCAGTCAAGTCCGTATTTCCCGATGCCGAAGTCATCCTGCACGTGGACAATTCCTGGAAGATGGAAACCCTGAGCTGGTTCTTCGACCTGATGAGCTCCAAAAAACTCAATTACGACGTCATAGGACTTTCCCTTTATCCTTCCTACTGGCAGGAAGGAGGCTATCCCGACTGGAGGGAGAAAACCGTCGCGGCTGTGGATAATTTCCAGGCCCTTCACGCGAAGTACGGCAAGCCTGTATTCCTCGTCGAATTCGGTATGCCGGCCGCAAAACCGGTCGAATCGAAGGAAAGTCTCCAGTTCCTTATGGACAAGACCGCCGCTTTCAGCTGGTTCAAGGGCATTATGCTCTGGGAACCTGAATCGGAGAAGTCAAGGAACGCCTATGAATACGGGGCTTTCAGCAACGGCACCGCCACGATTGCCCTCGATCCTTTCAAAAACTAAAACAACCAGATATGAAACGCCTTCTGCTTCTTATTTCCATCCTCATCTGCTTTGTTTCCTGCAGCAGGCAGGAGGGGAAAGTACAGCTCAGACATCCTGAATGGGCCTACAACTCAGTGGTTTATGAAATGAACGTCCGCCAGATTACTCCTGAAGGAAGCTTCAGCGCCGCGGCAATGGAACTTCCTATGCTGAAGGAAACCGGTGTGGACATAATATGGCTTATGCCCGTTCATCCGATCGGAGTGACAGGCAGGAAGGGCACCCTGGGGTCCTACTACTCGGTGAAGAACTACCGTGAAATCAACCCGGAGTTCGGAACCCTGGAAGATTTCGACGCCTTCGTGGAAGATGCCCACAGTCTCGGGCTGAAGGTCATCCTTGACTGGGTGGCCAACCACACTTCACCTGATTCCGAATTCACGGAAACCCATCCGGACTGGTTCCTCCACGACGGGAACGGGAACTTCGTAGTGCAGCACGACTGGACGGACATCGCTCCTATGGACCTCTCCAACAAGGAAATGAGGAAGGAGATGACGGACTGTATGCGTTTCTGGCTCGACCGCGGGATAGACGGCTTCCGCTGCGACGTTGCGGGAGAAATGCCTGCAGACTACTGGAAGGAGGTCCTCACTCCTCTGGAAGAGGAATATCCTGGAAGATATTTCCTCGCCGAGGGAGAGAACACCGAACTGCACGAATCCGGATTCGACGCCAGCTACAGCTGGAAACTGCATCATCTTCTCAACGACATCGCCTCCGGCAAGGCTGATGCCTCCCAGCTCAAGGAGTACATAGAAAACGACCTGGAGGAATATCCGGAGGATGCTTTCCGCCTGAGTTTCACATCGAACCACGATGAGAACTCCTGGGCCGGGACCGAATTCGAAAGGATGGGAGACGCCTGGGAGGCTATGACCGTCCTCTGCTGGACCCTCCCGAAGACCCAGCCCCTCATCTACACGGGACAGGAGGTCGGAATGCACCACCGCTTCCAGTTCTTCGAAAAGGACCCTATGCCTTCGAGGGATTGGAACGAATACACCGATTTCTACAAGTATCTGTCAGAGCTCAAGCACAACAACCCGGCCCTCCAGGCCGGAGAGAGGGGAGGAAACTTCGAACTCCTTCCTTCAGAGGGCAACAGCATCCGTTTCCGCCGTATCCTCGATGCCGACACAGTGACTGTGAAAGTAAATCTCGAGGCCCCTTGGGACTGGGATATCGACTGTCCTTCCGACAGGATTGAAAGGATAGAGCCCCTCAACTGGTGGGTCGGTATGAAAACCCCTCTCCAGCTGCTCATAAAGGGAAAGGACATCTCCTCATACGACCTCTCCATTGAAGGAGGCAGGGGAGTGAAGGTAAAGCAGATTCACAAGGCCGAAAGCCCGAACTACCTGTTCGCAGACATAGAACTTGCCCCTGATGCCCAGGTCGGGACTTACAGTCTTGTTTTCCGCAAGGGGGACGAACGCTTCTCGCTTCCTTACGAGATTGCGGCAAGAAGGGAAGGCTCCGCTGAAAGGGAGAGTTTCTCTACAGCCGACGCAATCTACCTCATAATGCCGGACAGGTTCGTAAACGGTGACCCTGACAACGACAATACCTGCGCAACTGCTGAAAAAGCCGACTATGAGGCCTTCTTCGGAAGACACGGAGGAGACATAAGGGGTATCCGCAGCCGGCTCGACTATATCGAGGGCCTCGGGATGACGGCCATCTGGAACACTCCTCTTCTGGAAGACAATGAGCCTGAATCATCCTACCACGGATACGCCTGCTCCGACTACTACCACGTGGACAGCAGGTTCGGAGGCAACTTCCAGTACAGACAGCTCGTGCAGGACGCGCACGCGCACGGCATAAAGATGATAATGGACATAGTCACCAACCACTGCGGAAGCGCACACTGGTGGATGCAGGACCTGCCTTTCGCAGATTGGATTCATCAATGGCCGGAATACACCCATTCCAACTGCGCATTCTCTGCCCAGAACGACCCTTACTGCTCCAACTTCGACAGGGAGAATATGCTCGGGGGCTGGTTCGACACCTCAATGCCGGATATGAACCTGGACAACCCTTACGTGCTGCAGTACTTCAAGCAGTGGGCCGTCTGGTGGATTGAATGGGCGGACCTCGACGGCTTCAGGGTGGACACCTATCCTTACAACGAAAAATATCCTATGTCAGAATGGTGCGCCAGCGTCAGGAATGAATATCCGAACATCAACATAGTCGGGGAAGTATGGTCAGTCAACGTGCCTCAGGTGGCATACTGGCAGGCCGGCAACCCGAACAGGGACGATTTTGACAGCCACCTTCCTTCAATTATGGATTTCTGCCTGCACAGCGCTATCTGCCGGGGAATCAACGAGGAAAGGGTGAACTGGGACGAAGGTATGGTCAGGATTTACGAATCCATCTCCAACGACGTCTATTTCAACGACGTCAGCAATATGATGATTTTCCCTGGCAACCACGACACCGACCGCATTGGAGACATAGTCGGGAAGGACCCTGCCAAGATGAAGATAGTCTACACCCTGATGGCGACGCTCAGGGGCTTCCCTCAGATATTCGCGGGTGACGAACTTATGGTCACCAGCAGGGACCGCAGCCAGGGTCACGGCGGACTGAGGGTGGAATTCCCTCTCGGATGGGAGAACGACGCAGTGCAGAAGGACCTGCACGACTATTTCAGCACGCTCTTCCGCTGGCGCCGGGATTCTGATGCAGTGCAGAACGGAAGGACCGTGCATTTCCTGACAAGGGACAACTGCTACGCATATTTCAGGATCGCTGACAAGGAGACCGTATTCGTCTTCGTGAACAATTCGGCGGAAGATATGACCGTCCCTTGGGGAAATTATGAGGAAATAAGCGTAAATTTGCCGGGCGAAGGACTCAATGTCATCACCGGAGAAAAATTCAACCCGGAGAACTGCACCGTTCCGGCAAAATCAACCTTGACAATCGAATTCAAATGAAGAAATCAATTCTGATACTCGCGGCGGCGTTCCTGCTCGCCGGATGCGCCCGGGAGGAAGGCGGCGGCAAGATTTTCCTGCATTCACCGGACGGTTCACTCGAAGCTACATTCAGTCTTGCTGCGGACGGAACTCCGCAGTACAGCCTGTCAAAGGACGGGACGGCCGTCATACTTGATTCGAGGCTCGGATTCCAGATGAGGGGGACGGTGAAGGCGGAGGATTTCGTATTCGAGAGGAAACGCATCCTCAAGGAAGACCGCAAACCGGAATTCTCGATGCACGACAACTTCGAGATTGTGGACATCACCGAAGACAGTTTCGATGAGACCTGGGCTCCGGTATGGGGGGAGGAGGACAGCATAAGGAACCATTACAACGAGATGCTGGTCCGCCTGAAGCAGAAGGGCACGGGACGTCTTATGAACATCCGTTTCCGCCTTTTCGACGACGGTCTGGGCTTCCGCTATGAATTCCCGGACAACCAGCCTCTCGTGTACTTCGTCATCCGCCACGAACTCACCCAGTTCGCCTGCGCCGCCGACAACGAGGCCTGGTGGATACCGGGGGATTTCGACACCCAGGAATATGAGTACACAAGATGCCGCCTTTCCGAAATAAGCGGGCTCTTCAAGGAAAAGCTGCGCGGCAACTCCAGCCAGACCATCTTCAGCACTTCAGGCGTGCAGACCTCCCTGCAGATGAAAACCCCGGAGGGACTCTATGTCAACATCCACGAGGCAGCGCTGGTGGACTATCCTTGCATGCATCTGCTGGTGGACGGGAAGAATCACTCGCTGAGCGCCTTCCTGACCCCTGACGCCCAGGGGAACAAAGGCAACCTCCAGACTCCGTGCAAAACTCCGTGGAGGACGGTACAGGTGGCTGAATCGGCTGTGGACCAGCTTCAGAGCAGGCTCGTGCTCAACCTGAACGAGCCTTGCGCCTACGATGACGTAAGCTGGATCCATCCTGTCAAGTATATGGGCGTGTGGTGGGAGATGATAGCCGGTTACGGCAGCTGGAACTATACGGACGATTTCCAGTCCGTGAAGCTCGGACAGACCGATTTCGCTTCAGCTAAACCTAACGGCCGCCACAGCGGCAACAACGACAACGTAAGACGCTACATAGATTTCGCATCGGAGCACGGCTTCAACGCCCTTCTCGTGGAAGGATGGAACCTGGGCTGGGAAGACTGGGCCAACTGCGACAAGGATTACGTATTCGATTTCCTGACCCCATATCCCGATTTCGACATCAAGGCTCTCAACGAATATGCGCATTCCAAGGGCATCAGGCTCATAATGCATCACGAGACTTCAAGCAGCGTGCGCAACTACGAACGTCATATGCATCAGGCATACGGACTGATGAACCGCTACGGATATGACGCCGTCAAATCCGGTTATGTGGGCGACATCCTCCCGCAGGGGCTCTACCACTACAGCCAGTATATGATCAACCATTACCTGTATGCAGTGACCGAGGCGGCCAAATACCACATTATGGTGAACGCCCACGAAGCAGTGAGGCCTACCGGACTGTGCAGGACCTATCCTAACCTGATCGGAAACGAATCCGCGATGGGAACGGAATACCAGGCATTCGGAGGCATCACCCCGGGACATACGGCAATACTTCCGTTCACCCGTCTGAACGGAGGTCCTATGGACTATACCCCGGGTATTTTCGAGCAGGACCTCAAGAGCTGGTGCGGAAACGACAGCTGGGTGAACTCCACTATCTGCGGACAGCTCGGACTCTACCTCACAATGTACTCCCCTCTGCAGATGGCTGCCGACACGCCGGAGCATTACAGCGAGCACCTCGACGCCTTCAAGTTCATAGAGGACGTTGCAGTGGACTGGAGCGAGAGCCGTTATCTCTACGCCGAGCCTATGCAGTACATAGTCGTGGCCAGAAAGGCGAAAGACAGCGGGGAATGGTTCTGCGGCGGAGTCACCGATACCGAGAAGCGCAGCTTCAGCATCGCCCTGGATTTCCTCGGCGAAGGCAGTTTCGAAGCTACGGTCTATGCCGACGCCAAGGACGCTCATTACCGCGAGAATCCAAAGGCTTACGACATTACAAGTAAAACAGTTACAGCCTCAGACACCATTGACGTGACAATGGCGCCGGGAGGAGGTTTCGCAATATCATTCAAGCAATGCAAGTAACACTGAAAATACACTACCACTGCCAGTGGGGTGAGAATCTCTGCCTTGTCAGCGCAGACAGGAAATACCCTATGTCCTGGGGAGAAGGGGACTTTTGGAGCGTAACCGTCTCGGGATGCACGGCGGCAGACCTGAAGGACTACTACTACATCGTGGTCAAGGACGGACTCATCCTCCGCACCGAATGGAGCCATCACAGCTCGAAGCCGGCAAAAATGATCAGCGACAGCTGGATAGACTGCCCGATTCCGGGATGTCCGTTCCCGCGCGAGCATTCCGCGGCCATCTTCGACCGTCCTGGATTCAGGGGAGCCGGCACCGCCGTCCCTATCTTCTCGCTGCGCAGTGAAAAGGACTTCGGCATAGGGGACTTCAGGGATTTGAGGAATCTCGTGAACTGGGCATCCGCCACCGGACAGTGCATAATCCAGCTTCTCCCGATAAACGACACCACCAGAAAGGGCGAGTGGAAGGATTCCTACCCTTACAGCCCGATAAGCAGCTTCGCCCTCCACCCTCTGTACATCCGCCTCCAGGACCTCGGCATTAAGGAAGATGCCGAATTCAAGCGCCTCCGCGATGAGCTCAACGCCCTTCCGGAAGTGGACTATCCGAGGGTCTTCAAGGAGAAGATGGCCTATATCCGCAAGGCATACGAACAGAGGGGAGCGAAGGACCTGGCAAGCGCGTCCTTCTCCAAATTCTACAGGAACAATGCGGAATGGCTGGGAGAGTACTGCGAATTCTGCGCAAGGAGGGATTCCTTCGAGACCGAATTCTACGCCTGGGTGCAGTACCACCTGGACAAACAGCTTTCCGAAGAGGTAGCCTACGCGCACTCCAAGGGTATATATCTGAAGGGCGACCTTCCTATCGGGGTCAGCGCGGACAGCGCTGAGGCCTTCTGGCATCCTGAACTCTTCAACCTGGATTCATCCGCCGGAGCGCCGCCCGACTATTTCAGCAAGGACGGCCAGAACTGGGGATTCCCTACCTACAACTGGGAGGAAATGGCAAAAGACGGTTATTCCTGGTGGAAATCCCGCCTTCGCAAGATGGCCGAATACTTCGACGC
>JAKSKC010000031.1 GCA_024401945.1 Bacteroidales bacterium
GCACACCCACGAACTACCAATCAAGGTGACTCTTGTGCGGCGTGCCGGGGGGCGCGTCATGCCAGCCAGGTCGGTTGTGGCCGCGGCCGCGAGGACTGGCGGTAAGAAGACAGAGCATGGGACGCAACTGCTTGCCCGAACGCGAAAGCAGGCTTCTGTTGACTTTCCCGAGCAGCTCGACATCAGTCTCCAGCGCCCCGTCAATCAGTTCCTGCATCCTCGTCCATCCCTTGCCGAGGAACGATATTATCTCCCCCATTATCACAGGCAAGCCTTTATTTCCTCTATTGATTCCGGGAACGAGATAAGCGCCCGGTCGCATTCCGCGAGCATCCTTGTCTCAACCAGATGGTCGAGAAGGCCCTTCAGATGGTCATAGAACCCGCGATAGTTGAAGGCCATCACCTTTCCGGAATATTTGTGCAGCTTGGCCAGGGTGAGCGTCTCCATAAGCTCCTCCATAGTCCCTATGCCGCCGGGAAGGGCTATGGCCACGGACGTTCCCTCGCGCATCGCCTCCTTTCTCTGGGCCATCGTATCGGTCCATACGAGTTCATCAAGGCCCGGGTAGCGGTACTGTTCCATAAAGCGTGGGAGAATGCCCCTGTGAGTGCCGCCGAATTCCTCGACAGCCTTGGACACCACCCCCATCGTACCCTTCACGGTACCCCCGGACACGACCTCATAACCAGCCAAACAGACTGCACGGACAACTTCCCGTGCAGCCTGATTGTAAGATGGATCTATATCATAACTGGCGGAGCAGAAAATCACCGCCCTTTTGTCACTCATAACTTTAGAATAGAATAGCGACAGTGGCTGATATTCCGTTGCATTTGCTGTTAACCACAGTCGTGAAGCTCTGCCAGCTGAACCCGTACAGGTCGCCGAGGTTCCAGAAATAGCGCGCGGACAGCTGGACGTGATTGAAAAGGTCCAGACCTATTCCGGCACCGACACCGTATTCGAACTTGCTGGCAATGTTGTTCCAGGTATCCTCACCGTTGATCTTGTTGCTTACGGCATAGCCGAGGAAAGGCTCGGCGAATACATACGGACGGACTGCCTTGAAGTCCCAGCCGAACTGAAGCTGTACAGGAAGCTCGATGAATCCGGTGCTGAGATTCGCGTTCAACTTTCCTTCGAATTCACTGAGTTTCACGCCCTTGACCGCATACTGCAGACCCGGCTGTACTGCAAAGAACGATGCAACAGGGAACTTGGCGGCGATACCGACGTGATACTGGTTGATATTCTCTGTAGTTACTTCCTTGACGCTTGCTACCGAAGATGTCAGACCGCCCATTATTGCGAACTGGGTCTTCCTTGTCTTCTCCTGCGCATTTGAAAGAATGCAGCCGAGAAGCAGCACGATGCATATAAATGTACGTTTCATACTACAGCAATGAATTAAGTTTGGCTTCTATTTCTGCTTTTGATACCAGACCGACGCTTCTGTCGACCAGCTGTCCGTCCTTGAAATAAAGAAGAGCGGGGATGTTGCGGATGCCGTAGGTCACGGCTACATCCTCACAGTCCTCGACATTGCACTTGGCGATGGTCGCACGGCCTGCGAACTCCTCCGCTATCTCGTCCACAGTAGGGATGAGGATACGGCAAGGACCGCACCAGGCAGCCCAGAAATCAATCATCACAACCTTTGAGGATGCGAGGATTTCCTGAATGTTCGTTTCGGTTATTACTTTTTCCATAGCCGCAAAATTAATAAATTGTTTCAATATTCCAGACAAATGCGCGAAGACCGAGAGCCTGAGCCTCCTCATCGCGGCGTTTAACCTCCTTGAGGATGCCGTCCACGAGTCCGTCCTCCACCACCGTGAAGATGGCGTTGTTCATCTCCGGCCAGGCGTGACTTCCCATACGCGGGATTCCGTCATTTGTGCCCCTGCCCTGGATTTCCTGCCATCGGGTATAGCCCCTCTGACCGAAACTCTCAAGTACTTCGGCTATCTCTTCATTATATGCCTGATTGTATGTCAAGAATATGGCTTTCATTTCTTTTTCGATTTTTTGTTTTCCTGCATTGTCGCAAACGAACAGTAGATGGTAGGGATGAGTACGAGGGTGATCAGCGTCGATATGGTAAGACCCCAGCATACAACCATACCGAGAGGTCTCCAGAGCTCCGCACCTTCACCGGTTCCTATGGCGAGAGGTATCATACCGAGCACGGTGGTGAGGGTTGTCATGAGGATAGGGCGCAGACGGCTCTTCGCCGCGGTGACACTCGCCTCGACTATGCCCATTCCCCTCTCCCGGCACAGGATTGTGTAGTCGATGAGCACGATACCGTTCTTCACGACTATACCCAGAAGGATGATGAGACCGATCATACCCATTATACCCATAGGCATATTGTTGACCCAGAGTCCGAGGATGACGCCCGTAAGCGCGAACGGAACCGAGAACATAATCACGAACGGACTCATGAACGACTCGAACTGGGATGCCATAACCATATAGACAAGTATGACGATCAGCACCATAAGCACTATCATATCCCCGAACATATCCTGCTGGTCCTCATAGTCTCCGGATATCACTACCGAAAGCGATAACGGGATCTCGGTGGCTGAGATAGCCCTCTGTGATGCCTCCACAGCCTCGGAAAGGGCCTTTCCGCGCGCTACGACACCCTTTACGGTGATGAGTCTCTCACGGTCCTTCCTCTCGATGGTAGGAGGAACCGCTGTCTCGACTATCGTACCTATCTCCTTCAGGCGGACGGCGGCACCGGTTGCATTGTAGACAATGGTGTTGCCGAGGTCCTCGACATTGCGCCTGAACTCAGGCGCATATCTCACCCTGATCTTGTATTCCTCGCCTTCCTCCCTGTAATATGAGGAGACTGAACCGCTCATCGCGGCGCTGAACGCCGCTCCCGCGGTGGATGAATTGAGTCCGTTGAGGGCAAGTTTGGTACGGTCGAAGACTATCTGGTATTCAGGCGTGTACTCATCACGGCTGAGGGTAACCTGCGAGAATGCCGGTTCATTGTCCATCTTGGCCTTCAGGGCCCTTGCAATCTCGTCCGTGTCCTCGAAACTGTAGCCGTAGACCTCGATATCCACGGATGAAGCACCGTTGCCCATTCCCATTCCGCCACCTTCGGTGACGAGGGCCTTGCGGATCTCAGGATAATCCCTGAGGATTTCACGGACCTGGTCGGCGATCTCCGCAGTGGAACGGTCCCTGGTCTTGATGCTTCCGAGATTGATGTTCATTGTCACGACGTGGGTTCCGTTGTTCTGCATATTGGCGAAAGTGTTGTCCGAATCCGCCTGACCGTATGCATAGTTCAGGACCTTTATCTCCGGGACCTCGCTGCTTATCTGGTTGTAAACCCTTCTTGCGAAATCCGCAGTCACGGCCTGGGCCGTTCCGCGCGGGAGTTCGAGAGTTACACTCAGACGTCCGTTGTCGCTGTTGGAGAACAGCTCGGTCTTTATCTTAGGTCCGATGAGCACGAGGACTGCGACAAAAATACCGATTGCGCTGACTACTACGGCGCTGCGATGGCTGGTAGCCCAGTTGATAAGTCTTGAATAACCGTGTGATATCTTGTCGAGGCCATTGTTGATAGGGACGAACAGTCTCTGGTACGCCTTGCCGTGTTTCCTGTTCGGATTGAGGAAACGGGAACAGAGCATAGGCATAAGCGTGAGGGCCGCAATCGTAGACACTATCATGATGATGCTGACGATCCATCCGAGCTGGCGGAAGAGAATTCCGGCCATACCTGAAAGCATTGTGAGAGGGAGGAACACGCAGAGCATCGTCAAAGTGGATGCTATGACGGAGATACCTACCTCGGAGGTGCCGTGAACGGCTGCCTCGGCCGGCTTCTCGCCCCTGGAGAGATGGGTGGTCACGTTCTCGAGCACGACGATGGCGTCATCCACCACCATACCTATGGCAATGGACAGGGCCGACATCGAAACGATGTTCAGGGTGTTGCCCGTGGCATAGAGGTAAACCAGGGATGCCAGCAGGGCTATAGGGATGGAGAGAATGATGATGACCGTCGACTTCCAGTCTCCCAGGAAGACGAATACCACGAGCATAACCACCAGGAAGGTGATGAGGATGGTGTCCCTGAGGGAGTTGATGGAGTTGATGATGTTCTCCGAAGTATCTACGATGGTCGTCAGATGGATGTCGGGAGGAAGGGTCTTCTGTATCTCGACAAGGGATTTCTTGATGCGGCGGACCACATTCACGGTATTGGCGCCGCTCTGTTTCTGGATTGTGATTCTCGCTGCACGGATACCATTGGTGAAGGATTCCTGCTCCTTCTCCTCAGGTCCGTCATACAGCGTGGCCACATCCCTCAGGTACACGGTCATACCGTTGGAAGCCCCTACGACGATATTGAGCATATCGGAAGGGTCCTCGAACTCTCCCTCAACCCTCAGGGTGTAGGTGTCGGAGCCTATATCGATGTTTCCTGACGGGAGGTTCCTGTTCTCGGCACCTATCACACTGGAAATGGTGTTGATGCTGAGTCCGTAGGCCGCCAGCTTGTTAGGATCGCAGAATACCTGGATCTCACGGGTAGGAGCACCGATCACGGAAACCGTACCGACACCCGGGACACGCGCGAGAGGTGTGGACAGTTTGTCGTCAAGTATCTTGTCCAGACCCGGGAGAGACTCTTCCGCCGTGGCGGAGAGCATCATCACCGGCATCATATCGGCGCTGAACTTGAAGATGACAGGCTGCGTGACACCGTCAGGGAGCATACTGTTCACCATATCCAGTTTGTCACGCACATCGTTGGTGGCAGTCTCGATATCCGTGCCGTATTCGAACTGAAGGGTGAGCAGGGCAATGTTCTCCTTGCTCTGGGTAGTAAGTTTCTTGAGGTTCTCCACACCGTTGAGGGTATTCTCGAGAATCTTGGTGAGGTTGGTCTCTATATCCTGCGCATTCGCTCCCTGATATGATGACATCACCATAATCACGTTGGAGTCGAACTCAGGGAAGAGGTCGATACTGGTCTTGCTCAGTGAGAAGACACCGAACACCACGAAACTGAGGAAAATCAGCGCCGTGGTAACCGGATTCTTGACTGCAGTTCTAAATATGCTCATACTGCTAGTCCTCCTCTATCACCTCAACCTTCTGACCCTCACGGAGTGTGAACGCACCGCGCACCACTACCTGCTCGCCTTCTCCGAGGCCTGTGAGGATCTCATACTTGTCGCCTATATGACGTCCGAGGGTCACACTCTTCTGTCTTACCGTGTTGTCCCCCTTGAGGACATACACTACCCTGACTCCTGAACCCTGCTGCTTCACCACAGCCGCGTCAGGGATGACGATGCTGCTGTTGGCTCCCATCGTCACATCAACCCTGGCGAACATTCCCGGACGGAGGTCATAGTTCCTGTTCTGTACGTGAACCTCGGCGTTGAAGGTGTGGGACCTTGCATCCATCGTAGGATGGATCATCGCAATCTTTCCTTCGTAAGTCTTTCCCGGAAGGGCGTCGACACTTACTGAGACCTTGTCACCCGGCTTCACCTTCGTGTAGTCGGCCTCCGATACAGGGACCAGAAGCTTGACCGGAACGATCTGCTGCACGGTGAAAAGAGGCTGTCCCATCACGTACATATCCCCCTGGTCATAGTTCCTTGCGGTAACGACACCGTTTATAGGAGAAGTCAGATAAGTGTTCTGACGCAGGTTCTCATTGGTGGATTTGCTCACCTTGAGGGCCATCTCCACCTGGTCGAAATCCGACTGCGAGATTCCTCCCTTCTCAAGGAGGCTCTTGAGTCTCTCATACTCCGCCGTGTCATTGGCAAGCTTGATGTCGCTCTGTGCGAGCTGCAGGTCATCCATCGTTGCGAGGACCTGGCCCTTGGTCACGAAACTTCCTATTTCAGTCTTGATACTCTTGATTCGGCCGGCGCTCTGAGGTGCGATGTTGTTGATAGCCGATGCCTGGACGGTCGATGAAAGGACCTGGTCCTGGTTGACGAGCTGGAGTTCAGCCCTCTGGACCCTGACTCTCGGGACTATCTCCACTGCCTGCTGTTCCTCTGTCTGCTTCTGCCCGCAGCCACAAGCGAGGGCGAGCACTGAAAATATAATAAGTGTCTTCTTCATATTCATAGGTTGTTTCATTATTCGTACATCTTGAAATCATAGCCGAGCTGCTGTTCGAGCTGGGCCTTTGCCACAATATAACTGTATATGGCCTGTGAAACCCCGAGTTCGGACTGTGTGAGGACGAGCTGGGCGTCATTGAGGTCGGTAAGGGTGCTGCGCCCTACGTTGTAGGACTGCTCCGCAATCGCATAGGCTTTCTGGGCAGTGGCAAGGGCGTCATCCGCGGCAAAATAGGAATTCGTGCTGGTCTCCATTGACTTGAGGCACTGACGGAGCGCGATCTTCAGCTGTCTTTCCGTGCTCTGGCGCTGGAGTTCCAGTTCGGACGCCATGGTCTTGCTCTGACGGACCGAATTCAGCCTCTTTCCTCCGGAGAATATAGGAATGTTGAGGGAGAGTCCTACAAATGAATAGGGAGACCAGTTGTACTGGCTGAAATTGTAGGTGTTGTCCGTAGCGCTGATATTGTAGTTGAATGCCAGGGCCAGGCTCGGGATATATGCGTACTGCTGTGCCTTGACGCTGAGGGCGAGCTGCTCCGCCTGGATCTCAAGCTGCTTGAGGGCGGAGTTGTTCTCCAGTGAATAGTCCTGGGAATAGAGATCCCTGGAAAGTTCCTTCGCATAGTCGTGAAGGCTGCCGGACACCCCGATTTCCTCCTCGAGGTTGAGGCCCATCACCGCCTTGAGCTGCCAGAGGGCGATCTCGACGGCGCCATCGGAGTCATAAAGATTAGGGATGGCGTTGGCCAGATTGGCCTTTGCACGGACCAGATCGAGTTCGGAAGCCTTCTGTGCGTTATAGCGCATCTCTGTGGTGTTGCAGTTCACGAGGGCATTCTCATAAACCTCGCGGTACACCTCACGGACCTCCTTGGCCAGCAGGACTGCATAGAACGCAGTCTTGACCTGCGTCACCATATCAAGACGGGATGAACGGGCCTTCTCGACGGCCATCTCGACGTCCTGGGCGGAGATCTTTATGCTTTCCCATACCTGGGCGTTGACCAAAGGCATGGCCGCCGACACTCCGGCAGACCAGGTGTTCCACCTTCCCACTTCGATACCGTCGGGCGACATACCCTGCATATCGATATACATCTTCTGTTTTTTCAGTGTTCTCTGGTAGGAACCCGAGAAGTCAATCTGCGGGAAAAGCGCCGCATAGGTTCCCTTCTTTGCGTACTGAGTCCTCTCGATCTCCTTGTCGGCTATCTTAACCGTCTCATTTTCACTGAGAGCGATGTGAATAGCCTGCTCCAGACTTATTTCAACCGGTGCATCCGTCTTAACTGAATCGACGGCTCCGAGAGACATCAAGCCCGCCACCAATAATCCAATCATTTTCTACTATCTTTTTTTACTTACTTTAAACTTCTGGCAAAGTGAGTCGGTTCCTTCCTGACCGGTCCCGGATGCACTGCCGCCGCCGGTTTCTTCCTGACGCAGGCATAGATGATGAGCACGATGCCCGCCAGGATGAAAGGTATGGAAAGGATCTGGCCCATGTCCAGCACCATAGTCTTTTCGAAATCAACCTGTGGTTCCTTGATGATCTCGATTATCATTCTGGCACCGAAACAGCCGAGCAGGAATACTCCAAAAATCATACCCCTGTAGAGCTTTTCGAGTTTTTTTGCATAAATATTCAACAAAACGAGTCCGAGTATAAGGTAAATTGTGGCCTCGTACAGCTGTGTAGGGTGCTTTGGAAGGGTCTCTCCCCTATAGCCGAAAATAAATCCCCAAGGCAGATTTGTGACATCTCCGTATATCTCGGAATTCATTAGATTTCCGAGGCGGATAAAGCATCCGGCAAAGGCTACAGTGATGCACAATCTATCCATAACCCACAGGAAATCAATATCATAGCGCTTCCCATACTTATGTGAGAACCACCACATCGCAAGGATGAGGGCTATGGCTCCCCCGTGGCTTGCCAGTCCGCCCTTCCAAGGCATGAAGATCTCCAGGAAACCGCTCCAGGACCCGAAGTAGTAATCAGGCTGATAGAAGATGCAATGGCCGAGCCTGGCACCCACGATAGTGGCTATCAGGAGCGTATAGAGCAGCGGGTCGAGAATCTTCTCGCTCACCTTCTCGCGGTTGCAGAAATACTTGAACAGGAACCAGCCCAGAATGAATCCGAGCACAAAGAGGATGGAGTACCAGCGCAGTTCGAAATTCCCGATGTGGAAAATCGCCGGGTTCACATTCCAGTTTACAAAAAGAAAATCCATAACCTATTGTCTGGCCAGTTTGAGGAGTCTTCCCAGTTCTCCGATATTCTCGACAATGAGGTCAGGCTGCTGCGGTGCCCTGGCGGCCATTTCCGGGGTCGTCTCCCCCGAAAGGACAAGCACGCCGAAGGCCCCTGCATTGCAGGCCATCGCTATGTCGGTATATACTCTGTCCCCCACCATAGCCATCTGGGAAGGCTTCAGGCCGAGTTTGGAAGCAAGGGACAGCAACATTTCAGGATCAGGTTTTCCCAGAGTCTTGTCCGGTTTGCGCCCGGTCGCCGACTCCAGGCAGGCGCATATGCTGCCGCAATCCACCAGGACAGTACGCTCGTTGGTCGGGCAGACCCTGTCCGGATTGGTTGCGAAATAAGGCAGGCCGCGGCTTATCCACCAGGCGGCCCTGCACAGACGCTTGTATTCGAGTGTCATATCGAACGCCGCAACAATGGCGTCCGGAACATCATCGGGATCATCCGCAGTGGAAATGAATCCGGCAGCCTCGAACTGGGTCACCATGGACGGGGTCCCGAGAATAAAGAGTTTGCGTACATCCGGACGGGATGTATGTATATAATCTATGGTCGCCTGCACGGTGGTCAGCATCTGACCGTCATCGACGGCAACCCCCATCTTTTCCAGTTTCTCGTGATATGCCTTCAGGGACTTTGAAGGATTGTTGGTGAGGAAAGTGTGGGATATCCCCATCTCGTCCAGACCGGCAAGGAAAGGATTTGTAAAGGGGAAAAGCGTGTTGCTCAGGTAGATGGTCCCGTCCATATCAAGAACCACGTGCCTTATGTCCCTCAGTCTTCCGGCTAGTTCGCTGTTCATTTCCCGCCCTCCGCGAATTTTGAAGTGAATGCCCTCGACCTTTCGTATCCGTCACGCGGGGCCTTCCACATGCACAGGAAGATTATGGCTCCGACCACACCGGCACAGATGAACATCGTGAACACGGTGTTCCATCCGAATTTGTCCGCAACTATCCCCACTCCGAGTGATGAAAGTCCGGAACCTACGTAGCCGAATATGCCGGCAAGCCCGTTGGCGGTGGCAGAAGCCTCCTTTGTGGCCTGGTTTGCCGCACCGATGCCTATCAGGGCCTGAGGACCGTAGATACAGAAACCGGCAAGGGCGAGCACCAGCATCGAGACTATAGGATTCAAGCCCGGGCACAGGGCGAACACCCCGAGGAATATGATTGCCCCGACCATTGCAATAAAGCACATCCTGTGAGCCTTTCCTTTGAAGATATGGTCTGTCGCCCATCCTGCGAATATGGTTCCCACGATGGCGGTCAGTTCGAATATCGCCACGCTCCAGGAAGCGGACTTGATATCCATCCCGCGGTCTTCGGTAAGGAATTTCGGACCCCAGTCCAGAACACCCATCCTGAGCACATATACAAAGACGTTGGCACAGGCGAACATCCATATCCACTTGTTCCTGAATACCATATGCCTGAGGAAGGCCTTGTGGGCACCTTTCCGGCCCGCTGTCTCCTCCTTTCCCGTGTGGGTGTCCGCCATCTCGGGAAGCCCTACGCTCTGAGGGTTGTCGTGAAGGCCTATCATTGACAGAACCGCTCCGCAGAGAGCCACACAGGCCGGGATGAAGAAGCACCAGCGCCAGGCCCCGTAGTGGGAAGCGTATGAAAGCACCCTGGAGGTCTGCTCGGCCTCACTGAGGCCGGCCCATCCCTTGATGCTTTGGGCAAGGTTAGCGGATATCGAGGCGACTATGCTGCTGTCACCGCTCATATCCGCGCCCATATTGGTCATTATGAGTCCGCACACCACCACAGCGCAGGAAGCCCCTATCGAGTGGGAGGTGTTCCAGATACTCATCTTCGTCGCCAGCTCCGAAGGATGTATCCACTGCGGCAGCATCCTTGCGCAAGGAGGATAACCCATACCCTGGAAATACTGGTTCAGAACAATGGTGACGCCCATTACCAGAACGAGCATGTTCACCACCTGGGGTCCTTCGTGAACTCCGGTGATCAGATAACTGATGTCGACCCCGAAACCGAAGCAGAAATTGGAAAGGGCACAGAGCACCAGGCCTATGGCCATGAATGCTCTTGTGCTCACTTTCTCAACTATGAAACCGTTCACGAAACGGGAAAATCCATATACGAGTGAAGCTATGAACATAACCACACCGAAACTCGTATTGCTGATGCCGTACTCGGCCGTGAGCCCGGGCATGGCTATGGAGAAATTCTTGCGTACGAAATAGTAGATGGAATAGACCACCATTGAAACGGCTATGGTCTCCCATTGCCAGAATTTCAAGGATTTTCCTGTTTTCATAAACCTGATTATTTACGTATGGCCGCTATACCCGGAAGTTCCTTTCCTTCCAGAGCCTCGAGCATTGCGCCGCCGCCTGTGCTGACGTAGCTGACTTTGTCGACGAATCCCATCTGGGTAACGGCTGCGACTGAATCTCCGCCACCGACGAGCGAGTAGGCTCCGTTTGCAGTAGCCTCAGCGATGAACTCGGCGATGCTGAGGGTTCCCTTTGAGAATGCAGGAAGCTCGAAAACTCCTACAGGACCATTCCAGAGAAGGGTCTTGCTGTCGAGAATGACTTTCTTCCATATCTTGAGGGACTCTTCACCTGAATCCATTCCCTCCCAACCGTCAGGAATGGCGTTGGCAGGGACGATCTTCGTCTCAGCGTCATTTGAGAAATCGTTAGCAACGACGGTCTGCACTGAAAGATAGACGTTCACGCCCTTCTCCTTTGCAGTCTTGAGGAGGTCGAGAGCCTCAGGAATGAGGTCATCCTCGTGGATTGAATTACCGATCTGTCCTCCGTTGGCCTTGATGAAGGTATAGCCCATTCCTCCGCCGATGATGAGGTTGTCCACCTTCTCAAGCATATTCTTGAGAACAGCGAGCTTGCTGCTGATCTTGGAACCGCCGATGATTGCGGTGAAAGGATGCTGTGCGTTCTTGAGAACGTTGTCGATGGCCTTGATCTCACCTTCCATCAGATATCCGAACATCTTGTCCTCAGGGAAGAAATCGGCGATGAGGGCGGTTGAAGCGTGGGCGCGGTGAGCCGTTCCGAAAGCGTCATTGATGTAGCAGTCTGCGTATGAAGCGAGCTTTGCGACAAAATTCTTCTGGCTTGCCTTCACCTCGGCCTTCGCGGCCTTCTTCTCCTCATCGGAAGCATCTTCCGCGAGTCCGCGCGGTTTGCCTTCCTCCTCAGCGTAGAAACGGAGGTTCTCGAGAAGGAGAGCCTCGCCCGGCTTGAGGGCTGCAACCTCGGCATCAGCCTTCTGACAATCCTCAGCGAACTTTACGTCCACACCGAGGCACTCTGATACGTGGGCTACTATATGCTTGAGCGAGTATTTTGCATTCACTCCCTTCGGACGTCCGAGATGGGACATGATTATGAGACTGCCGCCTCCGGCAAGCACCTTCTTGAGTGTAGGGATGGCCGCACGGATTCTTGTGTCGTCGGTAATCTCGAAGTTTTCATTCAGCGGAACGTTGAAGTCTACTCTGACGATGGCTTTCTTTCCTTTGAAATCGTAGTTGTCAATGTACTGTTGCATAATGTAAAATATTGATGTTTATAGATTTGATACTCTTACGTAAATGCTCAGTGGGAGATTCTTCCCGAAACTGTCGGTAAGGGAAAGCTCCCCCGATTCCATATTCGTGCACTGCTTCGCCGGCAGAGCCTGCCTGACAAGAGTCTCCCCAAGCGCCGCCGAATAACCGTTCGAATAGAGGTTCAGGACCATGAAGGAGCGTTCCGGGTCCAACAGTCCTCCGACGGTTCCGAGAAGGTTGAACAGACATTCGTCCAGTTTCCACTTCTCCCCGTCCGGACCGTGGCCGTAGGCCGGAGGGTCCAGGATTATCCCCTGATACCTGTTTCCTCTGCGCAATTCCCTGGCTGCGAACTTCATCGCATCCTCGACAACCCAGCGGATACCGTTCAGGCCGCTGTTCTCCATGTTCCCGCGCGCCCAGGTGACCACCTGCCTCACCGAGTCGAGGTGGGTCACATCGGCACCAGCGGCCTTGGCCGCAAGGGAGGCGGCTCCGGTGTAGGCGAACAGGTTGAGCACCTTCGCCCCCGGACCGAGCGCAAGCGTCCTGCGGTAGATATATTCCCAATTGGGAGCCTGCTCCGGAAAGACGCCGACGTGCTTGAATGAGGTCAGTCCAAGGCGCAGCTTGAAGTCGAGACCCTTCTGCAGACCCTTGTAACGGATGAACCACTGGTCATCCATCTGACGGCGGCGTTCCCAGCTTCCGCTGTCCTCCTTCCCCGCCTTGGAGAAGCCTGCTCCCGGTATGAACCTGGTATGTATCAGCCTGTTCCATTCCGCTTCACTCAGGGACGGAGTCCACAGTGCCTTGGGTTCGGGACGGCAGAGGACATACTGCCCGAAACGCTCCAGCTTGAAGCCGGAACCGCTGTCGAGCAGCTCGTAATCACGCCAGTTCTTGTCCGGGAACTCAATCATCGTCGATATTCAGCTGCTGAACAATGCTCAGGAAATGGTCTGACACCTCCCTGGTGTCGTTCTGGTCCACAACCTTCGCCAGTATGTATATGAACTTGACCGCGAATTCATACTCGTCGGCCCCCGCATTGCGGAAGCAGGAGTAGAAATTGCAGTCGTTCACGAGATTCTTCGCCAGTTCTATCGCCAGATCGCGGGCCTTTTCCTTCTCACCGAGAAGATAGTAGTCCTGGACTGTCTGGATCACCGCGTAGTCGTTGGAAATCGTTCCCACCGGGATTGCATCGAGAGGATAGTGCTTCATCACCTCCACTGACTTGTCAAGCATCTCCCCGGCCTTGTCCATCCAGCCTTCCGTCATGAATATCTCGGCGGAGGAAACGAAGAGCGAGCGGATGGAATTGACTCCCAGATTGGTGTAGATGTTCTGATAGTCGATGTAATAGTCGCCGGCTCCGAGAGC
>JAKSKC010000032.1 GCA_024401945.1 Bacteroidales bacterium
TTCTTTGCCATAATTACTTGATCTCCTCCCCAGATTTTTTAGCGTAACGGATCTTATTCTCCCCTTCCATCTTGTAACCTACGCGGGTAGGCTTTCCTGACTTAGGGTCGATAAGATTGAGATTTGAGATATGGATAGTTGACTCCTGCTTGATGATACCACCCTGAGGAGCTTTGCTGTTAGGTTTGGTGTGCTTGCTGACCATATTGATACCTTCAACAACAGCACGGTCCTTGGAAGGATCGACGGAAAGGACCTTTCCTGTCTTTCCCTTGTCATTACCGGCATTTACATACACGGTATCACCTTTCTTAATGTGTAATTTTTTCATAATGCTTAATTGTTAAAGGACTTCCGGTGCCAGTGAGACGATTTTCATGAAATTCTCACGCAACTCTCTGGCAACAGGGCCGAAGATACGTGTGCCGCGGAGTTCTCCCGCATTGTTAAGAAGAACGCAGGCGTTCTCGTCAAAACGGATATATGAGCCATCCGCCCTGCGGATTTCCTTCTTGGTGCGGACAACGACAGCCTTGGAAATGGTTCCCTTCTTTGCTTCAGCACCAGGGATAGCGCTCTTGATGGATACGACAATCTGATCTCCGACCGTCGCATAACGGTGACGTGTACCGCCAAGTACGCGGATGCAGAGGACTTCCTTTGCTCCGCTGTTGTCAGCCACCTGTAAACGTGTTTCCTGCTGTACCATATTACTTTGCTTTTTCTACGATTTCTACTAATCTCCAGTTCTTGGTCTTGCTCAGAGGACGGGTTTCCATGATGCGGACGGTATCACCCTCACCGCACTCGTTCTTGTCGTCCTGTGCAACGAACTTTGTGGTCTTCTTGACGAATTTTCCGTACAAAGGATGTTTCTCTTTGGTTTCAACCGCAACGACGATGGACTTGTCCATCTTGCTGCTGACCACTACTCCTACTCTTTCCTTACGAAGATTTCTTTCCATAAGTCATCGAATTTTAGTTCTGTTTTTCTTTTTCAGCAAGGATAGTGATCATAAGAGCGATATCCCTTCTGGCCTTTTTTAATTTGGACGTATCCTCCAGCGGAGAAATAGCGTGATTGATCTTCATTGTGTCCAGATTGCTCTTTTCAACTGCAATCCTGTCGCGGAGGTCTGCTACAGACATCTCACGTGCTTCTGCTGCTTTCATTTCTCTTTCTCCGTTTAATTATTCAACATAATCCCTGCGAACGACGAACTTTGTCGCGATAGGCAGTTTGTTGGCACCGAGGCGCATTGCTTCCTTTGCAATCTCGAGTGAAACACCCTCTGCCTCGAAGATGATTCTGCCCGGAGTAATAGGAGCAACGAATGCATACGGATCACCCTTACCTTTACCCATACGGGTATCAAGAGGCTTCTTGGTGATCGGCTTCACAGGGAAGACCCTGATCCAGAGCTGACCCTCACGGTTCATGTGACGGGTGATAGCCTGACGTGCAGCCTCGATCTGCTGCGCTGTAAGCCAACAATTTTCAAGGGTCTTGAGTCCGAAAGAACCGAAAGAAAGCTGTGCGCCTCTCTGGGCATTGCCCTTCATGCGGTTTTTCTGTTCCCTTCTAAACTTTGTTCTCTTTGGTTGTAACATCGCTGTATTACTTTAAAATAATAAATTTCTTTCTAAAATCCTGAAAATCAGCGTTTTACGCTATTTCAAGGCGGATTTTGGGACTGCAAATTTACAAAAAATTCCCGAAACGGCAAGATAATTTGAAAGATTTTTCAACATTTTCGACAAGGAATCCAACTACTCAACTATGCGAAATTTCAATCAGTTATGAATGATGAAAAAAAATATTTCCGCCTCGTTTCGACAGAGCCTCCGGAGAGTGAGTCATAAAGCATGATTTTTGCTAAATTTGCCGTCGATGAAACACTTCTTCAAAATAGTGCTCGCAGCGGCGGCCCTGCTTGCCGGTGCGCTCCAGACGGCCTATCCGCAGGACGGGAGATCCCGGCGCGGCTATCTCATGGCCATAAGGGTGGACGAGAAGGGGGACACGACGTTTCTGGACAACATAGACCCGGTATGGATCTTCCCGCGCGGCAGGAAGATGAAGAAGGGGGACTGGCGCAAGGAGTACAAACTGGTCTACAATTTCAACAAGGTCTATCCGTACGCGCTCGTCGGCAGGAAGATGATGGCTCAGGTGGACAGCACCATCGCGACCGACGTCTCGAAGAAGTCCGAGAGGAAGAAATACATAGACCAGGTCGAGAAGGAACTCTTCAGACTGTTCGAGAAGGACATCCGCAAAATGACCATCTCGCAGGGAATGGTGCTGCTCCGGCTGGTGGACCGCGAATGCGGGATGAACGGATATGAAATAATCAAGACCTACGAGAACGGCTTCGCTGCCGGATTCTGGCAGATGGTGGCCAGGATATTCTCGCACGACCTCAAGACCAGATACGACCCTAAGGGCAAGGATGCCAGAATAGAGGAACTTGTCAGGATATGGGATTCGGGCGAATGGAATTCCTTCTATTTCTCAATTTTCTTCGAGAATCCGCAGAAGACCGTCATCCAGAGGGAGAATCTGGAATCTACCGTTGAAAAGAAGAACGTGTCAAAGTCCGGCCGTCAAAAAACAGATAAGGCGAATCGTCAATCCAGGACGGCAAAATAACGAACCTGCCTCCGTTCGGAAGGGTCTCGTCCACACTTCTGTGAAAATGTCCGAATATGAAGAAGTCCACATCCTTATGGGCGGAGGCCCAGCGGAAGAGAGGTTCTTCGGACGGGATGAATTCGTATCCTCCGTGCCTCCTCCGGTTCTTCCTTGACCATCCCTTCCCTATCCGGTAGGCTATCCAGGGGTGAAGGGTGCTGAAAAGGGCCTGGAGGATCCTGTTGTCAAAAACCTTCCTCATAAGTCTGTAGCCCGCGGTGGCACCGGACAGCCCGTCACCGTGGCCGAGGCAGAACTTCCTGCCGGCCAGCTCGACATAATAAGGCTGCTCCAACTTCCTGATCCCGAGTTCCTCGAAGAAACTGAACGTCCATATATCGTGGTTCCCGGGGAAGAAATACACCTTGACGCCCGCATCCACAAGGTCGATCAGCTGGGCGAGAGCCCTTGCTCCGTCCTTCGGGACAACATCCCTGTATTCATACCAGAAATCCCAGATATCGCCAAGCAGATAGAGCGCCTCCGCAGTATCCCTCGGGATGCTTTTGAGAAAACCGACGAATCGCTCCTCCCTGTCCGCAGGATTACCGGCATCGAGACCCAGATGGACATCGGCGGTGAAATATATTCCAGTCCTTCCAGCCATTTACAGAACACTTGAAACTATGACGGCGATACCGACTACGGCACAGTAGAGGGCAAACCATTTCAGCCTGGCCTTCTTCACCAGGGCTATCATTACCTTGCACGCCAGAAGCCCGCTGGCGAACGCAGCAACGAATCCGGCAAGCAAAGCGGGAACCGATACCGCACTCCCGGTGAAATCGCCTCCCACCACATCGAGGAAGGCCTCTCCGAGAATCGGCACGAGGACCATCAGGAACGAAAATTGGGCCACGTTCTCCCTCCCGGCACCGCACAGAAGCCCTACGCTGATGGTGGTTCCGGAACGGGAAAGGCCCGGAATCACAGCTATCGACTGGGCAACGCCTATGATGAACGCCTGAGGGTAGGATATCCCGTTAAGGGCCTGTTTCCCGGACCCGGACAGTCCCTTTCCGGCCACTATGTCGGAGAACAGCAGCAGGAGCGCTGTCACCACAAGGGCGACGCCGACCACGACAAGCGAACTGAAGAGAGCCTCAACCTGGTCCTTGAAGAAGACACCGACTATGAATACCGGTATCATCGACACGAGTATCTTCAGCACATAGTCCGTCTCATCGTTGTATCTGAATTTGAAGAATCCTCCCAGAAGGCGCATTATCTCCTTGCGGAACACCACTATCGTGGCCAGCACCGTGGCGGCGTGGACGGTCACCTCGAACACCAGGTCATCCGAATATTCAATGCCCAGAAGCGCTTTCCCGATAGCCAGATGCCCGCTGCTGCTGACCGGAAGGAATTCTGTCAATCCCTGGACTATACCGAGGACCAGGGCCTGCCACCACTCCATCATTTCTTCTTCATGATTGAAATGATGATGATAACGATCCCGGCCAGAATCACTACCGGAGCGGCTACCAGACGGCGGAAATCAAACATCGCGGGGTTGAACACCTCAGGATCCTTGACACCGCCTCCCGAAAGAAGGATGAAACCGGCTATCATCACCAGAAGTCCGGCTATCATAAGTTTGACCCCCTTGGGAGTCATCGCCATTTTATCCATACAATTCGCTTTTAGACATCGAGAGCAGTCTGTTCATCACGAAGAACGTACTCACCAGACAGATGAGAAGTCCTGACACGAACACTATGAGTGCCACCAGGGCAAGCATTGACGGCTCAACTATTTCGAAAAGCTGAGGGACCGACTTCCTGACGAAGTAATACCCCAGCGCCAGAATTCCTATGGCCACAACGGAGGACAGGGCCCCCTGCAGCATCGCCTTACCCATATACGGCCTGCGTATGAAGGACCTGGAGGCGCCCACCAGCTGCATCGTGCTCACCGAATACCGTTTGTTGAACAGGGTCATCCGGACCATATTGCTTATGAGGATGACGGATATGAACAGCATTATTGCGATGAACACCCCGATGATCAGATATATCCTCGACATATTGGTGCTCAGGGCCTCAACCAGAGCCTGTTCACACTCCACCTCGTCCACTATCGGAGTCCGGGAAAGTTTCTCCCTTACGACCTCGAGGCTGTCCACGGACACATATTCCGACTGCAGGAAAAGATCGACGGAGGTAGGTATGGGAACAGCGTCGAACACTTCCACGAAATCCTCTCCAAGCATCTCCTTGAGTTCCTGAAGACCCTGGTTCTTGTCCACCAGGACTGCATCGGAGACAAACGGTTCCTCTTTCAGCTCTTCGGCATAGACAGCCCCTTCAGCATCCGTGACATCCGGTTTCAGAAGTACGGACACCTTAAGGCTCTCCTTGAAATAATCGGAGACTTTCTGTGCGTTGACCAGCAGGAAAGAACCGCAACCGACGAGGACAAGGACCAGACTGATGCTGACTATTGAGGAGACAAATGTTCCCAACTGCCTGCGAGCCAATATACTTTTCCTTTTTGCGGTCATATTTCACCAATTTCGGGTTCAAAGATAGTTAATTATCGAAATATCAAAAAATTTTCTTACCTTTGTGATAATGGGCGATTGTACACAGAAGATATTGTTCGTTAATACGGAGATATTTCCGTATCTGCCGGAATCCACCGTTTCCAACATCGGTAGGTTCCTCCCTCAGGGCATCCAGGAACGTAAGAAGGAGATCCGTTCCTTCATGCCGCGCTACGGGTGCATAAACGAGCGCAAGAACCAGCTCCACGAGGTTATCCGTCTGTCAGGTATGAACATCATCATATCCGACGTGGACAAGCCGCTGATCATCAAGGTGGCTTCCATCTCGTCAGCCAGGATGCAGGTCTATTTCATCGACAACGAGGACTATTTCCGCCGCAAGCAGATCGCACGCAGCGATGCGGGTGAGTTCTTCAGCGACAACGATGAAAGGGCCATATTCTTCGCCCGCGGAGTTATGGAAACCGTCAAAAAACTCAGATGGGCTCCGGATATCGTTCATTGCCAGGGATGGATATCGCATCTCGTGCCGCTGTACCTCAAGAAAATCTACAAAGACGATCCAATATTTTCATCAAGCAAGGTTGTCCTGTCCCTCTATGACGACATCGCCGGCGAGACCTTCGACAAGGATTTTGCGGGGAAGCTGTCTTTCGGCGGCGTTTCGGCGGCGGATGCCCCTTTCCTCACGGAAGCCAATGGCATAAATCTTGCTAAAACGGCCGTACAGTACTCTGACGGGGTGATTCTTGGTTCTGAGGGCATTGCTCCCGAACTGACGGATTACTGCAAGGAACTCGGACTTCCTGTTCTCGGCTTCAACGCCGGGAGCATTGAGGACGGAAGCTACGTCGATGAGTACAACCGGTTCTATGAGAATTTGTAACATGAAAATGAAGCTTTCTTCCATTGCGGCGGTACTGCTTTTATGCGTGTCCTGCGTGGAAATCGACTATAGACTTGGAAGCGGCTTCCTGCCGATAGAACAGAACAGGCAGGTGTTAACGGCCGAGGTTCCCGTTGACGAAATAATGCTCGGAATGCCTGACAGCCTGTCAGGATATTCGAACTACAGGATAGTTGTAGGTTCGATCCGCGACAAGAACAACAACCTCTCCCGCAGGAGCGGGGCCCTCACCATTCTCCCTCTTCTGAGCGAGCTCGATTTCGGAACGGGTCCTGAATTCAAGTCGTTCCACCTTTCTCTGGCGCACGACACCGTATCGGTCGCCGACCTGGACCAGCAGAATATACTTCAGCAGCTCAATGTCTACGAGCTCGACAAGCCTCTGGACCCTTTGAAGGACTACGACTGCAACGCCAGGCCCCACCATTCCGCCAGGATCGTTTCCAAATCATACCCCATCCTCACCGGAAAGGATTCCCTCAGAATCGATTTCACCGAGGAGTATGCAAAGAAATTCTTCTCCCTCACCGCAGACGACCTCTCCGACATAGACAAGTACCTGGCCAAGATTCCGGGCATATATCTCGAATCCCCTGACCCGATGGGTGTGGGCGGAAGGTTCAATTCCTTCGAGATACAGTTCGGGTACGATGCCACCACGGTATCCCTTACCGGAAACTACGGCATCCTCTGTTTCAGATCCACATATGAAGGCGTGAAGGTAGATACTTCATTCATGTTCTATGTAGGGGCGCAGAAACTGTACGACGTGGATTCACTCCTTACCAACACCTCGAGCGGCATGCCTTATCCGCAGTACGCGATGAACTACACCGACGAGGAATACTCCAGGTCTTCTACCGGTGTTGCCGGTGAAACCTTCAGTATCAGGGGAGGAGGAGGCATCAAACCCAGGATATCCGCATCCCGGCTCAAGGAAGCTATCAGGAATACCGTGAGCGGGATGGGAATAAATCCTGACGAGATCATAATGAACAAGGCTACCATAATCCTCCCGTTCGAATTCCCGGACGATTATACGCAGATGTTCAAATATCCTCTCGCACTCAGCCCTACCACGCGCATCAGGACAGACACCAGCGCCATGTTCATGGGGCTTACGGATGCCTCGTCGTCAACCGAGGACCAGGGTGACATCGACAGGAACGATATGTGCTACCACCCTGACTTCACGTTCCATATGCAGGAGATACTTTCGGCGGCCGACTCCACCATCGAGAAGGGAAACCACGATATCTGGCTGATGACGATGACATACGAGATAACAAGCGAGGACAACTCGAACAGCGAACTCAGCGAGCTCTACGAGCAGATGGCCTACGAATCCTACTATCAGAGTATGTACGGCGGGTACGGAGGCTACGGCGGATATGGAGGATATGGTGACTACGGCGGATACAATTCATACAACAACTACTACAGTTATATGATGATGGCCCAGTACGCAGGCAACAACGTTTCGTCATACGCTACTCTGGCTCTCGACAAGGATGCCTATTACAACGCCGTGCTGAACGGGCCTTCATATCCGGACGAGAATCGCAGACCTAGGATCAAGTTCGTGTTCTCGGCTCCGAGGACCGTGGAATAGACCGGACACATAAAAAGAAACAGGTGGCTGAAAATCAGTCACCTGTTCTTTTTTACAATCCGGGTTTTATTCAGCGCTTCCGAGCTTTGCAACAACCTTCTCAATAGCATCCTTTACAGTTGCGATTTCCGTTGTTTCCTCATCTGGAATCTTGATTGAGAACACCTTCTCGAATTCCATAAGGAGCTCGACTGTATCGAGAGAGTCAGCGCCGAGATCGTTTGTGAAGTTTGCAGTCTCCGTAACCTCTGAAGGTTCAACTCCAAGCTTGTCAACGATGATGGCCTTTACCTGCTCTGCAATTTCCTCGTAATTCATAACAAATTGAAATTAAGTTTATAATTAGTACATCAAAATCTTTTGTTGAATCGCAAATTTATAAAAAATGTATTTAATATACAAATAGGATTATCGACTCAACCGGAGCCAGATTCTGAATCCGTTGATGGAGTTCAGCAGATAGAATGAATATTTCACTATGTATATCAGAGCGAAGTCGCTGTTGCCAGTTCTGAGCGAAAGAGTCCACATCGCTATGGAGAAAACGTTCACCCCTATCCAGAAAACCCACTGCTCCAGATACGCCGTCGACAGTAGAAGCTGTCCGAGGATATTGCATACCAGAGGCAGCACGTCCAGCACCACGGCCACCTTTATGAAGGTAGTTGCTGAAGACTTGTCGAACCGGGCTATTATCAGATAGGCTGCAATTGAAGCCGCAGCAAATATCGCAGCATATATCCACCTCTGTCTTCCGCTCAGCCTGCGGGCCTTGACCTCGTGTCCCGTATCCGCACCACGCTTCCTCCACTGGGCGAAACCGATGAACTGCATAGGGACGAAATATACCATATGCAGGATGGCTGTCCCGAGGCCGGGACCTCCGTCCTTCCAGTTGACAAAGCACATTACTCCGTAAATGGAAACGTCCAGAAGGCCGAAAAGGAAGGATATTATCCTGCCGTTCGCCGACGCCACCGAGCTGAGGACTCCCATAAGGGAACCGAACGCGGAAATAAGCAGGAGGGTCTTGGAAGTGGCTGGATCAACCAGCTTGAAAGCCGTCGTGACGACGAGGGCAACGCTCATCCCTATGAGGATGAATACGCTGAACCACCTGTTGAATGTCTCCTCTTTCATTTCTATTGATTTTCCAGTGATCTCTTGATTCTTGAAGCCAGTACCGGACCTACCAGGGATGCTATTTCCTCTTCCGGAGCCGCAGCTATCCTGCTGACGCTTCCAAAGTGCATCATCAGCCTGTTTCTCGTCTGTTCGCCGACTCCCTTTATATCGGAAAGGGCCGAATGTATCTGCGCCTTGCTGCGAAGATTCCTGTGGAAGGTTATCCCGAAACGGTGAGCCTCGTCCCTTATATGCTGCAGCACCTTGAGGGCCTGTGAGTTCCTGTCGATGAACAGGGGATAGGGGTCCCCCACCCTGATTACCTCCTCAAGCCTCTTGGCCAGACCCACGACAGTAAGTTTGTCCGTCAGTCCGAGCTCGGCGAGCGCCTGCCAGGCAAATTCCAGCTGTCCCTTTCCACCGTCTATGACCACCAGTTGCGGCAGATCCTCCGGATTCTCGCGCAACATCCTGGAATAGCGGCGGTTGACGACTTCCTTCATTGAAGCGTAGTCATTCGCACCGATGACTGTCTTTATCTTGAATTTCCTGTAATCCTTCTTTGACGGTTCACCTCCCCTGAATACGACACAGGATGCCACAGGGTTGGTTCCCTGTATGTTCGAGTTGTCGAAGCATTCTATGTGCTCAGGCAGTCTGTCCATCCCCAGAGCCTTCTGGAGTTCCTCCAGCACCGCCCTTCTGTATTCATCCGGATCGCTGTGCTCCCTCTGCCTGTTCAGACTCATCCTGTATTCCTTCGCATTCTTGCTGCTCAGGGAAAGAAGCGAGAGTTTGTCTCCCCTCACCGGGATGATGAAATTGACTCCGGGTATCTCTACATCCGGCAGGAAAGGCACTGCCACATCCCCTTTGAGAGCTCCGAACTTGGACTCCATCTCAGCTATGAACTCACTGAGAAGCGAGGCCGGGTCCTCCTCTATGTGCATCCTGAACCCAAGGTTCAGGGACTGGACTATCGAACCTCCCCTTATCCTCATAAAGTTGCCGAAAGCCTCCGTACTGTCCGTCACGAGCGAGAATACGTCCAGATTGGTGTCCGAACTGCTGGTTATGACGGAATGCGAGCAATGGCTGTGCAGGCTGTCTATCCTGTTCTTGTATATCTGTGCCGTCTCGAAATCGAGGTTTGCACTGGCCTGCAGCATCCTCTCGCGGCAGCTGCGGATCAGGTCCCCCACACCTCCGCCAAGAAGGCTTACGGCCTCGGAAATATAGCCTGAGTACTCGGCTACCGAAATGCCCCCCGCACAGCAGGCCTTGCATTTCCCTATATGGAATTCCAGACATGGCCTGAATTTCCCCTTCAGCACTGATTCGGAAGTTATCTTGAGCCTGCAGCTGCGCAGAGGATAGTTCCTGTGGATGAAATCGAGAAGGAAGTGCGCGTGGGACACATTGCTGTACGGACCGAAATATCTGGATCCGTCCTTCACTACGCGCCGGGTGAGGAAAATCCTCGGGAATTCCTCGGAAGTGACACATATCCAGGGATAGGTCTTGCTGTCCTTGAGAAGGATGTTGTACTTCGGCTTGTACTGCTTGATGAGATTGTTCTCCAGCAGCAGCGCATCCGCCTCCGAATCGACCACTGAATACTGTGCGTCGGCTATCCTGCTCACCAACAGCCTGGTTTTCGTATTCAGCCTTTCGGCGGGGACAAAATACTGGGCCACCCTCTTGTGAAGGTCCTTGGCCTTGCCTACATAAATGACATTTCCCTCGGAGTCATAGTATCTATAGACTCCGGGGGAATGTGGAAATAAAGTTATTTTCTCCCTAACGTCCAAGGGCTGCAGCCACTTGTGCCTCAATCTGCTCCTCGCGGAGATCCCGCTTGAGGATAGTTCCGTCAGGTCCGAAAAGCATGATCTGTGGTATGTATTCTATGCCGTAAATCTGGGTAGGCACTGACTGTGCGTTGATGATCTGATTCCAGCTGATTCCAAGTTCGGCAGCAGCCTTTTCGGAATTCTTTCCATCATCCCAGACAGCCACGCTGAGAACATCGAAGTCATCTCCTTTGTATTTCTCATATACGGCCTTGACATTAGGTACCTCTGCACGGCAAGGGCCGCACCAGGATGCCCAGAAATCAACAAGGACATATTTTCCTTTGCCCACATAATCCGAGAACTTTACGAGGCCCTCGCGGGTTTCAGGATTCTGATAAACCGAAAAGTCGATGAACTTCTTGCCCTCTGCGGTAGCCTGACGTCCTCTGAACCCTTCCTTCACCTTCGCTACGACAGGAATCTTGTTGAAACTTGTGTCGAGACGGGCGAATACTTTGGTATATACGGAGTCTGCTATGTAGCCACGGCTGTACTCCAGGGCCTTCACGGCGACAATGCTCTTGGCGTGATTGAGCATCATATCGGTGCAGAACTCGATATCCTTGTCAAAGTCACCTGTCCCCTCGTTCTCGCAGAATTCGTTGAATTTCACGAACGCCAGATAATCTGACCTGAGGGAATCGGATGTGGCAATGACTACGGTATCGGCAGAAGGCTTGACAGTCAGGACAGTACCATCGGAGATGAATGGAAGGTTGACATCGGAGAACTCAATGCTTCCGACATATTTCCTTTCAACAGGGATGGTAACGTCAAACTTGCCGTCTGAAACTGTGATCGTAGTGTCAAGCTGGATCTCCGGGATGGAAATCCTGACACCTGCAGGAGCGTCCTGAACGAATTCACCGCAAATCTCGGTGACAGGAACGACAGGAGTCTTCTTCTCCTTCGGTGCACAGGCCGAAAGCACTGCAAGAGCCATAAAGGCGTAGAGTAACTTCTTCATACCTTGATTACTTCTGTGTGTTCTCCCTGCGTGGTCCGCGACGGTCACCTCTGCGGTCTCCGCGGTCTCCTCCACGGCCTCCGCGTGCAGGACGACCTGCACCGGCTGCCTGAGAATTTGCAGAAGCGAGAGCTGCAGGAGTAAGATCCTGCTTGCCGTAACGCTCACCGTTGCAAATCCAGACCTTGATACCGAGGGCACCTACCTTGGTGCGTGCCACTGCAAGAGCGTAGTCGATGTCGGCACGGAAAGTATGGAGAGGTGTACGACCTTCCTTGAACATTTCGTTGCGAGCCATTTCGGCGCCGCCTACACGACCGCTGATCTGAACCTTGATTCCTTCAGCGCCGACCCTCATGGTGTTGGCCACTGCCATCTTGATGGCACGGCGGTAGCTTACACGACCCTCGATCTGACGAGCGATTGAGTCAGCCACGATATGAGCGTCAACCTCAGGATGCTTAACCTCGAAGATGTTGATCTGAACATCCTTCTTGGTAACCTTCTTGAGCTCTTCCTTGAGTTTGTCAACCTCGGTGCCGCCCTTTCCGATAATGAAACCAGGACGTGCGGCATAGATTGTCACAGTGATGAGCTTGAGGGTTCTCTCGATAATGATTCTGCTAAGGCTTGCCTTTGCAAGACGATTGCCGAGATATTCGCGGATCTTGTAGTCTTCTGCGATCTTTTCCGCATAGTTACCACCACACCAGTTAGAGTCCCAACCACGGGTGATACCGATTCTGTTGCTGATAGGATTTGTTTTCTGTCCCATATTATTTCTCCTCTACTGGTTTTTTGACATCGAGAACTACAGTTACGTGGTTGGAGCGCTTGCGGATGCGTCCGGCACGTCCCTGAGGACAAGGACGGATGCGCTTGAGCGTACGACCTTCGTCAACCATAATGGTCTTGACATATACGTTACCGTTATCGAGTTCCTTGCTCTTGTCCGGATTCTTGGCTTCCCAGTTCGCGATAGCGCTGCGGAGAAGTTTCTCGAGACGGATTGAAGGCTCCTTCTTTGAGAAATGAAGGAGATCAAGTGCGCGGTTAACCTCAACACCTCTGACTGTATCAGCCACGAGACGCATCTTGCGTGGAGATGTAGGGACATCATTCAACTTTGCAATAGCTGTAACCTTCTTAGCCTCCTTGAGGCGTGCGGCCATAAGTGCTTTACGTTTTCCCATGGTGATTACTACTTATTGTTACCTGAATGACCTCTGAAGTTTCTGGTCGGCGCGAATTCGCCGAACTTGTGACCAACCATATTCTCAGTTACATAAACAGGAATGAACTTGTTTCCATTATGAACTGCGACTGTATGGCCGATGAAGTCAGGGGAGATCATGCTGGCGCGTGACCAGGTCTTGACCACCT
>JAKSKC010000033.1 GCA_024401945.1 Bacteroidales bacterium
TTCAAGAATTCGTAAAGAAATCGTGAAAGAAAGGTTCCCGGAACTGTCCGGGAAGCTCGAGATCGTCACCATCCTCCCTTCTGACGCACGAATCGGAAAATTGACCTCTGTGGTGCGGGACTGCTCCTTTTACAAATAGGATATCTTGCAAGGAAATAGAAAAATATAATCTTTGGCATCCGCGGTGAAAAGAACAGGCGTCATAGCTCATTCTGCAAAAAATTAGGGCACGTTACAATCTTTTTGTTATATTTGCAGAACGGTCCTGCCGGGCCGGAATCCGGGGTATTAGCTCAGTTGGTAGAGCGTAAGGTTCGCAATCTTAAGGTCAGGGGTTCGATCCCCCTATGCTCCACTATTCGAGGCCTTCAGGGCCTCTTTTTAATTGTATTCCTTATGATCCGGCCACATTTCCAGGAGCGCAGCTCCGCCCGCCTTCAGGAGCGTTGCTCCGCCGTCCTTCCGACACTGCTTCTTGTATTACTTCTTGTTCCGATGCTCTGCAGCTGCGCTGCCCGCACTTCCGCCGCGAAGGATCCCGCTGAGGTACAGCTTCTTGACGCATCCGCCTTCCGGGCCGGGGTGAACGGCAGGGAGACCTCGCTGTACACGCTGCGCGGGGGCAGGCTGATTATGCAGGTGACGGATTTCGGGGCCAGGGTGGTGAGCCTGTGGACTCCGGACCGCAACGGGGTGATGGGCGATGTGGCGACCGGATACGAATCGATAGAAAGGTACATCAACAACGACGGCGAGCGCTTCCTGGGCGCCTGCGTCGGACCGGTGGCGAACAGGATAGGGAAGGGGGAGTTCACGCTGGACGGGGAGTCCTGCAGCACACCCCTCAACAATGACGGCAATACCCTGCACGGGGGATTCGAGGGGCTGGATATGATAGTCTGGGACGTGGAGGAACTGACCGACAGCAGCATCACCTTCACCACCGTCCATCCCGATATGAAGGAGGGATGGCCGGGCAACCTGAGCATCCGTATGACCTACCTGCTGACCGCGGCGGACGAATTCCGCATCAGCTACAGCGCCGTCACCGACAAGGCCACACCGGTCAACATCTCGAACCACACCTTCTTCAATCTCACGGGCGATTCCTCCAGAAGCATCCTGGACCACGAACTGACCATATTCGCGTCGCACAGCACGGTGGTCGACAGGAAACTCATCCCTACCGGGGAGATCGTTCCGCTCGACGGCAGTCCGCTCGATTTCAGGGTGCCGAAGACCATAGGGAAGGATATCTACGCCAACGACCATCAGCTCGACTGCGGCAGGGGATACGACCACAACTGGTGCCTGGATGCATCGGCGGTGGGAGGGATCAACTTCGCGGCAAGGCTCTTCGAGCCCGGGTCCGGGAGGATGATGGAGGTCTACACGGACCAGCCGGGCCTGCAGTTCTACTGCGGCAATTTCTTCGACGGCAAGTCCGTCGACAAATACGGCCGTCCTATCGGCTACCGCTGCTCCCTCGCGATGGAGACCCAGAAATGGCCGGACGGCATCAACCACCCGGATTTCCCTGACACCGTCCTGCGTCCGGGCGAGGAGTACAGCCATACCTGCATCTACCGTTTCTCCGCCCTGTAGCCCGGAACAAGTGTTTATTAGAAGAGGTAGCGTACGCCGATGGCGAAGGCGCCGGAGAAGAGGCCCTCGCTGTAGAATCCTGCGGAGGTCTTTGTCTGTATTGTTTCAGGTACGCGGGTGCTGGTGGTGTTGGTCGCAACTCCTATAGTAGGACGCCATTCGACAGAAAGCTGGAGCGGGAACCAGAAGTTGTACTCGAGTCCGACATTGCCGACGAGTCCGAAGAACCCGGATGTGCTGCGGACGGATACATCCTTCGAATAGATTGAGGTGGCGAAGCTGGTTCCTCCGCCTATACCGGCTCCGAGATACCAGTTCCAGCTGCCTTTGGCGCTGGTCCAGGGGATGTCAGCCCCGAAAGGATTGATCCAGTCGAAGGTGGCGTCGAGGTGCCAGCTGTTGAATCCCGGAAGTCCGAGTTCGGCTGATATCATATTCTTGCTGCTGATGGCATGCTGGTATGAGATGTCGATTCCGTATCCGAGTCTGAGTCCTACGGCGCGCGGGCCTGATGTTGCTACAGAGTATTTTACTGCTGATCCCTGTGCGAGGGCCGCTCCTGCGAGAAGAAGGAATGCTGCTGTTGCTGCGATAATCTTTTTCATAATTCCATTCATTTTTCAGATAACAAAATTAGACATTTTATTTAATATTCCGACATATTTCGTAAGTTTGCAGAAGAAGGTGATGATGAGGAAGACAGGTATCATATGCGCGATGGAATCGGAGCTTGAACTGCTCCGTGATGCCGGATTCGGTGATAATGTGCGTTTTGTGCTGTCCGGAATGGGAAAGGTGAATGCCGCCCTGTGCGCGGAGGGGCTCATACGCGATTTCTCCGCGGATGCGGTTATTTCGACCGGAGTGGCCGGCAGTTTCGCGGACGGCATCAGGGAAGGGGATATGATAGTGGCTTCCAGTACGGCCTACCACGATATGTGGTGCGGCCACGGTTGCCTGATGGGGCAGCTCCAGGGTTTCCCGCAGCGTTTCGATTGCGACAGGGAACTTGTCGCTGATGCCCTTCGCTATGCCCCCCAGGCACGCGGGGGCCTCATAATCACCGGTGACCAGTTCTATCTGCACGAGGCGGAGGACCGAAGGCAGCGCGAGCTCTATCCTGATGCTCTGGCCGTCGATATGGAGTCGGCGGCGATAGCCCAGGTATGCCATATAAGGAAGGTGCCGTTCCTGTCGGTGCGGATAATCAGCGACACCCACAACGACGGACACCAGAACGAGAACTACAGGAATTTCTGGGAGCGTGACTCCCGTGAGGCGTTCGGCCCGCTTGCCGATATGCTTCTGATGCTTACAAAAAACTGCAAAGGATGAATCTCAACAGGCCAGCAATCATAATGACCCTGCTGCTCGCCGTCAGCCTGACCGCTTCGGCGGGAAATGCCGGCGCTGCCGGGAAAGGCGGCACAGCCCGCAAAGGCGTTAACAGGGGCACTGCCCAAATCAGCAGCGCGGACAGCACCAAAAGCACCAACGGTTTCGCGTCCGGCATAGAACTCAAGCAGGACAAGACCGTGATTCACGTGAACGATCTGAACATATCGCACGAGACTCTGCTGATTGACCTGCTTTCGTCCATTCCGGAGCTCCTTGACCGTGACAGGATGGGGTCGCTCTCCAATTACGACATCCAGCTGGACGGAAGGAGCCTGGGCAATGCGAGGGACATCATCCTCACCAAGACCAGGATCTACGAGCTGGAGTCCATAGAGATATCGTCATCCCCTGTGGCGGCGCAGCAGAGAAACGGTCAGGGCGGAGTCATCAACCTCAAGCCGAGCGTCCTGCAGGACGGTCTCCACGGAGACGCCTTCCTCGGCGCATCCACGCTCCTGGACGTTATTCCGAACGTCAACCTGGGCTACAGCAGGGACAAGCTCCAGATCAGGGGGCAGATGAGTATGGAATACTACAGTCCGACCGAAACCCAGACGACCTACGAGGTGAATTTCCCAAGCTACCGCTATTCGAGGGACACTGTCAGGCAGCGCTACATTCAGGAAGTCGCCAGCATCAGCCTGCAATACAAACCTACCGGGAATGACCAGCTGAAACTGTGGTTCTGGGAGAACTGGAGGAAGAACACCCTGTGCAACAGCAGCCTCAAGACTTTCTTCATCGATATGCAGGATCCGGATAACGACGAACTCTACCGGATATTCAACCGGAGGTCGGAGGATAGATCAAAGGACAGGAATTTCAGCACGACGACCTATCTGGAATACAAACACATCTTCAACAGAAATCAGGAATTCGTCGTGAACGCGACCTGCGCCACCCAGAATACGAGCAAAGAGGATCTCAATCTCGGCCGGACCAGCCTGGACAAGCCGTTGAAAGTGGATGCGGAAATGAAGTTCAAGCAGCCTTTCGCGCTGGATGACGGCAACAGTTTCGAATACACCCTTGGTGTCAACGGCAGCTATTCGTTGAATTTCACAGGGGTCGAAGGGGATCACAACAGATACATTTCCCCTTTCCTGTCGCTGAAGTATGCCGGCAACAGAGTGACGGTTGATGCCGGTGTCAGGTACCAGAACTACTATAGACGCTATTCTCCGCAGGACGCCGATGTGATACTGCACAACAACAACGATTTCACCTGGAACGTCAACCTTCTCTGGCAGATCGCGCCTCACCACAGTTTCAGGGCCATCGCCAACAGGAATCTCGTCAGGCCTTCCGACGCCATGCTGTTCTTCGGCACCGGCTCGAAGACTATGTTCGGAATGGATGAAATCCCGAATCCGGACCTCCAGTCATCCGTGCTCCATTCATTCGAGGCCTCCTATATCCACGACTGGCGTATAGGAAAACACGGTTTCATGACCAGCGTCTCCTTTCTGTATGACTATGCGGAGAATCTGATCGAGAAAAGGGTGGTCTTCAAGCCGCTCATCAGGCAGTACTGCACCCAGTACGTGAATACGGGAGTGAACAACATCTACAGCGCGAACGCAATGCTGAACTATTACTACGGGATATTCTCCATCGTGCTGACCGGAAACTACTACTACAAATGGATAAAGAAGGACGAGGGACACGACTACTACACCAAGTTCAATTTCTGCATCAAGCCTTCCTTCAATTTCAAGGACGGATGGATATTCTCCTGCAAGGCGGAATACAACGGTCCCATATACAAGATGAACGAGCAGCTGGGGGATTGCTTCTATGCCCAGATTGAACTCAACAAGGTGCTGAAAAACTGGACTTTCGCGGTAAGGCTCTGCGATGTGTTCGATTATTCATCCACGGACAGGACCCTGTATGACGGAAAATACGTTGAGAGGTCCTACGATTTTTACTATCGCAATTTCCAGATCGGAGCAACATATAAATTCTGAATTATGGCAGAGATTATTGATGGGATGGCCCTTTCCCGCAGCATAAGGGAGGATTTGAGAGTACGTGTGGATGCGCTGTCGGCGCAGCGCGGGCGCAAGCCGTGCATCGCGGTGATAATAGTGGGGGACAACCCTGCCAGCCGCTCGTATGTGCGCGGAAAGATAAAGGCGGCGGCCGAGGTAGGTATGGACAGCAGGCTCATCGAACTTCCGGAGGATGTTCCGGAGGCCGGGCTCCTGGACAGGATAGCTTCGCTGAATGCCGACGCCACCGTGGACGGGCTGCTGGTGCAGCTGCCTCTCCCGGGACATATCAACGAGGACAAGGTGATAGACTCCATCGACATACGCAAGGACGTGGATGGCTTCCATCCGGGAAATGTGGCCGCGCTGTGGCTTGGAAGGCCCTGCACGCTGCCCTGCACGCCGAAGGGAATCATCAGGCTCATCGATTCCACCGGAGTGGAGATATCAGGAAAGAAGGCCGTGGTGGTGGGAAGGAGCAATATTGTCGGCAAGCCTGTAGCCAAGTTGCTTATGGACAGGAACGCCACTGTCACGGTGGCTCATTCCAGGACTGCGGACCTTGGGGCAGTATGCCGCGAGGCCGACATTCTGGTAGTGGCCGTCGGGCGCCCGGGTACCGTTACGGCTGATATGGTGAAACCGGGGGCCGTCGTCATCGACGTCGGCGTGAACAGGGTGACCGCAGAGGACGGGACGGCACATCTGGTCGGCGATGTCGACTTCCTGCCCGTATGCGGGGTTGCGGCATATGTGACACCGGTCCCTAAAGGAGTGGGACCGATGACTATAACTATGCTTATGGAAAATACCCTGGAGCGCTATCTAGCGGGGTAATACCTTCACTTCGAGTGGTGTCCCTATTTTTACCATATTTTCTTTGCTTGTTCTGTTATTTCTCAAATGCCTGATGGGCTATGTCGCTGCGGTGGAACAGATTGTCGCATTTCACGCTGTCCACCAGACGGTAGGCCTTCTGTCTGGCTCCGGCCACGCAGCTGTCCCTTGCCACGCACATCATCACCCTCCCTCCGGATGTGACGAGCGCGCCGTCCTTGAGCGCCGTTCCCATATGGTAGATGATGCCTTCGTCAGAATTGATATCTATCCTGAAGCCCTTTTCATATTTTCCGGGGTAGCCCTTCGATGCGAGCACCACCCCCATCGTGACATCTTCCGACCATTCGGGCTGAGCTGCCGGGCGGCCCGTTGCCACTGCCTCGAATATGTCGAAAATGTCGGAATCGATCAGCGGGAGCACCACTTCCGTCTCCGGATCCCCGAAGCGGGCGTTGAACTCTATCACCTTGATGCCGTCAGGGGTCTTCATCAGTCCGCCGTAGAGCACTCCGCTGAGCGGCAGCCCCTCGCTTGCCATCGCATCCGCGGTCTTCTGGAGTATGCCTTCGAGGGCTGTCCTCCTGTCCTCTTCACTGATGAAGGGGAGTGAGGTGTAGGCGCCCATACCGCCGGTGTTCGGGCCCTTGTCGGCGTCGAACGCCCTCTTGTGGTCCTGGGCCGGAGGCATAGGATAGACCCTGTTGCCGTCCACGAAGCACATAAAGGAGAATTCCGGACCGGTGAGGTAGTCCTCGATGACCACCTTGCCCTCGCCGAAGCTGGCATCCACGAGCATATCCTTCAGCGCGCTGCCGGCTTCTTCAAGGTTCTCAGCTATCACCACTCCCTTGCCGGCGGCCAGGCCGTCGTACTTGAGCACTGCCGGGAACGGTCTCGAACTGACGTAGGCGAGAGCCTCCCCGTAGTCCGTGAAGCTGCGGTAGCCCGATGTCGGTATGCCGTATTTCTGCATCAGCCTCTTGGCGAATTCCTTGCTGCTTTCTATCTGTGTCGCCAGGCGGGTGTGTCCGAAGATGGCCAGCCCTTCAGCCCTGAAGGCGTCCACTATTCCGGCCGCCAGCGAAGCTTCGGGCCCGACCACGGTGAGGTCTATGCCGTTGCTTTTCGCAAAACCGAGCAGCCCGTCCACGTCATTGTCACGGACAGGGACGCATTCGGCAATACGGGCTATGCCGGCATTGCCCGGAGCGCAGAAAATCTTTCCAACCTGAGGGGAGCGCTGCAGAGCATCCACTATGGCGTGCTCCCTGCCACCTCCTCCTACAACGAGTACCTTCTTCATATCGTCAGTGCTTGAAATGTCTTACTCCGGTGAAGAGCATCGTTATGCCCAGCTCGTCGGCCTTGGCTATGGATTCCTCGTCACGGATGCTTCCTCCAGGCTGCACTATGGCGCTGACGCCGTATTTCGCGGCCAGTTCAACCGTGTCGCCGAACGGAAGGAATCCGTCGGATGCGAGCACGAGCCCTTCGGTGAAGCCGGCGTCCGCGGCCTCCTTGAGGGCTATCTCCGCAGAGCCGACCCTGTTGGTCTGACCGGCTCCGATCCCTATGGTGTGTCCGTCCTTCACAACTGCGATGGCGTTGGACTTGACGTGCTTGACTATCTTCCATCCGAAATCCAGGTCAGCGAGCTGGGATTTCTCAGGTTTCTTCGCGGTCACGCACATATCCTCCGTAATCTTCTCTATGTCGGTGTCGAGTTTCTGCGCAAGCATTCCGCCGTTGACGCTGATGTACTGAGGTACAGCTGCGCCGTCCCTGTCCATATTCACCTTCATCACCCTGAGGTTCTTCTTGGTGGAGAGGATCTCGAGGGCCTCCGGGGTGTAGGATGGGGCGATGACGATCTCGAGGAAGATAGGTTTCATACCGAGCGCCACCTCGGCCGTGAGTTCACGGTTGACGGCGACGATCCCTCCGTAGATGCTCACCTTGTCGGCTTCGTACGCAGCCTGCCAGGCTTCCTCTATGGTGCGTCCCACGGCAGCTCCGCAAGGGTTCATATGCTTGAGCGCCACGCAGAACGGCTCATCGAAGTCGCGTACCACGTTGAGGGCGGCGTTGGCATCCTGTATGTTGTTGTAGCTGAGCTCCTTGCCCTGGATCTGTGTGGCGAAGGCAAGCGAGAACGGCACCGCTTCGGCGGCAGCGTAGAAATTTGCGCTCTGGTGGGGGTTCTCCCCGTAACGCAGAGGCTGCTTCAGGTCGTATTCGAGGAAAAGCTTCGGATTGAGTCCGGCCTTGTCGCGCATATATCCGGCTATCATCATATCGTATTCAGCGGTATGGGTGTATGCCTTGGCGCTGAGCCTGAGCCTTGTCCCGTCCGAGGTCCATCCGTTTTCGCGGAGTTCCTCCAGCACCTTGCCGTAGTCGGCGGGGTCGCATACTATGTTGACATCCTTCCAGTTCTTCGCCGCGCTGCGTACCATTGACGGTCCGCCGATGTCGATGTTCTCGATGGCGTCCTCCATAGTGACGTCCGGTCTGGCAATGGTCTGCTTGAAGGGGTAGAGGTTCACGCATACCAGCTCGATGGTCCTGATGCCGTTCTCCCTGAGCGTCTGCATATGCTCCGGGATGTCCCTTCTGGCCAGGATTCCTCCGTGCACCTTGGGATGCAGGGTCTTCACACGGCCGTCGCATATTTCCGGGAATCCGGTCACTTCGCTGATGCCGATAGTGCCGACTCCGTTGCTGTCAAGCAGTTTCTTTGTTCCTCCGGTTGCGATGATCTCCCATCCCAGTTCCTGAAGACCCTTCACGAACTCCACGAGTCCTGTCTTGTCACTTACGCTTACGAGCGCGCGTTTCTTATTTTCCATATCGTTATTGTTTGCAGATTATGTTCACTCCTTCACTGTCGGTCACCCTGCCTATCACCGAAGCCTTCTCGCCGTGTGATTCAAGGATGCCGATGGCCTTTTCCGCCTCCGATGCGTCCAGCGCCAGAACCATCCCGACGCCCATATTGAAGATGTTGAACATCTCCCGGTGAGGGATGCCTCCCCATTTCTCCAGACAGCGGAAAATCGGGAGGATCTCCCAGCTTCCCTCCCTTATCTCGAGGCCCTGCCCTTCGGACAGGATCCTCGGAATGTTCTCGTCGAAGCCCCCTCCGGTTATGTGGGCGACTCCGTGCACGTCGCAGTTGCGTATGACGTCGAGGACCTGTCTGACATAGATCCTGGTAGGGGTGAGGAGCACGTCCCCGAGCCTTCTGCCGGAGAGTTCATCGATGCAGTCGGTGTAGTTGAGCCCTGCGTCGGCCACTATCTTGCGGACGAGACTGAAGCCGTTGGAATGTACGCCGCTGGAGGCGATGCCCACCAGGACGTCCCCGGCCTTGACCTTGCTGCCGTCGATGAGTTTTGATTTCTCCACCACGCCGGTAGTGTATCCGGCTATGTCATATTCCCCGTTCTGGTACATCCCGGGCATCTCCGCGGTCTCTCCTCCCACGAGCGCGCATCCAGCCTGGCGGCAGCCCTCGGCCACGCCGGCCACTATGTCCTCGACCTGCTGCGGGATGTTGTGCCCCACTGCCACGTAGTCGAGGAAGATGAGCGGTTCCGCCCCCTGGGCCAGCACGTCGTTGACGCACATTGCTACTGCATCTATGCCCACCGTGTCGTGCTTGTCCATAGCAAAGGCTATCTTGAGCTTGGTGCCCACTCCGTCAGTGCCGCTGACCAGCACCGGTTCCCTGATGCCGAGCGCCGAGAGGTCAAACATCCCCCCGAACGCTCCGATGCCTCCCATCGAGCCCGGACGCACTGTAGATGAAACGTGTTTCTTTATGCGGCTTACAACTTCATAGCCGGCTTCGAGATTAACTCCCGCGTTTTCGTAACTTTTTGCCATATTACTCGTTTTCGTGTTGATAGAGAGATGTAGGGTATTCACCGTTGAAGCAGGCCAGACACAGTTCGGAACATCCTCCGGTGGATTCGACGGCCGCCTTGCAGGAGATGAATCCGAGCGAATCCGCCTCGATCATCCTGCAGGCCTCCTCCAGATTCCTCTCTGCGCACAGAAGCTCCTTGCTGGTGGATGTGTCCACTCCGTAGAAGCACGGATGCTTCATCATAGGGCTTGCTATCCTGACGTGTATCTGTGATGCCCCGGCCTCCCTGAGCAGTTTGACTATTTTCAGGCAGGTGGTACCCCTGACTATGGAGTCGTCCACGAGGACGACCCTTTTGCCGTTGACCACGCTCTTGACCGCCGCGAGCTTCATCTGAACCCCGCGTTCGCGCATAGCCTGGATAGGCTGGATGAAGGTCCTTGCTATGTATCTGTTCTTGATGAGTCCCAGTTCGTAAGGAATCCCGCTCCTCTCGGCGTAGCCCATAGCCGCGCTGAGACCGGAATCGGGAACTCCGACCACTATGTCGGCATCCGCCGGGCATTCCACGGCCAGCCTGCGGCCCGTCTCCTTGCGGAAAGAGTGCACGCTGCATCCGTCTATGTCGCTGTCCGGGCGCGCTATGTAGATGTATTCCATAGCGCATACCTTGTGTTTCTGGAAGCGGGAGTATTTCCTGCTGCGCAGTCCGTGCGCGTCTATGGTCACTATCTCACCGGGTTCCACGTCCCTGACGAATTCCGCTCCGACCAGAGGGAAGGAGCAGGTCTCGCTGCTCACCACCCAGCCGTCGCCAAGTTTGCCTATTGCCAGCGGCTTGATGCCGTATTTGTCGCGTATCGCGTAGATCCTGTTCCTTGTCGCTATTACGAAGGAGAAGCCTCCCTCCATCATATTGAATGCGTTGATGAGGTTGAAGATCCTGTCCTCGTTGCCCACTTTCTTGATGAGGTTGGCCAGAATCTCCCCGTCCGTGGATGTCTGCAGTATGCATCCCATGTCCTCGAGGTAGTCGCTTATCTGGTTGTAGTTCACGAGCGCGCACTCGCCCGCGATGGCGAAGTCCCCCGTCTTGTGATGGAAGAAAAGAGGCTGGACGTTGTCAAGCCCGCCCCTCGCGAAGTTGGCGTACTGGGTGCTGCCGATTGCCAGCAGGCCGGGAGTGCGGAGGATGTCCTGGTTGCGGAACACCTCGTTCGCAAGTCCGAGCCCCCGGTGATGGACACATTCCCCGTCAGAGGTGAATACAGCTAAGCCGGCTCCTTCCTGACCCCTGTGCTGCAGGGAGTGAAGCCCGAAATAAATAACCTCCGCCGCCTGCGGGATGCCGTATGCTCCGAAAATGCTCATTGTTCAGTTGCCTTGATAAGTCTTTCCATTACCGAATTGTATGAAGCGCATACATCGCTCAGGTCGTGACGGAAGCGGTCCTTGTCGAGAATCTCCCCGGTCTGCTCGTCCCAGAGCCTGCTGTTGTCCGGACTGATCTCGTCCGACATTATGATGCTGCCGTCGGAAGCCCTTCCGCACTCCATCTTGAAGTCGATGAGCTCGATCCCCGCCTTGTGGAAGAGTTCCTTCAGCGTGTCGTTGGCCCTGCGGGCTATGTCCAGTATGCAGTGGACATCCTCATAGCTGACTATGCCCAGGGCCACCGCGTGGTGTTCGTTTATCATCGGGTCAGCAAGCTTGTCGCAGTTGTAGCGGAGCTCGAACACTGTGTTGGGAATCCTGGTGCCGTCATCGACCCCCAGCATCCTCGCCGTTGTACCGGCCAGCCTGTTGCGTACCACCACCTGGAGGGGGATTATCCCTATCTTCCGGCAGAGCTGCTCGCGTTCGTTGATGATCTCTATGAAATGGTTGGGGACACCGTTCCTGTGCAGGGCCTCGAAGGCTATGGCTGAGATGCGGTTGTTGGACTTGCCCTTGTTGCGCAACTCGGCCCTCTTGATGCCGTTGAAGGCTGTGGTAACGTCGTTGAAATGGATCAGGACAACGTCCGGATCATCCGTCCCGTATATCTTCTTTTCATTACCGTCGAAAAGAAGGGCGCCTTTTTTAACTTCCGTCATTTCGTGAAATATCTGACTGCGTTTTCAAATATCGGTTGCTTCATATCTTCCGGGATGTTCTTGAACAGACCCTCCTCCCAGCGCTCGGAGTGTCCCATCTTGCCGAGGATCTGGCCGTCCGGACTGATTATGCCCTCGATGGCGTAGTTGGAACCGTTCGGGTTGTACGGGGATTCCATTGTAGGCTCCTCGCTTACCGGGTCCACGTACTGGAATGCCACCTGCCCGTTGGCGAAAAGCTGCCTGGCGAGTTCGTCGCTTACCGTGAACTTGCCTTCACCGTGGCTCACGGCCACGGCGTGAATGTCTCCGGTATGCATTCCGGCTAGCCACGGCGACGAGGTGCAGGCCACGCGGGTGGTCACCATCTGGGAGACGTGACGGTTGATGTCGTTCCTGAAGAGTGTAGGCGACTCCGTGGTGACGCAGCCGGTCCTGCCGTATGGCAGAAGGCCGCTCTTGACCAGAGCCTGGAATCCGTTGCATATGCCGAGAATCAGTCCGCCCCTTTCGAGAAGCCTGTCTATCTCCTTTGAGATGGTCGCGTTGTTGAGGACGCTCGCGATGAACTTGCCGCTCCCGTCAGGCTCGTCCCCCGAGGAGAATCCGCCGCTGAGGGCCAGTATCTGGCATTCCGAAATGTTCTTCCGCATCCTTTCTATGGATTCGTTCACCTGCTGTGCATCGAGGTTGCAGAACACTCCGAAGCGGGTCTCCGCACCTGCGGCGCGGAATGCTTTCGCGGTGTCGTAGTCGCAGTTGGTACCCGGGAATACAGGCAGATATACGAGAGGCCTGCCTTCGATCTTTCCGTGCGGACGTGTGGCCGTCTTCTTGTTGACAGGGTGGACGGACGGGAGCTTGCCGGCGTTGAAAGCCGCTGCCGCAGTCTGCGGGTATACCTCTTTATATCTGCCACGCCAGGCCTCCAGAAGTCTTTCCTGACTGAGTTTCTCCCCGTTGACCCGGATGTATCCGTCCTCACCGTCGCTGACCTTGCCCAGAAGCACTGCCTGCGGGAAGTCCAGTTCGGAGGCGCTCTCCACCACTATCGAACCGTAGGACAGGCTGAAGAGGTCCTCCGGGCTGCATTCGATCTCAGCGCCGAACGAGTTGCCGAAGCTCATCTTGGCTACGGCCTCGGCCACTCCGCCGAATCCCACCGCCCA
>JAKSKC010000034.1 GCA_024401945.1 Bacteroidales bacterium
AGGGTGTTTTGCCGGATCGTAAAGCATTCCGGTGCAAAGACAGCGGGTGCAGTCGTTCCTGCTCAGGACGTCATAGTTGATGCAGCTCTCGCATCCCTTCCAGAATACAGGGTCGGAGGTCAGTTCGGAGAAAGTCACCGGGACATAACCCAGGCCGGTATTGATCCTCATAACCGCGAGACCGGTGGTAAGACCGAATATCTTTGAATTCGGGAAACGTTTGCGGGAGAGCTGGAAGGCCTTTTTCTTGATTCTTTTGGCAAGGCCCTTGCCCCTGTAGGAGGATTTGACTATAAGTCCCGAGTTCGCAACGAATTTCTCGTGGTCCCAGGATTCTATATAGCAGAATCCGGCGAAATCCCCGCTCTCGTGCAGGGCGATTATCGCCTTCCCCTCCTTCATTTTCGCCTCTACATACTCCGGGCGGCGCTTGGCGATTCCGGTGCCCCTGTCCTTAGTTGCATCCTCAATTGTCTTGAGAATCTCCGGAATGTATCTGATATGCATTTCGGAAGCGATTTCAATGCTGAATTCCGATTTCATCACTATTATTTCTTGATATTCAATATTTCAGGGATTATCGGGGAAACGGCCTCATCCAGTTCTTCAGGGGTGACTCCCTCCTTCAGGACCACCAGCAGCGTGTCGTCCCCGGCGACAGTTCCCAGAATACCGTCATATTTACAGTCGTTGTCGATCAATGCACCCACAATGCTGGCGTAACCCGGCAGTGTCTTGACGACAGCAAGGTTTCCCGACAGCGCGAGGCTGAGCACGGCGCAGGAGGCTTTGCTGTGTGACGGCAGATAACGTGCAGGTGACTCCGTAGGTATCTTGTAGCAGTAGGACCCCGATTTCAGAACCCTCACGACATTGAGAGACTTCATATCCCTCGAAAGGGTGGCCTGTGTCAGCTCGAAACCCCTGCTTTCCAGAAGGGCAAGCAGTTCATCCTGGGTTCTGATGTCATTTTTCTGAAGCAGAGAGCGTATGGCACTCAACCTGGCCGGCTTTTTCTTCACATTTTGCATAATAATACAACGGTCTGTATAATCATACAAAATTATGCAAATTGAAGGGAAAATTCAAAAAAAACTTACTTTTTGTAATCCACTGCGGCAAGTCCTCCGATGGCTGTCTCTTTGTAAAGGCTCGGAAGATCCTTTCCGGTCCTCTTCATAGTGTCGACCACCTTGTCGAAGGAAATAAGATGCGAACCGTCACCGAGCAGCGCGTACATACTGGCATCCAGCGCCCTCAGGGCTGCCATAGGGTTCCTTTCGATACAAGGTATCTGTACAAGACCGCATATAGGGTCGCAGGTCAGGCCGAGATTGTGTTCCATCGCCATTTCGGCCGAATACTCGATCTGCCTGCAGGTGCCACCGAATATCTGGTTGGCCGCAACGGCCGCCATTACACAGGCGCTGCCCACCTCTCCCTGACATCCGACTTCGGCTCCTGACAGGGATGCGTTGACCTTTATCACGTTCCCGAACAGTCCTGCGGTTGCGAGGGCCTTGAGTATCTCATTGTCCGGAACACCGTGGGATTTCTTCAGATGGTACAGGACGGAAGGGACTATGCCGCAGGATCCGCAGGAAGGTGCCGTGACCACGTTCCCACCCCTTCCATTCTGCTCCGACACTGCAAGGGCGTAGGCGCTGACGTAGGCCCTTCCCTTTATCGAAGCTCCTATAGAATCCGCGCGCTTGTAGTACTGCATCGCCTTGCTCCTGAGTTTCAGACAGCCCGGAAGTCTGCTGTCATCCCTCAGACCGGCTTCGACGCTGTCCTGCATCGCCTGCCATATCTCCGCGAGGAAATCCCAGATGTCTTCCTTCTCGCATTCCTGCACATACTCCCAGAAAGAGAGCCCTTCCTCCGCGATATATTTCTGGATATCGCTCATCTTGTTCATCGGATAGCAGCCCTTCTCGATCGTCATGTCCTTGAGCGGACCTTCGGACAGGCATCCTCCGCCCACGCTGTACACCATCCAGGAATCCTTCACGGATCCGTTCCCGTCAAGAGCCTCGAACAGCATTCCGTTGGTATGATATTCCGGGACTATGTCCGCCCTCCATACTATTTCAACTGCAGCCGGTGCAAGGGCGTTGGAGATGGCCTTGTCGGTCATATGCCCCCTGCCGGTGGCGGCGAGGCTTCCGTAGAGCGTCACACGGAAACTCAGGGTTTCAGGATTCCTCGCCCTGAACAACGCTGCGGCCTGGCTCGGACCGATGGTATGGCTGCTGGAAGGACCCGCACCAATCTTGTAGATATTCTTTATACTGTCCATTGTTATGCTGTTTTATCCGATTATTTCTTCCCGGCAGGGCGCATCATACGAAAAGCAGGGCCGTGAAACCCACGGCAAGGGCCACCGCACAGTTTATCAGCTTCGCCTTCAGGAAACCGCCCTTGGTTTCGGCAAGAAGCGGAAGGGACGCGTGTCCGTCCTGGCTGATGCAGCTTGCAAGGAGCACAGGAAGGGGAACCACCCCGCTCAGATAGAGCGTGATGAATATAAGGTGCGGACCCGACTCGGGGATGATGCCCACGGCCGTGGCCAGAAGAATCATTATCACGGTATTTTCGCTTATCCATCCGGAAATGTCGAAGAAGTGGAGCCCCAGGGTCACAAGGGAGAGTACTCCGAAAGTCCAGGCGAATATGCGCGGGATGTGCTTGACTACTATGTGATGCCAGAGATGCTCGTCCACGAAATGGTCGGACGCAAGCACGAGCACGACCAGGACCCCTATGCTGAGGATGGCGAACATTATGTTCATCCAGTCCTCGCTGAGAAGATTGATCCCTCCGCTTCCGCTCTCATCCGCATGGTCGTGTTCAAGCATTCCGAAACCGAGGGCCGCTATGAAAAGAGCCACTCCGACAAAGAGCACAGCCCTCTTCCAGCCGAGATGCCTTGCGGACTCCACACCTTCGTGTATCTCGTAATGCTCGGGACAGTGCATCCTGGGCTGCTTCTTGAAGAAGACATCCACCAGGACGCCCGCAATCACTGCGATACCGAACAGCAGGGCGAAAATCCACAGCGATTCGCGCGGCATGGTGGCGAGCATCACGAACGCCTCGTCACCGGAGGATGCTATCATCATCGCTATGAGGGCGCCGAAGGAAATCATTCCATGGGTGTAGAGGGACACCGTGGCGAACCCTCCCATACAGCCCGGGATGGAACCGAGCAGCGCGCCCACGACGACGCTTCCAACACGGCTCTGCTTCAGGCCGGAAAAGAAATGCCCCCGGGACTCGATGTTGAAAAGTTCGATCATCATCATCATTATCGCCACAAGGCCCGTGATGAGGATCGAATTCTTCAATATGTCCAGCAGGCAATCCGCAATCATACAGGGCACAAAGATATGAAAAATTTGTTTTTGGTTTTTTTTAATCTAACTTTGCAGTCCCAAAATGATGGCGGGGTAGCTCAGCTGGTTAGAGCGTCGGATTCATAATCCGGAGGTCGTGGGATCGTGACCCACTCCCGCTACAAAAATACGATTGACCCGGATATCAAGGGGAATCGGAACTCCATATATGCCGTCATCCGTTATTCCGGATGGCTTTTTTTATGGGTATTCCTTCACCCGAAATGTCCAGGTGACCCTTTTTTATTATATTTGCAAAAAGCGTTCGGTTTTATGGGCATTTTCAATTTTTTCGGTGAACAGGAGCACAGGGTGTTCAACTACAAACCTATATACTACAATCAGGAAGAGGACGAGCGCCGGCAGAAGTTCGGAAAGGTTGACGGTACGATGGACAAGGAGATGAAGAAGGAAAACTATGTTCCGGGCTCCTCGATCCAGGGATCGCTGCGCGACGGGAGGTACAAGCGCAGCCGCACGTCAGGGAACAGGGCGCAGAACATCATAGGCCTGGTGGGCCTTCTCCTGGTGGCCGTTGTGCTCATATACATAGCCAGATTCTATTCATTGCTGTAGAAAGTATGGGCAAGTTGAAGGTTCTTCCCGGCAATATCGCCAATCTTATCGCCGCATGGGAGGTCGTGCAGAGACCTGCTTCCGTAGTCAAGGAACTGACGGAAAATGCGGTGGACGCCGGCGCGACCCAGGTCAATGTCATAATAACCGATGCCGGAAGGACACTCATCCAGGTGATAGACAACGGTGTCGGGATGAGCAGGGACGATGCTGTGCTGTGTTTCGAGAGACACGCCACGTCCAAGATCGCCGAGGCGGAGGACCTTTCGGGAATCCTGACCTACGGATTCAGGGGCGAAGCCCTTCCATCCATTTCGGCAGTGGGCGAGATAACGCTCAAGACGCGCAGGGAGAAGGACCAGACGGGCACGACGGTAAGCATCGGCACCCCGGGCAAAGTCATTGTCGGGGAATGCGCCTGTCCCGCCGGCTCCAATTTCTCCGTGAGGAACCTCTTCTTCAACACCCCTGCGAGACGCAAGTTCCTCAAATCTGACAATGTGGAGTTCCGGCACATAGTCGAGGAGTTCTCCCGCATCTGCCTGGCACATCCGGACATTGCATTCTCGCTCCGCCACCACGGCAGGGACATTTATTCCCTGAAGAAGGCCCAATCACTGCAACTCAGGATTCTAGACCTGCTGGGAAGCAACCTTGCATCAACGGTCGTCGACATAGATGTCAAGACTCCGCTGCTTGCAATACACGGATTCGTCGGCAAACCGGAGAATGCGAAGAAGACACCGGGGGAACAGTATTTCTTCGTCAACGGAAGATATTTCCGCAGCAGCTATCTTCACAAGGCGGTGCTGAAGGCCTACGAAGCTCTTATCCCGGAGGGAAGCAATCCGGCCTATTTCATTTTCATAGATATCGATCCGTCGGGCGTCGACGTCAACATCCATCCTACCAAGACGGAGGTGAAGTTCGAGGATGATTCCGTCGTATTCCAGGCTGTCTACGCCAGTGTCAAGGAAGTACTCGGCAGGAATTCCTTCGGGGACGGAATAGATTTCGACAGGGAAGGGAGCGTGGAGCTGCCTGAACTGGGAAGGAGTTTCGAAGAGTTCAGGGGGAACTCGCCGTTCGATCTCACCCCGGCTATGAATCCGGAGTACAACCCCTTCGCCGAAGTGGATTACAACAGAGCTGCCGGAAACGGAGACGGGCGGTTCGTGGACAGAAGCGTGAATTACGGCAAACTGTTCGAGGACAGGGTGCTGAGCGGAAGGAGCACTATCACGGTACAGAACAGGTACATACTCACGCCCGCAAGTTCAGGGGTGCTGGTCGTCAACATCCGGAGGGCGAGGGAAAGGATATTCTATGACAGGGCCCTGGAGAGCCTGTCCAGGAACGGTCACGTCACACAGACGGCCCTGTTCCCGGTTCAGGTCAACGTCGGGGTGCAGAACAGACTCACGATAGAGGACAATGCGGGGATGCTTTCAAGCCTGGGATTCGACATAACCCCTTTCGGGAACGACACCGTCGTGGTGAACGGAGTTCCGGAAGGTTATTCCTGCGAAAACGGGCGGATCGAGGAACTTGTCAGTGACATCTGTGCAATTCTGTCAGAGAACACTGCCTCTTTGTCAGAGCTGATGCAGTCCTCCCTGGCACATAAATTCGCTGTCCTGGAGGCCTCCAACGCCGAAAAGCTATGCTCTCCGCAAGATGCCGCCAGACTTCTTGACACGCTTTTTGCCAGTTCAAATTCCGAAATCACCTCGGACGGGAAGAAAATCAGCTGTATACTCTCCGTCGAGGACCTTGACAAGAAATTCTGATGAGACTACTTGACAACCTACCGAAAGTCACCAGGAACATTATCCTGACCAATGTTATCGTTTTCGTCGCGACTATGCTCAACAGCGGTCTGATCTACAGACTTTTCGCGATGTACTACCCTGCATCCCCGATGTTCAGGTTCTGGCAGCCGCTGACACATATGTTCGTACACGGCGGATTCGCCCACATATTCTTCAACATGTACGCCCTGCTCATATTCGGCAGCGTTGTTGAAAGGATCATCGGCGAGAAGAAATTCCTTATCCTCTATCTGGTCAGCGGACTCGGGGCGGCCGCTTTCCATATGGCGGTGATGGCGCTTTTCGGAGGCGGGACATCGGCCCCTGTGGTGGGCGCTTCAGGTGCAATCTACGGAGTGATCCTCACCTACGCGATGCTTTTCCCTGATTCCAGACTTACGCTGCTCTTCCCTCCGGTCACGCTCAGCGCCAGGAAGATGGTGATCATCTTCGCGGCCATCGAAATACTTACCGGAGTTTTCCTGAGCGGTGACGGAATCGCCCACTTCGCCCACCTGGGAGGGATGATCTTCGCATTCCTGCTGATATTCTACTGGAAGAAAAAAAGAACCCTGTTCGACAGGAACTGAAAAATGGATATAAACGAAATAACCAAGGAGGCCCTGGAGGTCCTCAAATCAGGGGGGATAATCCTCTACCCTACCGATACGGTCTGGGGAATAGGCTGCGACGCGACCAATGAAGAAGCGGTCCGCAAGGTTTTCGAAATCAAGAAAAGGGCTGACAGCAAATCCCTTGTCCTTCTCGCAAGCGACCTGGACATGGTGGCCAGGTTCGTGCGCGAGATACCATCCATCGCAATTGACCTCGTGGAGGTGAACGACCGCCCGATGACGATAATCTATCCTCAGGGACAGCTGCTCGCACCGAGCACAATGGCCGCTGACGGATCCGTCGGAATACGCATCCCCATGAACGATTTCTGCGTGAATCTGGTCAGGAAACTCCGCAAACCGCTCGTGAGCACTTCGGCAAACATCTCAGGGGAACCTACCCCGAAGAAATTCGATGAGATACCTCAGGAGATAAAGGACGCCGTGGATTATATACTGCCCAAGTCCCTGGAACAGGGATCAACCGGTCAGGCATCCCAGATACTGAAGGTCGGTCTGAGGGGCGAGATCGAGATAATAAGGGGCTAGTCCTTCCCGGCAAGACGTTTCTCCCAGGCCCAGGCGGCGGCCAGAGTATCGTCTATATTGCGTTCCGCCTTCCATCCGAGCTTCTCGTTGGCAAGTGAGGGATCGGCCCAGATAGCCGTGACGTCCCCTTCTCTTCTCGGAGCGAATTCCCAATTGAGTTTCAAGGAGTTGACACGTTCGAAGGCATTGATGATCCCGAGCACGGACAAAGGCTTGCCGGTACCGATGTTGAACACCTCGTAATCTTCTTCCATCCTGCCCTCAAGCATCCTGGATACGGCGGCGACGTGGGCCCTGGCCAGATCGACTATGTCAATATAATCCCTCTCGCAGGTGCCGTCAGCTGTAGGATAGTCATTGCCGAACACCTTCAGGCACTCCCTTCTGCCTATTGCAGTCTGGGTGATGAACGGTACGAGATTGTTGGGGACTCCCCTCGGAAGTTCGCCTATCAGTGCTGAAGGATGGGCCCCTATAGGATTGAAATACCTGAGGGCCGTGCCCTTGATACCCTTGTACGCCTTGACGCAATCCCTGAGGAAATCCTCGCACATCTGCTTCGTGTTCCCATAAGGGGATGCGGCCGGCTGCCTGGGGGACTCTTCCGTGACAGGGCTCGTCTCCGGCTCGCCGTAGACCGTGGCAGAAGAGGAGAACAGCACATTGCAGGCTCCGGCGCTTCTGGCGGCCTCAAGGATATTCAGAAAGGAGATGAGATTGTTCCTGTAATATTTGAGAGGTTCGGCAACGGATTCACCGACGGCCTTGTACGCCGCAAAATGGATGACCGCGTCTATCCTGTTTTCCCTGAAAAGGGCATCCACAGCCTGCGAATCACAGAAATCCATCCTGATGAAAGGCAGTTTCTCTCCGAGAATGCTGCATACACCTTTATAATTCGTATCATCGCAATTGGACATATTGTCGGCGATGATGACATCATATCCCGCCTGTCTCACTTCGACCGTCACGTGGCTGCCTATGAACCCTGCGCCTCCTGATACTAGAACTGTCTTTCCTTTTTCCATCCTTTCAACTTAATACTGCAAAGAAAACAAAAAAACTCGAGGTTTGCCCCGAGTTCATTCATAAAAGCAATCTTGAGATTACTCAGCCTGTGCAGGAGCTTCCTCAACTGCCTTCTCGCAATTCTCGCAGTTCTCGCAGCTGTCGCACTTCTCGCAGCTGTCGCAAGCGCAAGCGCAGGTGTCAACAACTTCCTCAACAGGAGCAGCCTCAACAGCCTCTTCAGCCTTCTTGTTACCGCAAGCAGAAACAGCAACGATCATTGCTGCGATTGCGAATACAGAAAATACCTTCTTCATAGTAAATTTTAATTTAACCAGTTAAACTATTTTTGCGGAAATTTCCACAGCCGCAAATGTACAGTTATTTAGCAATTTATCAAATATTTTATTAACATTTTTTAAGTTCGAACACCTCCATATCCTTCACTTCCGAATCCTCTATCCTGAAACGGAGCGCCGTTCTCACCGTCTGCCATCCCAGAAGCCCCGCCGCTCCCGGATTGATATAGAGCATATCGTATTTCCTGTCGGGTGCAACTTTCAATATATGCGAGTGCCCGCACACGAATATCTGAGGTCTGTAATTCTCTATGAGAGCCTGTGCCCTGAGGTCATAATGACCGGGAGAACCTCCGATATGGGTCATCAGCACGCCCATCCCTCCGCACTCGAAGAACGTGTGCGCCGGATACAGGCCGCGCACGGGCTGGCCGTCACAGTTTCCGTAAACCCCGACGACGGGTTTGAATGAGGATATCTGGAGATGGAAATTCTCATCCCCGCCCCAGTCACCCGCGTGCCAGATACAGTCCACCGGCTCGAGGAACTCCTTGAAACCGGGACTGAATATCCCGTGCGTGTCGCTTATCAGGCCGACGTACATACTAGAGCCTTACGAAAATCTTCTTTTTGTAGAGAACCCAGAGTATTGCCATAATAACACCTGCGAAGATGCAGGAGTACACCAGGGACATGAAGTTGTCGGCGCCGAAATACTTTGACGGGCTCCAGCCTACGAACTGGTAGCTCTTGGCGAATACGGCGCTGAGGATGAAGGCCATCATGGCGTTCATTCCCATCACCTTGAAAGGCTTGAAAGGCTTCTCGATACCCTTGAGGTCTATGCAGAAGGTGAAGAATGCCAGGAGCACCATGGCCCAGCCGGCTGAATAAACGACGTATGAAGCTGTCCAGAGGGCTTTGCTGATAGGTATCCAGATGCTGAGGATCTCGCCGAGGGCAAGGCTGACCAGACCTGCCACGAAAATCCTGTTGACCATCTCGTTGCGGTCGGAACCGGTCTTTTCGGTATGCCTGATGAGAAGGCCGACGAGATAGCCTATGAGGCAGGATGCGGCCGCTGAAACGGCTCCGAGAGGTCCCTCGGGATCGAACGCCGCCCTTGTACCGTCCTCGTATGTGTATCCGTGATATACGTGGTTGTCGCCGAGCAGGGCCACGTCAATCTTTCTCGAGATATTGCCCTCGAGTGTGAACGGACCCGGGTCTGTTCCGAAAATGACGAGGATGGCTGTATAGACAACAAGCAGGAGCCCTGCCGCCACGGCTATTTTCTTCGGGGTTTTGAGCCAGACCGCAAGCAGTCCGCCTATGAGATACGCACAGGCTATTCTCTGCAGGACGCCGAATATCCTCTTGCCCTGCAACCATTCTATCCAGTTGTCCCATCCGAATACCAGATGTCCTCCCTCAGTAGGGAAGAAAGGATAAAGGATGAGGATGAATCCCAGCGCAAAGATGGCTATGGACCTCTTTACTATCTTCCACACCGCCGCAGCTTCGTTTCCTTCATACTTTGCAAGGGAGAATGCCATCGCGCAGCCCATACAGAAGATGAAAGTAGGATAAATCAGGTCGGTAGGAGTGCATCCGGTCCAGGGCGCGTGCTCCATCGGGGCGTACATATGCGCCCAGCTTCCCGGATTGTTGACCATACACATGAATGTTACCGTCAGTCCGCGGAGGACATCGAGTGACACATAACGTTTGGATTTTGTAACCGTTGTCATAAACAATATTTATTATAGACTATTTCAGCAGCAGTGACCGCGGCTGTCTCGGTACGGAGCCTGGAAGGACCGAGATGGACGGGGATGAACCCGGCTTCCACGGCCAGTCTTGCCTCCTCCGGGGAAAAATCACCTTCAGGCCCTATCATAACCACGAATCTGTCATATTCCGAATTTCCGACAGCCTCCTTCATCGATATCCTCTCCGTGTCACCTTCAAAACAGTAGGCGATCATCCTGAGGGCATCCGCAGGCGCAGCCGCGATGAACTCGCGGACGCTCACAGTCTCGGAGACCACGGGTACCGCCCCCTTGAGGGACTGCTTGGCCGCTGACAGGACTATCTTCCTCAACCTGTCGGATTTGAAGACCCTCCTCTCGGACCTGTCCCCTATCACCGGGGATATCCTGTCCACACCGACCTCAGTCGCCTTTTCCGCGAACCATTCAGTACGGTCGTTGTTCTTGGTGGGACATACCGCGATATGCAGGCTGTACGGATGCGAGCCCCAGTTCCCGGTCTCGGAAAGGATGCGGGCCGAGGCGCCTTTCGGGGATGCGTCGGTAATGGAACATTCCAGAAGGGTTCCCTTCCCGTCGATTACCGATATGACATCACCCTCCCTGTGCCTCAGCACACGGACACAATGTACGGATTCCTCCTCATTGAGAGTGCATATCCCGGCACGGATGTCATCCGAATAGAACAGTTCCATCACTTGAAAAGTTTTTTTACCAGTTCTGGCACGTCAGCCACCTTGATCACCTGTATTCCCTCAGCGACAGGGCCTTCCGGAGTGAAGGAGGATACGAATATCTTTTTGAACCCGAGCCTGGCCGCCTCGGATATCCTCCGGTCAGTCTGCCCGACCGGCCTGATCTCGCCGCTGAGACCGACTTCCGCGGCGAAGCATACGTCGGAAGCTATGGCGTAATCGAAATTGGAGGAAAGCACTGACGCTATGACCGCCAGGTCGCAGGCTGGATCGCTGACTTTCAGGCCTCCGGCCATATTCAGGAACACATCCTTCGCGCTCAGATGGAAACCCGCGCGCTTCTCGAGCACCGCGAGCAGCATATTGAGCCTGCGCGCATCAAAACCTGTGGCCGACCGCTGCGCAGTGCCGTAAACGGCCGAGCTCACAAGGGCCTGGACCTCGAAAAGCATAGGTCTTGTCCCGTCCAGCATAGCGCAGACGGCTGTTCCGCTGAGGTCTTCCCCGTGCATCGGTATGAGCAGTTCCGAAGGATTGCTGACCACCCTGAGGCCGCTTCCCGTCATCTCGAACACCGCCAGTTCACTGGTGCTTCCGAAACGGTTCTTGATACTTCTCAGCAGACGGTAGGCCCCCCTGTTCTCCCCTTCGAACTGCAGGACCACATCGACTATGTGCTCCAGTATCTTCGGTCCGGCAATGAATCCGTCCTTGGTTATATGGCCGATCAGTATGACGGGGATGCCGCTTTCCTTGGCGAAACGCAGAAGCCTCGAGGCAACTTCCTTTATCTGTGATACGGAACCCGGAGTGGAATCCACTGATTCACACATCATAGTCTGCACGGAGTCCACGATCATAAGGTCCGGCTTCATCGCGGCAGCCTCCCCGAGGATGCTTTCCATCGAAGTCTCACAGAAAATGAAGCATCCGGAGATGTCACCTCCCAGCCTGGAGGCGCGCATCTTCACCTGCTTCGCGCTCTCCTCCCCCGACACGTAAAGAGTCCTCAGGGAGGGGCAGAAAAGAGGTATCTGGAGTGAAAGGGTGGACTTTCCTATGCCCGGTTCACCTCCTACGAGGACCAGACTGCCGGGAACAAGCCCTCCTCCCAGAATCCTGTCCAACTCGGGGTTGCCGAGCGAGATCCTGTCCTCGGCGTCGCTGCTCACCCCGCTGAGCTGAAGGGGTTTGTTGTCAGCTGCGCGCTGCATTGAAGACAGGGCCGGGGCCGATTTCCTCTCGACGGGAGCCTCCACCATGGTGTTCCATTCTCCGCAAGCGGGACAGCGCCCCATCCATTTGGGACTTTCGTTCCCGCAGGAACTGCAATACCATACCGTTTTGACCTTCAATGCCATTATTACATCGCGTGAATTACAAATATAAGTTATTATTTAATATCTTTGCTGTCCAAATCGAAGCGAAATGAACAATATCCTGAAAAACAACATATCCTCCATAATACTTCTGGCTTCAGTGGCCGCAGGTGCCGCCTTCGGTGCAATATTCGGAGAAAAGGCCCGCGTTGTAGCCCCCATAGGCCAGATCTTCATGAACCTTCTGTTCACGCTTGTGGTTCCGGTAGTGTTCTTCAGCGTTTCATCTTCGATATGCAACATGAAGAAGAACGGCATAATGGGAAAGACCATGGGGAGGATAATCCTCGTATTCCTGGGAATGTCCATAATCGCCGCCATCGTCGGATATATCCTTATGCTGCTGATCAGTCCGATAGAGGATCTGGACAGGAGCTATATACTTTCGGTTGTCAAGATAGGCGAGATACATGACCCCGTATCGGCGGGTGACACCCTGGTGCACGCCCTCACGTCGGACGACTTCTTCTCCCTGTTCTCAAAATCTAACCTGCTTCCCCTCATAGTGTTCGCCGTTCTTTTCGGCGTGGGTACGGCAATGGCCGGGGCTGACAGGATAGCCGGATTGCTCCAGCAGGGAATGGATGTCACCATCAAGATGATGAACGTGGTGATGATGCTGGCACCTGTAGGACTCGGCTGCTATTTCGCAGACACTATAGCAACCGTGGGGAGCCAGATAATAGGAGGATACCTCAGGGTGTTCATAATATTCGCGATCATCGCGGTAGTCTTCTTCTTCGTGGATGAATTCAAGGTAATGAACCTCTGCGACAGACACTACGTTATCAAGCTCTACGAGGCGCTGATGGGACGCGAACCCGCCGAGGACGAGATAGAGGCTTGGGTATGGCGTCTGCAGCAGG
>JAKSKC010000035.1 GCA_024401945.1 Bacteroidales bacterium
GACCTTGACATCGATTCCCCGTACCCTTGTCCGACGGAAGCTGAATTCAATACCCGTCCTGTATCCATCCCCATGAAGGACACGAAGATACGCGCGACCCACTACGGAAGGAACATCGAGAAGATCATCGACCTGATAACAACGGAACCGGAAGGCGAGACAAAGACTGCGCTCATACGCTCGCTCGCCGTCTATATGCGTCAGCAGTATCTCATATGGAACAAGGATTCGGTGGCTGACGAAACAATCTTCAACGATATAGTCAAGCTCTCCGATGGCAGGATCACCATCCCGGAGGGATTGATTCTCAGCAAGATATCTGAGAATCAGAACTATTCAAGACCGACACTCGGCATCAACGTCGGGCAGGCAGGCAACAAGCAGGGAAGGAACAGGAAGAACAATCGCAAACAGAACAAGAAGAAAGGAGGTCAGTAATGAAGAAACCGATAGCAGGGATTTCGGGAATAGTCCTCGCATCAGTTACAGTCTATATCCTTCTTTCGATAGTGTCGTATCTCTTCACCTGGAAGGAGGATATGGGCATCACCACCTGCGCGGCCAACCTGTGCGGGAGTCTGGGCTACGGCATCGGCAGATTATTCGTAAGCGGATGTCTGGGAATATGCAGCCTGGCCGTACCTGTCATTCTGGGAGCATTCAGCATCAGGATGATAAAGGGAAGCGGCAGGATCAATATCCTCAAGTTCGGCTTCTACATAGCTCTCCTGACCGTTATACTGTCAGTTACACTGGCCTATATAGGTGACCTGTTCAGCTTCTCGAATGCATTCTGCAACGGACTTGGAGGACCTTTCGGATCGTTCATCGCAGGAGGACTGGAAGGACTGATAGGCAAGGTGGGCACCGGTCTCCTGCTCGCCCTGATCATCATCTGCACCGCCCTGCTCTGCATTCACGGACTTGCGGACTGGTTGAGCGGAAAGATGCAGAACACCCGGGATACAGTACCTGCACAGCAGCCTGCGCAGGAGGCGGCATCCGGGATTGAGCCTGTAACGGAGATGATAAAGGTTCAGGAACCTCCTCAGGAGCCTGCGCCGGAATTGACCACGACAGCTGCGACAGCACCGGAGAAAAGCGCTGTCAAGACCGTGGAACCTGTCGAGGCCGAGGGAGATTTCGAGATAATAGACAACACGGACGGGCTCAGCACCACAGTGGTCGAAGAACTCAAGCCAATAGACAACCGCCTGGACCCGCCGGACGGACTGCCCAAATACAAATTTCCTTCACTTGAACTTCTGGACAACCACTCAACCAACAGGCACGAGGTGGGCAGCGACGAGTTGAACCGCAACAACAACAAGATCCGCGCGGTCCTCGCCAACTACAGGATCCAGCTTCAGGACGTGAAGGCCATAGTGGGACCTACCGTCACATTGTACAAGGTTTATCCTGCTCCCGGAGTCAAGATATCGGACATAAAGAAACTTCAGGAGGACATAGCCATCTCCCTCGGGGCCAAAGGTGTCAGGGTCGTGACCCTGTCCGATTCTGTGGGCATAGAGGTGGCCAACGACTATTCCAGCACTGTGCCGCTCAAAGCCCTGCTCAATGACCCTGCATTCAGAGAAAGCAAGGCTGACCTGCCTGTGGCAATAGGATATACGATCACCCAGAAAGTAAAGGTTTTCGATCTTGCTGACGCGCCTCACCTTCTCGTTGCGGGAGCGACGAAACAGGGAAAATCAGTGGGGTTGAACGTCATCGTTAGCTCCCTGCTGTACTCACGCCATCCGTCCGAACTGAAATTCGTCTTCATCGACCCGAAAATGGTCGAATTCTCGGCGTACGGAGAGCTCCTGCACCATTATCTGGCAGTTCTCCCCGACAGCGAATCCGAAAAGGACGAGCAGGCCAACGCCATTGTCAAGACACCGAAGAACGCCGAGAAGATACTCCGTTCACTGTGCATTGAGATGGATGAAAGATATGAACTTCTGTCAAATGCCGGTGTCAACAACATAAAGCTGTACAACGCGAAATACAAGGAGCGCAAGCTGAGACCGGATGAAGGTCACAAGTTCCTCCCTTACATAGTTGTCGTGGTGGATGAGTACGCCGACCTTACAATGACCACCGGAGCTTCGCCTGAGGCAAGGGCCGCATCAAGGAGCATCACCAACTCCATCATCAGGTTGGCTCAGAAGGGACGTGCGGCCGGTCTTCACGTGATTCTGGCGACACAGCGTCCTTCAGTGGACGTAATATCCGGTGTGATCAAGAGCAACTTCCCTATGAGGATCGCCTTCAGAGTGGCGTCCAGGGTGGATTCACAGACAATTCTCGACTCCCCTGGCGCGGAGAAGCTCATTGGCCGGGGGGATATGCTCTTCTCTGCCGGTATCGACACGGAAAGAATCCAGTGCGGCTATGTCAGCGGTGAGGAGATTGACCGTGTAACGGGCTTTGTCGGAGAGCAACACGGCTATGCAAGGTCATACAGCCATCCTTATTATCTCCCGTCAGCGGCCGAGGCAACCGGGGAGGCAGGCGGCGGAGCCGTCGATATGACGGATCTGGACAGCAGGTTCGAAGAGGCTGCAAGGATGGTGGTTACGACACAACGAGGCTCGACTTCGGACCTCCAGCGCAAACTTGGTATGGGATATGCAAAGGCAGGAAGGGTGATGGACCAGCTGGAAGCCGCCGGAATAGTAGGCCCTCAGGAAGGTTCAAAACCGCGTCAGGTACTTGTCCCTGACCTTGACAACCTGGAAGAAATCCTGAAACATTTCGTTAAGTGAAGAAACTGACCCTCATACTTCTATGCATTGTTTCCGCATTCGTTGCGGAGGCACAGCACATCGACGTGAACAGGTTTGCCGAGGACATCGGCAGCAGGCGCGTAAGCTTCAGCATCAGTTTCTCCGAGCAGAACGGCAGCGTAATGTACTATGGTGACGCCCTGATACAGAAGGACTGCTACCGTGTAACAGTCAACAACGTCTCATACATTTGCGACGGAACGACACTGTGGATCGTTGACAGGCAGGCTATGGAAATCACGATCCAGGATGCCGAACCGCTCCCAGGAGGCATCACGAACCCGAAACAGCTTCTCAAAAGGACAAGTGTCACGAAAAGCGGCAAGGATTTCCTCAACGGGGTGTTCTCGGTGCCTGAGGACAGAAAGAAATACGATTTCAAGATGACATCCGTCAAGGTGGAATCCCCTTCAGCGGACAAGTCCGCATTCAGTTACGACAGCTCGTCAGCCGGCAGTTCCTGGATAGTGACTGACCTCAGGTAATCATCATTCACATACCATACGTAACCGTTGACCCGCGCGAACCCGAGCTGACGGTACAGTCTTGCGTATTGCTGCACCTGGCTTATGTATTTCGGCGATTCGTTGCCGAATTTATAATCGATGATGTCAACGCTTCCATCAGGGAGTTCAACCACCCTGTCAGGCCGGTGTTCGCTGCCGTCCGGGCCTATTATGGAGACTTCGTTGCGGACGGATGCAGGATCGGAGGGGAACCACGCCGGATGTGAAGCAATGCGCTTTGTGAGGAGGAGATAGGCGGCCTCGCCTTCGGCGGGGCCGAGCAGTCCGTCGGAGACGGCTGCCGTGACGGCGGGCCTCAGGTCCGCCGCCACGCGTATCTCCTCCATGATGCGGTGAAGCACAATGCCCTTCAATCGCGGCGAGGCCTGGGCTCCGGTAAGACCGTCCTCCCCGAAGAACTCAGCGGCATCGGCCGACGGCTGAAGTCTTTTTCCTACAGGATAGGACCTGTAGGAGGCGGGGAAGGAAGCCGCGACGGTCTCCTCTTTCCTCTCCATACGGGTGAAATCATACATAGGGCCAAGTTCGAAGCAGCTTTGACCTCCGAGATAATGGAATATGAGCTCCGAGAAATTGGAATATTTCATAACCGCCTTCCCTACGGTGGAGGCACAGGCGTTCGAAGGGACCTTCGCTATGATATGCAGGCACTTGCGCGGCCTTGTCAATGCCACATAAAGGATGTTCATATTGTCCACGAGCTGCAGGAACCTCTCCTTCTGAAGACTGTCGCGGAACAGGCTGTTTTCCGCGGTGCTCGAAAGAGAAACGGGATATATGCCGTCCAGGGCGTCGCTGAACGGTGTACCCGCAGTGTTCAGAGGGCACCAGTGGGTGTCATACTTGTACAGCACGATATCGTCGGTGAAAGGCACGATGGCATAATTGAACTCAAGCCCCTTGGACTTGTGTATCGTGAGTATCCTGACAGCATCCGAACTTCCGGGTGAACTGAGTGTGCATCTGGTATCCGGATTTTCCCAGTATCTGATGAACTCCCTGATGCTGTTTCCGTTGGCTGCGACCCAGTTGTGCACGAAGTCCATAAAGGACTGGACATAAAGGTATTCTCTGGCGAACGGTTCCGGATCGGCATCGCGCATTGAGCGGATCAGGGCCTCACACAAATCTACAAGGGAATGATATTCAGACGGGTAGTCCACATTGAGGTTTCCGGCCAGATAGGCGTAGATGCTGTTGTCGGGGTTGTCCATCCCGGCCAGCAGGCTCACAAGGGTGCGCACGCTGAGTGCTGTCTTGACGTTCAGGGAGTCATCGGAGATGACAGGTATCCCCTCGGAAATCAACCTGTTTGCAATAAGGGCTCCCCGCTGTCCGTTCCTTACCAGTATACCGATGTCGCTGTACCGGGCACCTGCATCCAAGGCCCTGCGCACTGATTCCAGCACGGCATCCACCTGGTCGGAACGGAATTCCACCTTCACGTTCCCGCACTGTTCGTGCCGGCGTCCCAGACCCTGCGCCACATCAGAATATATATCCTTCAGGCCGATATTCCCGGCAATCCATTCAAAAAGACCGTTGTTGAAATGAACTATGCTGTCGGAGCTGCGCCAGTTGTCCCTCAGCTGGACTGTAGCCGCCCCCGGGAAGCATCCGTCCACCTCTGAGGCCAGAAGTTTCCATTCGGAATCGCGGAAGCGGTATATGCTCTGCTTCACGTCCCCAACTATAAGGTTGTCGTTGCCCCGGCTCTCGCTTTCCTTCAGCAGGGGAAGGAAATTGGACCACTGGATATTGGAGGTGTCCTGAAACTCGTCCAGCAGGAAGTGGTCGTAGCGCACTCCCGTCTTCTCATACACGAAAGGAGCGTCGGACCCGTCGATAATATCCCTGAGCACGGTGTTGGACTCATCAAGGCACATGACATTCTTCTCCTGAAGAAGGTTGGAGAACTCCCTGTTGAATTCGGAGGCCAGACCCAGGTTGAAGACCATCGAATCGAGGATGGAGGCTGTAACGAAGAAATCATACGGCCTCCCGAACAGTTCGTCCAGTTCGGGAGACTTGGCCCTGGCCGTCCTGGATGGGACCTTGTACGCCCCGTTGTCGCCACGTAAAATTCCCAGAGCCGCTGCCTTCGCCTCGAAATCCTTCATAACCGCACGGCACTCCTTCCTTATGGCGGCAAGCCTCTGCGGAGGGAATTCCTCGGCAGCCTTGATCCCGTTCAACTCGGCGAGTTTCCTGTGCTCCTCCGACTTCAGCCTTTTGCCTATCTCGTACAGGCCATCCTCTATGCTCACCTTGTTTCCCTTTTCCAGGGTCTCGCTCACGCTCTGCCTTATCCAGGAGAGCAGTTCCGTCTTGTCCTCGGTCAGTGAGTCGAGGATATTGTCCATAGCCTCGCATATCAGCGAATTCCTGTCCAGTTCTATCTGATAATCCGCGAAACGGCCTATCTCCCTTGAGAAGGACTTGAGGGTCTGCTGGAAGAAACGGTCAATGGTGCTTACCGAAAAGGCGGAATAATCGTGCAGCAGTTCCACCAGGATCTTCTCCGCCTTCGGATTGGTGGAGGACAGTTCCGCCAGGTCCTTAAGTATCCTGGACTTCATCTCCTCAGTAGCCTTGTTGGTGAAGGTGACTGCCAGGATATGCCTGTACGGATGGTCCTCAGGAGAATTGAGCAGCAGGTTTATGTATGTCTGCGAGAGATTGTGGGTTTTTCCGGATCCCGCACTTGCCTTCATCAGTTTCATCTTCCGCAAATCTTTTTAAAATCACAGATATCACAGGTCCTGGTATCGTCCGTGCGCTTCCAGTCTGCAGCCGGATCGGATATCTCGGCGAGGAGTCCGCCGATGCGCTCCCTCATGAGTTCACAGAATTCGGTGTTCAATGCCACGTTCTCCACTTTCCCGGTGAAAAGGCGCACGGGCTGATATATGGAATTCTCTATCCTTCTGCCCCTTCCGTCAGCGTCCTGCTGCATAAGATAATCGTAAAGATACAGCTGAAGGGCGATCTTCGGACGTTTCGAGTTATCCGTGCCGAAAAGTGCCCCGACGACCTTTTCCGCATTGTCGGCGTCTATCCTGAAATCCTCGTCCGTCACTTTGCCGGTCTTGTAGTCAACCACCCTCACCTGTCCCGGAGCCACGCTGTCGATCCTGTCCATTATCCCCATTATCCGGAATCCGTCCATAGTCGAGTACTTCTTCGACTCCAGACCCAGGATCTTCATCGAGGTCACCCCGCAGGACTTCAGATACTCGATATCCGCCGACAGGGTTTTCATCACATAACGCAGTATGATATCCTCGCAGATGAGGTTGCGCCCCGACACCTCGAATGTCCTTAGCCTCTCCATTATGTGGCCCCTGACTATTCCGGAGATCCGCTCCCTCTCCCTGAGCATCCGTTGAAGCCGTTCCAGCGACATTGTCCCGTTCCCCTCCGAGTAGAGGGACTGCATTGTCCTGTGGAACACGTCCCCTAGCATTCCGCTGTCGAGCGATTCCGCCACCTCATCCTCCTTCTTCAGACCTTCCACCTTGGAATAGAAGAACTTGGCCGGACAGAAAAGGTAATTCTGCAACGAGGATGCGGAAAGGCAGCCATCCTTCAGCCGTTCAATGTGCTCCGGAAGCTTCTTGACGGCGGCCGGTACGGATGCCTCCCCCACCGCGGAGTCAGCCACGAAGTGATTGACCTTCACACCGAAATGCAGTTCCAATTGACGGACATAGCGGCTCATCTCGCCTCCCCTGACCCCTTCCGTTCGGGAATCATACAGCATCCAGACCCTGCGCGCACGCTGGATCATCCTGTAGAAATAATAGGCCCATACGGCATCCTGGAATTCGTAGGTCGGCAGACCGAAGCCCTTCCTGAACTCGGGAGGGACGAAGGACGAGGCCACGTTGCGCCTCGGGAACACGCCCTCGTTGCAGCTGAGAAGCACAATGTTTTCAAAGTCGAGGGCCCTGGTTTCCAACGGTCCCATTATCTGGAGGCCTTTCAGCGGTTCACCCTTGAAAGGGACGGAGCTGCCGGAAACCAGCTGCCTGAGCAGTTTGAAATAGGTGGCTGGAAGTATTCCGAAATCCTCCGCCATCAGTCTCTTGACGGATAGGTATATGGCTTTCGCGAAATCAAGTTCCATCGCCATACCCGCATAGACGGGTCCATCCTCCAGGTCATCATCGGTTACGGAGGCCTTGATGCCGGAAGCGACTGTCTCCAGGACCTCCAGCTGGTAGGCCCCTATGGCCTTTATCAGGGAAGGATCCGCGGAGCGGACATCCTCCACCACCGGACGGAATATGCATTCAAGCAGGGGGTCCCCGGCAAAGGCATCAGCTGTTATATAGTAGGAGTGGTCCTCCCGTACCGCAGTGCATATCTTCCTGCCTTCGTCCGACAGAAGCGAACCTACCAGGCTGTTGGATAGGATGGACCACACCTGACGATGGTAGAAATAGCAGATGCCGTCCTTGCGGCGCAGATTCATCTGGAGGGCCGAGATATCGTTGAACAGGGGCCATATCGCACTGCCTGACAGCGGATAGCCCATTGTTACGTTCAATTTGTCAATCTCCTCAGGAATCGAATTGAGTACCGGAAGAAGAAGCGTCTCGTCCGGAATCACCACGGCCGTCGTTATGTCGGTCCTGCCTATCCTGCTGAAAATCTCCGGAAGCTGCTTCGCCTGGCCGACCGCGGAAGGGACGCTGAGAAGATTGAATTCGGTCACCGGCAGTCCTTCGGGGTCGGGTGAGAAGGCCTGTGGGAACATCTCCACGTTGGTTTTCATAAAGAACGAGGATTTGTTCCATCCGTTGCGTATCATAGGGCTGCTGAAATCCCAGCAGAACTCGGCCTTTCCCGCATCGCGCAGTTTGCGCATCAGCAGTTTTTCACACTCGTTCAGGGCGTTGAGCCCGACGAATATGTATTTTTTCACCTCGCCGAAACAAGGCTTCAGGATATCGACGGCAGGCTCTGACGCAAGTCTTTCCGCAAGTTCCCTGTAAACCTTGCCTTCATAGCTGAGCGACTGGCTGGACAGCAGGGCGTTGAAGTCGCGGTAGAGCGGCAGCAGGAGGTCCCACATCGCGCTGAAACGGTGGTTGAAATCCCCTTCATCCCTGAAATGCCCGAGAAAACGTTCTAGGGCCTCGCGCTGGTTCTCCGTTAGGAACGAGAAGTCCGTCTGCATGTTCCTGAACTCGGAGATATTGGTGAATATCCTTTCCGGATCCACCAGATATTTGTCCACGTCGTCAAAATCGGACATTATGACAGAGCCCCAGAAAATGAATTCATCAAGGGTTTCGGCAACGCTCCCCGAAGATTTTTCGTAAAGCGGACGATAGCAGTCATAGAGACGCTTGAGCAGGATAACCCTGTCAGTCGCCCTTGCCCCGGCGGCACGATAGAAGAAATCGTTCATCGTGAACATGAGCGGAGCGAACACCGGACTACCGGAAGCGGCAACGCACTCCCCCAGATACTTCCGGAAGAAGACGAGGGCCCGTCGGTTCGGGAAAATGAAGCATAAGCCCTCCGGACCGCGTTCATCGCAGTAATGCGCCGCAACCTGTTTCAGGAACTGTGTCATATTTACAAATATACCATAAACACTGATAATGTAGTGCAAAATTTAGTACCTTTGTATGATATGTCAAGAGAAAACGATTTTTCCCGACTGGAGCTCAGCATGCCGAACTGCCTGCACAATTACAGGCTGTTCCGTTCATACCTGAAGCCTTCCACGAAACTGCTTGTGCTTATCAAGGCCAACGCCTACGGGCACGGGGCCGTGGAATTCTCCTCCATGATGATGAAGGCGGGCGCCGACTACCTTGCCGTTGCCCTTCCGGTCGAAGGAATCGAACTCCGCAAAGCGGGAATTTATCTTCCGATACTTGTCCTGACCGCCGGGAATGACTTCTTCCCGGAGATTCTGGAGTACCATCTCGAACCAGGGATCCCGAATCTGGATACCCTGAAGACGCTTTGCAAGCTGCTTGAGGAGCGCGGGATCACAGATTATCCGATACATATCAAGCTTGACACCGGGATGCACAGACTGGGCTTCCTGGGCGGCGAGATCGATGAACTTGCAGATTTCCTGAAGGATTGCAGGCAGGTCAGGGTCAAATCCATATACTCCCATTTCGCCGTGGCCGACGAACCGGACGAGGACGATGACAACTTCACCCTGGCGCAGATCAGGATGTTCGAGCGCAATGCGAAGACCATCGAGGGCGTGCTCGGCTACCACCCCATGTGGCATATCCTGAACACCGCCGGCATCGAGAGATTCCCCCAGTACCAGTTCGATATGGTCAGGCTCGGCCTTGGGATATACGGTATAGACCCGGTTCCCGGAAAGGAATCCGCCCTGAAGCCGGTAGCTTCGCTGAAAGTCAAGGTTCTGCAGGTCAAGAAACTGTCCGCGGAGGACGGCGAGATAGGATACGGAAGGCACGGGAAGATAGGTCCTGACGGATGCGTCACGGCAACGATACCGGTGGGATACGCAGACGGCATCGACCGCAAGTTCGGTCAGGGACGCGCCTCATTCAGCATCAACGGGAAACGCGTGAAGACCATAGGGAATATCTGTATGGATATGTGCATGCTGGATGTGACCGGACTCGACGTCAAGGTGGGAGACACTGTCACCATCTTCGGGGAGGACCCGCGCGTGACGGAACTATCCGATATACTCGGCACCATCCCTTACGAGATCCTGACCAGAGTCCCTCGCAGGATCGAAAGGATCATCACAGTTCGGGATCAGCATCAGGATTGATGTACGGATCCGCCTTCTCCCTACGCTCGACATACACCTCCACTGCACGGCAGGCCTTATCCGGGGAACTTACGGTGAATTCCGCAACCTCCTCGGGGACAAGTGCTGTCTGACCCGCCTCCAGGACCGTTTTCAGTCCGGGAACCGGATCGTTGAATCCTATTTCCATCTTTCCGGCCAGACAGTGGTAGAGAAAGAAGGAGCCGTTCTCCCCGGTACTGACAGCAACCGGAGCCGAAGGATTGAAGAACCTTGCGGAGAACTGGGGGAGGGATGTCAGGGAAGAAGCTTTATACGCTTTGTAATCAATGAAGTCCAGAGCCTCCACCAAATCGAGGGCCGGATCGAACTCATCCTCCGGGACCTCCTGTCCCCAGGAATACAGGCAGAAGTCCAGAGGTGAGGACTCCCCTATCTCCAGCACCCTGATCTTTCCCGACAGGGCGTGCACCGTACCCGGACTTATATGGAAGATCTGTCCTGCGTGCGGGGCCACCGCGTTGAGCAGGCCCTCCACGGTACCGTCATTGCAGGCCCGGTAGAGTTCGTCGGCATCGGTATCCTTCCTGAATCCGAGGTACACGAGCGCATCCCTGTCCGCCGAGACCACGTACCAGAGTTTCTCCTTGCCCAGGAAATCGTATCTGTCAGCGGCGAGTTCATCCTCCGGATTGACCTGCAGAGGCATCTTTCCCCTGCAGTCCAGTGTCCTTATGCATACCGGGAACTGCCTGCCGTAGGATTCGAAGACATTGTCACCGACAACCCTGTCCATATAGGTATCCATAACCTCGCTGATGAGGTTTCCGGCAAGCCAGCCGTCCCTCACGGGACTGTCCCTGTAGCCAAGGTCCGCCATATTGAACTCCTCGCTGCCCCAGCCGTATTCATCCAGCAGGGAACAGATGCGCATCGGATATAATTTCTTCTCTTCCATAACGCAAAGATACCGAATTTTCGTATATTCGCCGTATGAAAGGTGTATATATCTTCATCGCAGACGGCTTTGAGGACTGCGAGGCCCTGGCAACCAACGATGCCCTGCGGCGTGCCGGCATAGAAAGCCGTCTGGTCTCCGTTTCGGACAGCCTGAACGCTGTTTCCTCGCACGGAGTCAGGATAAGCTGCGACATCCTGCTCGAGGATCTTCTTCAGAACGGGCAGGAAGGTACGGACGCGAAGGATTTCCTGATATTCCCGGGAGGTATGCCCGGAAGCCGCAACCTTGCGGGATGCGGGAAGCTTGTAACGCTCATGCAGGAACACTATGACGCAGGAGGGGCTCTGGCGGCAATCTGCGCTTCCCCGGGTCTGGTGCTCAGCCGGCTTGACAATGTGGATGGTCTGGAGTTCACCTGCTTCGACGGATTCGAGGGGAACCTGGCCTCGAGGGGGGCTTCCTTCAATCCGCAGCCGTCGGTGGTATGCGGGAGGATAATCACCGGAAGGAGCGCCGGACATTCGCTGAGTTTCGCGCTGGACATAATAAGGGCCATCAAGGGCGGAGAGGCGGCCGGAAAAGTTGATTACGCACTGTATCTGCAATAATGGACAGCGTCAGGATAGACAAATACCTCTGGGCCAT